>CAIYYI010000486.1 GCA_903930345.1 uncultured Verrucomicrobiota bacterium
CACCCAGGCGATTGGTCAGAAACGCCTTCCGGCAGGCATCCGCCGCCGAGGGTTTTTCATACCAGTGGCCGATGAGCAGGTAGCTGGAAACCCCCACCAATTCCCAGAACACAAACATCATCATGAAATTGTTGGCCAGCACGATGCCCAGCATCGAAAAGGTGAACAGGCTCAGGCAGGCAAAGAAGCGGGACGTGGCCCGGTCATTCTGCATGTAACCGAAGGAATAAATGTGAATGGCCCCCCCTACCCCGGTGACGATCAGCAACATCAGGAGACTCAGGGGATCCAGGCGCAGGCCCATCTCAATCTTCAACGCCCCCACATCCATCCAGGTCCAAGGAAACTCCACCAGTTGCACTCCCCCATTCTGGCAGGCAATGAAGAGCACCCCGCCGACAATAAACGAGACGGCCACCGCACCGATGGAAAGGCCCGCACTCAACCGGGCATCCCCGAGGGTGAACAGCGTAATGACACCGGCTGCCACCAGCGGCAGAAACAGCACCATCCAAGGTAGAAACTGGAGTTGGTCGTCCATGGTTTACAATTTCAGCGAGGTCAGATCTTCCACGTGCGCGGTCTGGCGGCGGCGGTAGAGAGCCACGATCAGCGCAAGGCCCACCGCAACTTCCGCAGCGGCCACGGTGATGATGAAAAACACCATGACCTGGCCATCCAGGTTGTTGCGAAACCGGGAAAAGGCCACCAGCGCCAGGTTGGCGGCATTGAGCATCAGCTCCAGAGACATGTAAATCTGCAGCAGGTTGCGCCGCAAAATCACACCCAAAGCACCCAGGCTGAAGAGCGCGACACTGACCACGAGGTAATGTTCCAAGCCCACGTTCATTTCAAATCCTTTTTGCTGAGCAAGATGACGCCGACCATGGCGCTCAAAAGCAACAGGGAAACCACCTCGAACGGCAGGAGGAACTGGCCCTGGCTGAACAGCGCCCGGCCAAGATCAACGGCGGAACCCTCCAACTGAGGATTTAGCCCACGACCGATGCCCGAGACCCAGAGGGCTCTGCCCATGATGAGGAGCAACCCGGCGATCGCCACCACCCCGAGCCCGGCGCTGATCACCTGCACCCGGCGCTTCTCCTCAACCGGCAGGTCGAGCAGCATGATGACAAAGAGGAAGAGCACCATGACGGCACCGGCATAAACCAAAATCTGCACCGCAGCCAGGAAGAAGGCATGCAGCAGCACAAACAAGCCCGCCAGGGAAATGATGGTGAGCGCCAGAAACATTGCGCTGGTGACCGGGTTGCGGCTGAAGGGATTAGCCACCACCAAGAAACCAAAGAGCAGCGTTAGCACCGCCAAGAGGTAAAAGAGGATTTCTTGCATATCAGCCCTGTCGCTCCTTGACTGGGAAAACGTCCTGGACCTGCGCCTCCTTCAGTTTATGTTCCCATTTCCTGATCTGGTCGTGATGCGTGCCCCCCAACGCGAGCAGCTTTTCCTTGTCATAGACCATCTCCCGGCGACTCTGGCCGTTCAGAGAGTAATCCTTCATCAGGAATATGGCCTCCTCCGGGCAGACCTCCTGGCATAGGCCGCAGAAGATGCACCGGAGCATGTTGATCTCAAACTCCCGGGGCCGCTTTTCCACGTTGCCGGTCTCGGCGTTCGGCACCGGACCGGGCGGGGTGATCCGGATGGCCTTGGGCGGGCAGACAAACTCGCACAACTGACAGGAAACGCATTTGGTGCGTCCGGTCTGATCCTTCACCAGATACGGAGCCCCGCGATACCCCTCCGGCACGGTCCACCGCTCCTCCGGGTACTGCATGGTCACCTTCTTGCTGAAGAAATGACGCAGCGTGACCTTGATGCCCCCGATCAGAGTCGGGACATAAAGTCTTTCCCAGAAGCTTAATTTGGGCCGTTTGAGTATCATCGCAGCTCGGGTCCGGTTAACGCACCAGCCACAAATAAGTGGCCGTCAGCAAAATATTCGCCAAGGCCAGCGGAATGAACTTCCGCCACCCCAGATCCATCAGTTGGTCATAGCGGAAGCGCGGCAGCATCCAGCGCGTCCAAATGAACATCAACAGGAAGCAGAAAACCTTGCCGAGGAAAATGCCGATGTGCAGCAGGCCCTTGAACAGCGTGTCCGCCGGCTGATCCAGGCCAAAGAACGGCAGCGTCCAACCGCCGAAAAACAGGGTGACCATCATCGCGGAGGCCAGGATCATGTTGGCGTACTCCCCCATGAAGAAGAGGGCGAATTTGATGGAGCTGTACTCCACGTTATAACCGCCCGCCAGCTCCTGCTCGGCCTCCGGCAGGTCAAACGGGGTCCGGTTGGTTTCGGCAAACGCCGCCCCCAGGAAAATCACGAAAGCGATCGGCTGCTTGAACACCAGCCAGCAGCCGGTCTGGTAGCTGATGACATCGCCCAGGTTCAGACTGCCCACGAGCAGGAACACCGGAATCACTGAGAGCCCCATGGCAATCTCGTACGAGATCATCTGGGCGCTGGAGCGGATACCGCCCAGGAACGGGTATTTGGAGTTGGCGGCATATCCCGCCAGCACGATGCCGTACACCCCGAGCGAGACGATGCCGAAGGTGTAGAGGATGCCGACGTTCAGGTCGGCCACCACCATCTGCTCCTTGCCCAACTGGGAGCCGAAGGGTATCACCGCCAGGTTCAGCAACCCCGGGATCATCACCACCGCCGGAGCCAGCCAGAACCAGACCTTGCGCACGTGGCCCGGCGTGTAATCCTCCTTCAGGAAGGACTTCACCGCATCGGCCAACGGCTGGCCGAGCCCGAAAAAGCCCGCCCGGTTGGGCCCCACGCGGTCCTGCATGAAGGCGCACACGCGGCGCTCCACCAGAACGATGTAGGCCACCATGAACATGAGCACGGAAAAGGCGCCCAGCACCTTGGCCGCGCTGAAGAGCGCGAACTGCTGTCCCGGACTGAGTTGATTAAGCCAATCCATCATGTGTCATCAGATTTGAACCGTCACCCCGGCATCGCCCAGCCCCGCCCAAGTCAGCCCCTGAAACGCAGGCACCTCGGCGGCCATCCGGTTAAACAGCCCTTCGGGTGTGGCCGGCAATTGCTCGCCGGTGACCAGCCCGACCAATTCGCGCAAAATCTCGGACTCCGGCCGCGCCTGGCCGGGAGCCTCCACGACCTTCAGGAAGCGCTGCACCCGGCCCTTGACGTTGGTGAAGGAGCCCCGCTTTTCCGCGTGCGCACAACCGGGCAGCACATAGTGCGCGGCGGCGGAGGTTGGACTGGGCAGGATCGCCACCACAAGCAGCAGCTCCAGCTTGGCCAGCAAATCCGCCCCGATATCCTGCTGCGTGACATCCTCCCCCAGAACGATCATCTGTTTGATGCGCCCCTGGCGGATGCCGGCGGCAATGTCCCCGAGATTGATGCCCATTTCGGTGTGGCAAATGCCCGTCAGACACGCGCCGGTGGAGTTGGGATTCTTATCCGCACACACCAGCAATTTGTCAGCGTCCCCAAACCGGGGTACGGCATCGCTGAGCGCACCGAGCTTCTGTTTGAGCTTGGCGGCCAGCCACAGCTCCTCGTTGGTGAGCCGGGCCGAAGCCACCACGGCTGTGGCACCGGGAGCGCTGGCACGCAGCTTTTCGGCAATCGCTGGCAGCACGGTTTCCCAGCGGGTTCCCGGAGCAACCGCGCGACCGGAGATTTCCCGGCAACGTTCGGCGCTGCCGATCCACTTGTAATTCAACCGCCCATGGTCGCACATCCACGAGCCATTCACCGCATCATTATCGCGCGGGGTATAACGCAGGATGCGCTCCTCGCGCGAGCCGATGACCACATTGCACCCGGTGCCGCACGAGGTGCAGAGGCTCTTGGATTCTTTCAGAAACCAAACGCGCATCTGGAAGCGGAAATCCTTCGAAGTCAGCGCCCCCACCGGGCAGAGATCCACCGTGTTGAGGGTGTAATTGTTGTCAAACGGCCGACCGGGATACGCCGTGATCGTGTTGAAGCTCCCCCGGTTCATGATGCCCAAGGCATCATCCCCCACCACATCGCGGGTGAAGCGGATGCACCGGGTGCAGAGGATGCAACGCTCATCATCGAGCATAATGCGCGGCCCCAAATCCACCTGTTTGGGCTTGTGCACCTTGGCCTCCACGAAGCGGCTCTCCGCCTGGCCGTACTCCACCGAGTATTCCTGCAGTTTGCATTCCCCCGCCTGGTCACAGATGGGGCAATCCAGCGGATGATTGATGAGGAGAAATTCGAGTACCGCCTTGCGCATGGCTGTGACCCCAGCCGTGGCGGTGTAGATTTCCATGCCGGGCGAGATGGGTGTGGCACAGGCAATGGCCGGACGGGGGGCCTTGTTGATGCGCATCGTCCCGTCCGGATTCAGCATCGGCTTGCGGTCCGGGCCAATGGCCGGAGTGCCGAACTCCACGAGACACATGCGACAGTTGCCAGCCACCGGCAGCCTGGGGTGGTAGCAGTAATGGGGCACATCCACCCGGGCGGCTTCGCATGCCTGAATCATGCTGGTGGGCACAGGTTTGCCGGTTTTGGGGTCCGGCATGGTCCGGGGCATGACCACCGTCCGGCCATCTACTTGGACCGTGATCGTTTCCACCGGGGCGGGCCGGTTTTCAGTTGTTGCTGGCAGTGACATCCTGCGTAGTCGTCTTTACGGCAAACAAAGTTCAGATCCGGCCATGGCCGGCCTCTCCACGGACCCGGGCTGGTAAAAGGCCACGCCCAAAGTGCCGACCCTTCGCAAGGCGGTCAAGCACATCATTTTCCGACCGATTGACGGCGCGCTTCGTCGGCAGCGCCCCGGGCGGTAAATTCATCCCTGAATTTCAGCAAAAAACTCTGCACCGGCCAGGAACAGGCCTCCCCGAAAGCGCAGATGGTGCGACCGCCGGGGATGTTGTCGGCGATGCGCTGAAGATCACTGGCATCCTGGGCGCGGCCCTGGCCGCTGGTCATCCGGCGCAACACCTTGGCCATCCAGAGCGAACCTTCGCGGCACGGGGTGCATTGACCGCAGCTCTCATGAGCGTAAAAATCGGAAATATTGGCCAGCACCTCCACCATGTCCGCACTGTCATCCATGACGATGATCGCGCTGGAACCCGACATGGACCCGGCAGCGGTGATGAGATCGAAGTCATAAGGCAGGTCCAGAATGTCGAATTCCTGCTCTGTTTCCTTGCCTTCCAAGCTCTTACGCTTAATCTTGACCTTCTCCCCGGCCTTGAAGATCTTCGATGAGGATCCGCCGGGAATAATCGCCTTCAGCTTGCGTCCCGGGCGCAACCCACCACCGAAGTTTTCGTGGAAGATCAACTCACCCAGGGTCACCTTGCCAACCTCGATTTCGAAATAGCCCGGTTTGAGCACCTGACCGCTTAAACTGACAATGCGGGTGCCGGTATTGTTGGGGGTGCCCAGCTTCGTGAATTCCGACGCCCCCATGCCGATGACATGTTTGACGCTGGTGAGGGTTTCGACGTTGTTGACAATGGTGGGGCACATGTACAACCCCAGCACGGCCGGAAAATAGGGGGGCTTGATGCGCGGGTAAGGGCGTTTGCCCTCTAGGGATTCAATGAGGCCGGTTTCCTCGCCGCAGATATAGGCCCCTGCCCCGCGATGCACATGAATCTCCAGATCGTAGCCGGAGCCAAGGATGTTTTTACCCAGGAAATTGGCGGCCCGGGCCTCTTTGAGGGCCTGATTGAGTATCCGTGCTCCCTGCGGCATCTCCCCGCGAATGTAGATGTAGGCCAGGTGGACATCATTGGCAAAACAGGCAATGATCATGCCTTCCAACAACTGGTGTGGATCCTTGTGGATGATCTGGCGATCCTTGAAGGTGCCCGGCTCCGATTCATCCGCGTTGCAAATCAGGTAGATCGGCTTGCCGCTTTTGCGATCCACAAAAGACCATTTCAGCCCGCACGAGAAACCTGCGCCCCCGCGACCGCGCAACCCGGAGGAGGTGACCTCCTGGCGGAGTTGCTCCTGCGGGGCCAGGGTCTTGCCATCCGGGGTGGTGCGCGGTTGGAGAGCCAGCGCCTTGCGCAGGACATCGTAGCCGCCATGCCGCAAATAGCAGTCCAATCCCGGTGTGTAACCGGGCTCGTCCGTGTGCTTTAAAATTAATCGGTATTCTTGCGGCATAACACAGTTGACTAAAAACAGAAATTCTCTAGTCTCTTGTCCGCCGATTGCCCGATGGTGTAACGGTAGCACAGCAGACTCTGGATCTGTTTGTCATGGTTCAAATCCATGTCGGGCAGCCATTTTAAACAAAGTGGCGTATTCATTCGGCGCTTCTCAGCCCTGGCATTGACTCAGGATTTTTTCCGTCCCGGCCACGGTCACTTTCTCGTGCAGTTTCTCGTTGCACATCAGGACCGGGGCCGTCCCGCAACTGGCCAGACACTCCACAAATTCCACTGTGAAACGTCCATCCGGCGTGGTTTGCGAACCGTGAGCGTGCGGATTCAGCCCCAGCTTGGTGCAGAGGTGATGGTAAAGTTCGTGGGAACCTCCCAAGGCGCAGCTCAACGTGCGGCACAGCTTCAGGTGAAACCGGCCGACCGGCTCCTGCCGGAACATCGGGTAAAAGGTCACCAGCTCAAAGACGCTGATCGGTTCCATCTCCAATTTGCGCGCCGTCCACTCCAATGCGTCTTTGGAAACGTGGCCAAAGTGCTCCTGCAACGCGTGCAGCACCATCAGCGAGGCACTCCGTTTACGAGGGTAATGCGTGATGCACTCGTTGATTTCCGCTTCCAGGCTGGCTGGGACGACAAAATTCATGTTCCGTGATAAAAAATCGTTTGCGGTTCCACCCGGTACGCCCTACCGGTCACATTCCCCCATGACAAAGTCAAACGAGCCCAGGATGGCGACCACATCGCTCATCAGGTGCCCGGGCAGGAGCCGGGAAAGGATACTGAGATTGACGAACGAGGGCGAGCGAATCTTCATGCGATAAGGCGTGCCGCCCCCGCGGCTGTGAATGAAAAATCCCAGCTCGCCCTTGGGGTTTTCCGCCCCGAAATAAATCTCGCCCGGAGGCGCGTTGACACCCTGGGTCACCAGCATGAACTGATGAATCAGCTCCTCCATGCCGGTCAGCACCTTTTGCTTGGGAGGCAGCACCACTTTGCCATCCGGCACACTGATCGGTCCGCCCGGCAACTGGTCCAGGCACTGCTCTAGGATGCGGATGCTCTGCCGCATCTCCTCCATGCGCACGGCATAGCGGTCATAGCAATCCCCCACCTCCCCCAACGGCACCTCGAACTTGAGCTGGTCGTAAACCAGATAGGGATTGGACTTGCGCAGGTCGTAATCCACCCCGCTGCCGCGCAAATTGGGGCCGCTCAGTCCGTAGTCAACCGCATCCTCCTTGGAGATCACCCCCACATCTTTCGTGCGATCCAACCAGATGCGGTTGCGGGTGAGGAGGGTCTCCACCTCGTTGATGTTGACGGTCACCTCGCGGATGAACTTGCGCACCTGATCGGTCCAACCGGGTGGCAGGTCGCGCGCCAGGCCGCCAATGCGGGTGTAGCTGGTGGTGAAGCGGGCCCCGGTGAGGGACTCGCAAAGATTGTAGATTTTCTCGCGCTCCGTGAAGGTCAGCAGGAAGACGGTCAAGGCACCGCAATCCATGGCGTAGCAGCCCACGCCCAGCAGATGGGAGGAGATGCGGGCCAGCTCACAGCAAATCACGCGGATGTACTGGCAGCGCGGCGGCAACTGGCGGTCAATGCCCAGCAATTTCTCCACCGCCAGGGCATAGGCCACATTGTTGGCCAGGGGCGCGAGGTAATCCAGGCGGTCCGTGTAGGGCACGAACTGCGCGTAGGTCATGTTCTCGGCGATCTTCTCGTCGCCGCGATGCAGATACCCCACCTCGGGCACCGCCTTGGTGATGATCTCGCCGTCCAACTCCAGCACAATGCGGAGCACCCCGTGAGTGGAAGGATGCGAGGGGCCCATGTTCAGGACCATCTTCTCCCCCTGCAATTCGACCAGTTCATCGGCCTCCGCACCGGCGACCGGGGCGGGCCATTGGCGCAACGCCTCAGCCGCCCGGGCGGCGGGCTCGCGAAATTCAATGTTTTGAGTTTCCGACATGCAAATGCTCAGGCTAAAAGCAGCAACACAACCAACAACAAAAAGGCGGCCCCTCCCACCATCATCAACATCCCGGCGCAACCGCCCTTGCTGGCAGCTTGGGGCGGCAGTTCCCCGGCGGCACGCTGGGCGGCTTCCATGGTCTCGACGGCCTGTTTGGCCTCGGCCAAACCCGTTCCCGGAACCAGGTCGCGATAAATCTTGATGGCCTGGATCTTGCCAGACTGCCGCAACGCGGCTTTGACGGCGGCAAACCGGTCACCCTCCGCACCGGGGGCAGCACCGGCGATCCTCGGGGGGGCATTCCCCCCCTGCTCCAACCGCTCCACAAACTCTTTGGCCTCGGCCAGCCCCACGCCGGTGGCCTCACGGTACAGTTTGATGGCCTCAATCTTGCGACCGGTACGCACCTCTTGGGTGATGGCGGCGAGAACAGTGGTTGATAAATCCATGGCTCAGGTATCTCCCGGGGTTCGCACGCGTGGTTCGCGCTCAATAGCGTCCCGACCTCCAGGAGTGGTGACGAACGGGCCACCCTCCAGCGGAGCGGTTTTCGTAAAGGCCACTCCGGGCACCTCCGTGGCCTTGCCCGCGAGCGGAAAATCCTTGCGCAAGGGATGATGCGGAAAACCATCCCACATCAGAATGCGCCGCAGATCGGGATGCTGCCGAAAACGGATCCCCATCATGTCAAAAATCTCGCGTTCGTGCCAATCGGCCGTCTTCCAGACCGTGGTCACGGTGGGGAGTTCGGATTTTTCCTCGCTTACATGGGTGCGGAGGCGGAGGTAGGCGTGATGGGCGATGCCGTAGAATTCGTACACCACGGTCCACCGGGGATCCTGTCCGTAGTTGTCGATACTGGAAATATCCACCAGATAATCGCATCCCAGCGTTTCCTTGGCAAACCGGCA
>CAIYYI010000487.1 GCA_903930345.1 uncultured Verrucomicrobiota bacterium
AACAGTAATATTGAACGAACTTTTCGTTCGTTGTTACCGGTGGCTTGTTTTTCATTAGGTCGGCAATATTGGACAGGCAAACCCACGTTGGCAATGGCAAAAACACCTTGATCAGGAGCGCACAAATTCATGAACGGGGCGGCCATGCAAGCGCCACAATCACAACTGGAAAGGTGATGAACGATGAAAACTAAATTGTATTTCTACGGTTTGACCCCGAAATGACCCCGAAAGGGTGATATTTCACCCGGTGAGCGCGGGCCATGCACACACAATCTCAACCGCACCTGAAGGGAGTCCGGCATGAAATACAAACCGTGCTATGATCTGACCCCTTTGAGAAATGAAATTCCCTTGCAGGCAGATGCTATAATTTGACCCCCACCATGACCCCTGCCATTAGCGCGGGCCTGGACGATTCACATGAATGGCATCGCGCGGTCCACCGGGCGGCACTCCGCGAAAGTCAGGATTTCCAGGAAGGCGTTTGCCAGTTTCGCGATCAAAGGAATCGCGGGATAGATTTTCCGGCACGGCGTCACCAGTCTCGGAAATCCACTGGTCGAGGATTTTGGCCAGCCGGGCCTTGGTTTCGGCGTAGGCGTACTCACTGGCGAGATTTTTCAACTGGTTGGGATCTTCTTTTGTGAAATAAAGCTCCTCGACTGGACGTGGGGCCAGGAAAACGTCAGCTTGTTCTGGGCTGAGTTGGTTTTTATCGCGCAAGGCACGCAAGGATTGATGGGAAGGAGAGGCGACCGAATCCGCAGGTCCCTGCCAGGCCAGCGCGGGCCGGGAATTGCGAATGTAAAGGAAACCTTCGCTCCGCACGCTGCGTCCATGGGCCTCATAGTCGTGCCAGTTGTGCTCGGAAAACGCGCAGCGGCGGATACTGGCTTGCGGATTGCGAAAAATCGGCAGGAGGCTGACACCCTGAAAAGAGGCGGGCGCCGGAATGCTCGCCAGTTCGAGAATGGTCGGGGCAATATCAATGGAACTGACCAGGCTGGAGCTGGGCACACCCTGGCCGGAGATTCCTTTGGGCCAATGGGCGATTAGCGCGGTTTTCATGCCCGAATCATGCAGGCGCGTTTTGGCGCGGGGAAAGGGGCGGCCATTATCAGCCATGACCAGCAGGAGGGTGTCATCCAACAAGCCTTGGGCGGTCAGCGTTTTCACCACTTCACCGACGAAATAATCAAAACGAGTCACCTCGTTGTAATAGGACGCCAAATCCTGCCGGGTTTTCGGTTCGGCCGCCAGAAAAGGTGGAACCATTACATGTTCGGGACGGTGTTTAGGCCCATACTTGGATTCCACCCATTCGCGGTCACCATCCCAGGCGCGATGCGCATCAAGGGAGGCGAACCAGAAAAAAAAGGGCTTGTTTTTGGGACGATTTTCAATGGTTTGCCCCCAGCGCGACTCGGCCCCATGATTTTCAGGGGTGATGCCATTATCCACCAAGTCCCACGGCTCAGGTTGCGGCGATCCACCCGGGGCAGGTTTGTCGCTGGTCATATGGTTTTTGCCCACAATGGCGGTGTAATAATCCGCCTGGCGAAGCAAGGCGGGAAACCAGGGTAGATTCGCGGCAATCCGCTGGTGCAGTTCGGCGGCGGGACCGAGGTTGTGCGGGTAGCGCCCGGTGATGATGCTGGAGCGGCTGGGGCTGCAACTGCTGGCCGTCAGATAGGCTTCCGTGAAGCGCAAGCCGCGCGCCGCCAGCGCATCTATGTTCGGCGTGCGCGCGGCTGAATTCCCATAACAGCCATAATCCTCGCAGCCGATGTCATCCGCGATCATTAAGATTACATTGGGCCGCAGGCTGGCGGCCGCCCGAGCAGACCAGGGGAGCAGGCCCGTGATTATGAATACAGCCAGGTGAATAATGAACGAATTTGAATTCATAAATATGTTTTTACCAGAATGCCCTGAATCGCCGCGTAAAGGGGTCAGACTAGAACACTGATATATTCGCATCGTCCTTTTCTTTCGCTTTGCGGCTTTGCAACCTGGTTTTGGCGCTTTTCCAAGTGCCCATATCCAGCCGACCGGCAATGGCCCTTATGGTCAGAGTCGTTTCCTGCCGCAAGCGGGCCGCCAGCGCTAGTTTCACCGGATCGCTTTTTGTCCGCTCCTTCAATTCTTTTTCCTTCCATCCTTGACGGGTCATTTCCTCCCGGATGATTCGCTCGGCCTTGGCTTCGGCCGTCTCCTGATGCAACCCCCCGGCATGGTGGTCCCCCAGCTTTCCTTCCATCCGCTCCAAGAGCCCCTGGCGGAAATCCTCGCTGCCCAGACACCAGCCCCGGCGCACTTTGGCCCATTCCGAGCCATCGGTTTTTGCCGCGCGCCGCGCCTCCATCCGTTGCTCAAACGTCTGCCGCCCCGCCGGGGTGTCGCCGCTGATCCCGTGTTCGCCCAAGAGCCGCTCCACCCGCAGCCAGGCCGGTCGGTGGGCCGGAACCGCCAGATACCAGGAAAAACTGCTCCACGGGTAGCCCAACAGCCGATCCGCCTTCCCCAGGAGCCTGGCCCGCACCGGGTTGAGATGCACGTAATCGCACACCGTCTTCAGATAGCCATTGCCGCTGCCCTCCACGATCAGGGCTTTGTAACGTCCGCTAAAGACATGGCCGAAGCGTTGGTGACGGCGGTTTAGCCGCAGGGTGTAGCTGCTTAAGAACCAGCGCATTCCAGCCACCAGATTGCCATTGGGGGTTTCGACCACCAGATGAAAATGATTGCCCATGAGGCAGTATGCATGCACTTGCCAGCCCGTCTTCTGGCAGGCCTCAGCCAGGGTCTTGAGGAAATCTTGCCGATCCACATCGTCGTAAAAGATGTTCTGGCACCCGTTGCCCCGGCTCATGACATGGTAGATGGCCCCCGGATACTCGACTCTCAGTTGTCGCGGCATGGGGGCAGTCTCAGCCTATATAGTCGCATTGTCAACCAGAATGTTCTAGTTTGACCCCTTTAGGTTTGTCGCTGGTCATATGGTTTTTGCCCACAATGGCGGTGTAATAATCCGCCTGGCGAAGCAAGGCGGGAAACCAGGGTAGATTCGCGGCAATCCGCTGGTGCAGTTCGGCGGCGG
>CAIYYI010000488.1 GCA_903930345.1 uncultured Verrucomicrobiota bacterium
CGGCCGGGTGCTGGCGGCACCCTTGATCACTGCTCAGCCCCAGGGTGCACTGGTTTGTCCGGGCGCCACCGTGGATTTGGACGTGGCGGCTTCGGGCACGGAGCCGCTGATCTATCGGTGGTATTTCAACGGCACCAACCAACTTTCCGGCCAAACGGGCACGCGCCTGACGATTGCCGGGGTCACGACCAATGACACAGGCGGTTACACGGTGGTGGTCAGTGATGTCACGGGTTCGGCCACCAGCGGGGTGGCGCAGGTCTCCCTGCCCGTCAGGCCGAGTATCACGACCCCACCCGTGGCCCGCACCGTGCGCCAGGGTTTTAACACCTCCTTTTCCGTGATTGCCGGTGGTACCGCTCCTTTTGTGTATGAGTGGCGGGTGGGGGGAGTGGTGATCCCTGCATCCAACACCAACTTGCTCTCCTTGACCAACGTGCAGCCGTCGGCTGCCGGGGCCTATGAAGTTGTGGTGGCCAACTGTTCGGGCTCCATCACCAGCACCCCGGTGAACCTGACGGTGCTCACCCCGCCCAATATCACCGTCCAACCGGTCAGCCTCAGCCGTTCGTATGGGGAGTCGGCTTCGTTCAGTGTCACTGCGGTGGGCACGGCGATCACTTACCAATGGCGGTTTAACGGCACGAACATCGCCTCCGCCAACCAATCGGGTTACACCATCGGTTTTGTGACCTTGGCGAATGCGGGCAATTACGCGGTGGTGTGTTCGAGCACGGGCGGATCCTCCACCAGCCAGGTGGCGGTGCTGACGGTCAGCAGTCCGCCGGTGGTCACCACCCAGCCGATCAGCCAGGTGATCACGCAAGGGGGTTCCGCCATCTTTGCCGCCGTCGTCCTGGGTTCCCAACCAATAGACTGCCAGTGGTTTGCCAATGGCGAGGAGATTCCGGACGCCACCAACCTGATGTTTACCCTGTCCAATGCCCAGTTGAACCAGGCGGGCACCTATCAGGCGCGTTTCTCCAACTCTTTGGGTGTCACCAGCACCCTGGCGGCGCAGCTTTCGGTCATGCCCATCAACCAGGTGCTCTTCTTCGACTTCAACACGGTGGCCCAGTTGACCAACAATTTTCAGATCATTTCCAATGCGGGTACGCTCATGCAGTACTACTACGAGACCAACACCGCCGGGGTCGGTGGCGGTCGTGGCTTGGACCTGCCTGCCAATGGCAATGACACCACTGCCACCCTGACCAATTCCGCCGGTTTTGACTTTTCCGCGCAAGGGGCTGTGCTGGGCATGTCCATGGTTATGAAGGTCAAGAACATGTCCGCCTCCTCCGCCCAGCGTTATCTGCAGATCGGGTTCCTGGACCGCTTTGGTGCCAGTTTCAACTCCACCACCAACATGGGCTGGATGACCATGCGGGTGAACGCCACTTCCCAGAACAATTGCCGGGCCAAATTGCAGCACCAATCCAAGACCGTTGACAACGCAAGCGCCATCTCCGGCACGGAAACAGCCGAGTATTACCTGGTGCCGGGCCGGTGGTACAAGCTGACGGCGGTGTTTGAGAACACCAAAAATCTGGGCAGCTCCTATCGCGTCTCCGGGGCGCTCATTGATTACGGGACGGATGGCCAGACGCCGGGACCGGTGATTTTTGTCATCGCTCCGACGCTGGTGACCAACGCTGACTTGGTGGCCAGCACCCGGCTTTATCCGGCTTTCCGCGCCAATGACACGACCGGCTGCGATCTGCTGGACAACTTGGCGGTTTATTCCGGTCCCATTCCGGTCACCCTCGCCAGCAGCCCCGCCTCGCTGACCGTGCTGGAAGGGCAGTCCGCCACGCTCTCCTTCCGGCCTGAGGGCGGCGCCTCCATCCCCCTCCTCCAATGGTATTCCAACGCCGTTGCGGTGCCGTTGGGCACGAATGTGGTTTTGACGACCTCTTTGCTTTCCCAGACGGCCAACGGTGCCCGGTTCTGGGCCGTGGTTTCCAATGCCTATGGCGCGCTGACCACCGGCGTGGCCACGGTTCGCGTCTCGGCGGATCCCACCCCGCCGGTTCTCTTGTCTGCCGGTTGTCTGGATGGCTACAACGTCGGCCTGCGTTTCAACAAGTCCCTGGATCCGGCGTCGGCTTCCAACCCGGCGAATTATCAGGTGGTGGGTGCGCCGGCGGTGGTGACCGCCACCCTGCGCTCCGACGGATCCAATGTCATGCTCCACCTGACTTCGCCGCTCGCCACCGGCGCGGCATTCACGGTCCGCGCCAACAACCTGGCGGATTTTGGCGGACAGGCATTGCCTGCCAATGCCACGGCCACCGGGGTGGTCATGGGCTGGATGCCGATGGACTTGAATGCGCCGGTGGTCGCGGGCAGCAGTTGGTCGGTCGCCAGCAATGAGGTGGACCTGATCGCCGGCGGCTCGGATCTCTATGGCAATGCTGATTCCGGCCATCTGGCGGCCATGCCGCGTTCCGGGGACTTTGATGTCTCGGTGCGGGTTGCGGAAATTGTGCGCCCCAACCCCTTCACGGTTTCACCCGTGACCACCTACAGTGGCTACGAGTACACCAAGGGCGGTTTGCTGTTCCGGGAGACGCTCAATCCCTTCAGCCGCTGTGTGCAGCAGGTGGCGTTGCCATCCGGCACGGGCTACTATCCGGGGGCGGCCCGGTCTGAGTTCACTGCCCGCACCGTGTCGTCAGGAACGGCCGCCAGTCTCGGCAACGGCCCGGTGCCATCCTACCCCAACGGGTGGCTGCGGTTGCGTCGCGTGAATGACACCTTTACCAGCTATTACAGCACCAACGGGCTGAACTGGACCTTGCAGGCCAGCACCACCATCACCTCCTTCCCCATGGCCGGGTACCTGGCCCTGGCTGGCACCGCCCACTACAATGTGGCGGGCTTCTCCTCCCTGATCCGGTTTCGCGAGTTGCGGGAGACCATCATCCCGGCCGGCACTTTGTTGCTCAGCACGGACCTGCCCGCGAACATCGATGTGAATGAGGGTTCAACCCGCCAGTTCTCGGTGGCGGTTTTTGCCACCGGGATCGCCGCCAGCGAGATTCAATATCTTTGGCAGCGGGCTGCGGAGGGTGGGATCTTCCAAAACATCCGGGGTGCCAACGCGACCAACGCCACTTACACCACTCCGGCCCTGGCCGGGTGGCTGGACCAGAACTCCCAATATCGCTGCATCATCACCACCCCGGGGACCAATTTGGTCACCTCGGTTTGCACGGTGAACATCTTGGACGCCGTGGTGCCCACGCTGGTGTCCGCCAACAACGCCGTCGGCCAAGCCAGTGGCTTTTCCCTTGTTTTCTCCGAGGCCATCCCCACCAACCTGCTGTTCAACCCGGCCAACTTCCTGCTTTCCAACACGGCGGGTCAGATCATTCCGGTCACGGGAGTGGGCTTGTTTGGCAATGCCCGCACGGCGGTGCTCACCACGGCGGTGCCGCTGACCAATGGCACGACCTACACGGTGCTGGTCAACAACCTGACCGATGTCAATGGGCTGCCCCTGGCCGCCAACAGTTCGCGCACCTTTGGGGTGACCAATCCAGCCAATGCCAGCGTGTTGATCGAGCAATACACCACCGTGCCCAATTATGGCAACGCTCCCGCCACCATCCCGGCACACCCGCGTGTGCAGTTGGGTGACGCCAATGTGAGCCGCTACACCAATGTGTTCGGTTACAACCTGGCCTGGGCGAGTTCCACGGACAACTACGTGACGCGCACGGTTTCCTATTTCGTGCCCCCGGCCACGGGCTTCTACCGCTTCTACACCCGCAGTGATGATGGCTCCGTGCTCTACATGAACACGAACAATGTCTCCGGCTGGGATGTCGCGGGCAAGGTGCAGATTGCCGTCCTCACCGCTTCCTCCTCCGCTTATGCCGCCAACACCGGGCTCTCCACCAACATCCTGCTTTACGCTGGCCAGCGGTATTATCTGGAGATGTACCAGGCCGAAGCCACCGGCAGTGACGGGTTCAGCCTCATGTGGCGTCCGGTCACGGATGCCTCCATCCCCGCCACCAACGAGGTGGCCACCGGCTCCGTGCTGGAATTGCCGATGGGTCCGGTCACGGTGACGGGCATCACCCCGGCCAATCCGGTGATCGTGGATGCCGATAGCCAGTCGCTGGTCCTTTCGGTCAGCGGCATCAGTGGGGCTCCGCCTTATCTCTTCCAATGGTTCCGCAACGGGGTTTTGTTGCCGGGGGCGAATCAGACCACCCTCACCCTGGATGCCCCGTCCTTGGCGGATAACGGCACGGTTTACACCTTCGTCGTGAGCAATCAGTTCAGCCGGGCTGAAATCAGCTCCACGCTGACTGTCCAGGAGGACTCCTTGCCTCCCGCCCTGGTGGGTGCCCGGCTCCTGCCGGTGCCTGATTCTCTCGCTCTGGTGTTTTCCCGTCCGCTGAACGCGGCGCTGGCCCAGAATCCGGCCAACTTCGGATGCAGCGGCGGCCTGGTCGTGCTTTCGGCCTCGCTGATGCCCGATTTGAAAACCGTTTACCTGCTCACCAGTGCGCAGACGCCCGGTGCGACCTACTCGGTGACGGCCCGGAACCTGACGGACAATACCGCCTCCGCCCGCCTGCTGGCTCCCAACCCCGCGAGCGTTGAATTCTCCGCCCCCTTGAGCGTCGCCTACGGAGCGGTTCGCCGCCAGTGGTTCAATGCCCTGGCAACCGCCAATTCCACCGCCATCTCCGCTCTCTTGGGACACGCCAAGTTTGTTGGCAACCGCCCGGACGCGGTTGATTATCTGACGAGTGCCAATTCCCCCCAGACCGTGCCTGACGCCAGCGATTACGGGGTGCGGCTGACCGGCTACATCCTGCCGACCCTCACGGGCAATTACGGTTTCCAACTGAGTTCGGATGATTCCTCCATGCTGTGGCTGAGCCCGGATGAAAGCCCGGCGGGCAAAGTGGAGGTGATCAACCGAGTGGGCAGTGGCACCCAGGCCTCCACGACCTCCTCCTACCTCGTGGCGGGCAAGGTCTATTTCTTCGAGGCGGTGATGAAGGAAGGCTCCGGCGGGGACAAGCTGGAGGTCCAGTGGCGGCCGCCCTTTGCCACGGCGTATTCCATCATTCCCGGAGTCAATCTCGCCTATGCGTTGCACGCCCCGCAGGTGCTTTCGCTGGTGCAGCAGCCGATGGATGTGACAGCTTCCCAAGGGCAGATCACCACGTTCACGGTGCGGGCCGCCTCCACCGAGACGGCCATTGGCTATCAATGGCAGGTCAACGGTGTGGATGTGGCCGGCGCCACCAACAGCGCCTTTACCACCTGGCCCATCACCGCCGCCGACCAGGGCATGCAAGTGCGGTGCCTGGTCAGTGCTTATGTTCTGAATAATCCGCTGGCCGGGGTCACCTATTCCACGGCCTTTTATTCTGCCACCGCCACCTTGACGGTCAGCCCGGCCCCAGCTTTGATCGGTGCCTCCAGCTTCGGTTTCACTGATGTGGTGGCGGTCGCCTTTGGCAAGCCGATGGATTCAGGCACCGCCCTGAATCCGGCCAATTACACCCTCGATCCTCCGGTGGCCGTGCAAAGTGCCCGCTTTGGCCCGGATGAATCCATCGTGTTGTTGGGCACCGGGCCGTTGACTCCCGGCCAGGCCTATGTGCTGACCGTGAGCAGTGTGATGGATCAGGAGGTTCCGGCCCATGCGGTTGCCCCCAACCCTGCCACGGCGCGGTTCACCCAATGGGCTGAAAACAGCGGCTTCTTCAGTGATTTCGAGTCCGGCGTTCCTTCCGGCCTCACCCTCTATGGCAATTCTGTGGTCACCAATGGCTGGTTGCGTCTCACGCTTAACACCTCCAATACGGTGGGTGCCGCCATCTTTAACGATCTTCTTCCCGGTCAGCCCATCGCCCACTTCACGGCCTCCTTCCGGGTCTATACTGGCGAAGGTGGTCCCACCGAGGCGGCTGACGGCTTCAGTTTCAATTTTGCCAATGACCTGCCCAATGGCACCGCCGGCAACGCCGAGCAAGGCGTCGGCACCGGGTTGTCCGTCGGCTTCAAGACCTACCAAACCGATACCTTCATCGTGAAGTACAAAGGGGTGATCCTGACCAATGTTACCACCTCCATCATCTACCTCCCCGGCATCGCCCCCTGTGTCATCAATCTGGATCGCGATGGCACCCTCGACATCACATATAACGGATTGGTGGTGCTCACCAACTTCTCCACCGGGTATGTGCCCGCCCCGGGCCGCTTTGGCTTTTTCGGCCGGACCGGCGGTTCCTACGCCAACCATTGGGTGGATGATGTTTCCCTCAATGTCCTGGGTGAGACGGATCGGGGCCTTACCCGGTTTGTCACGCCGCCGACCAGCGTGACCGTGGTTGAAAACCAGCCCTTCACCTTCACGGCGGCCGTCGAGGGAGCTTTCCCGCTCAAACTCCAGTGGTTTGACAATGGGGCCCCCATTTTTGGTGGCACCGGTTTTGCCTACACGGGCCAGGCCACCTTGGGGATGAACCAGCACCGGTTCAGCGTGCTGGCCGATTCTGGCGCCGGTTTTGTGCGCAGTTCCAGCGCCACCCTGACCGTCCTGCCAGACACCAATGCCCCCACCGTCGCCGGGATTGTCCTGGCGCGGTATCAGCCCACTTTGCTGACGCTTAATCTGTCCGAGCCGGTGACTCCGGCCACCGCCACCAACCTGGCCAATTTTGCCTTGAGCGGCGGCGCGGCCATCCTCAGGGCGGTTTTGCTGCCCGGAGACGCCGCCGTGCAGTTGACCACCACGCCGCTGGAGTATGGCAGCAATTATGTTTTGACGGTCAATGGCCTGCTCGACAAGGCGTTTGTTCCCAATGCCATGGCGGCGGATCGCCAGGTGGTCTTCACCACCTATGTGCTCAACCGCGGTTTTGTGACGGCTGAGGTGTTCACCAACCTTCCCTCCGGTGGCGTGGATATGGTCACGAGCAGCCTCAAGTACATCAACAGCCAGCCCGATATCCTTGATTATCGCATCGCCGTTGGCTACCGCTCCGTGCCGCCTTTCCCGGGCGTCGGGTTGGAAAACTATGGCGCCCGTGTCTCCGGGTACTTCATCGCCCCGTCCAATGGTGCTTTCCGGTTCTATATGCGCAGCGATGACAGCTCGCAGCTCTGGATGAACACCAACCGGGTGAACAGCACGGACCCGGCTGGGCGCGTGCTGCTGGCCAATGTGGCCAGCGCCAACATCAGCTACACCAACCCGGTGACCAAGACGGTCGATATCCCCATGACCGCCGGCCAGATGTACTACTTTGAGGCGCTCCTCAAGGAGGCGACTTCCACGGACTTTATCACGCTCACCTACCGGGAGCGGGGCAACTCCACCACCCCGGCCGACACCGAAATGGTCGGTACCACCAACTTTGCCACCATGATCGCTCCGCTGAATGTCACCTTGAATGTGACCGGGCCAGGACCCAGCCTGCTCCTCACGGAGAACGACATTGCGACGCTGGCGGTGACCGTCTCCCTCTCCCCCTCCAATTACCCGGTGTTCATCCAATGGCAGCAGGGGGATGGCGCGGGTAATTTCACGGATCTGGCCGGTCAAAACGGCACCCGCCTCACCACGTCCTTCCTGACCACCAATGTGACCTATCGCGTTATCGTCTCCACGCCGGGAGCCAGCCGGACGCTGACAACTGCGCTTCAGGTTCAGCCGGATACCACGCCCCCCTCTGTCACCCATGTGACCGGCAGCCCGGGTCTGAACCGTGTGCACGTTTACTTCAATGAGCGCTTGGAGGCCCAATCCGCCACGAACCTGGCCAACTATGCGTTGTTCGGCCCGGGCGGTGTGCCGGTGCTGGTCGCGGGCCTTCAGCTTGATCCCAGTCTCACTCATGTGGTGCTGACTACGGAGGCCCAGCTGAGCGGTACCAACTACACGGTGCAGGTCTCCGGGGTGCGGGACGTTGCTTCCGCCGCCAACCTGTTGGTGGGCGCTGTCCAGGCCGAGTTCACCGGCTGGGTTCTGAGCAAAGGCTTCCTCTACGTTGAGCAGTACACCAATGTGGTCGGCAGTCTCGTGGCCAATTTGCTGGCTTCCGCCAAGTACCCCGATCTGGCTGATAGCACCTTTTATGTCATCGGCGCGGCGGTGCCCACCACCAGTCCCAACCTCGATAACTTCGGGGGGCGTCTGTCCGGCTTTATCGTGCCCCCGGTCAGTGGCGACTATATCCTCTACGTCCGCGGCGATGACCGGGCGGAACTGCGGCTTGGCACCGGTTCCGACCCCGCCACGCTCCGGTTGATCGCCACCAACGGCACGGCCAATGCCAGCTTCACCAATGGTGCCTCCTTGCCGGTTGCCTTGGTGGCCGGGCAGGCATACGCGGTGGAGGCCACCTACAAGGAAGGGGCTGGCAGTGATATGGTGCAGATCGGCTGGCAAATGCCTGGCGACGCCAATATCACGCTGGTCCCGGCTCCCTATGTGGCTGCCTTCGCCAATCCGTCGGGTGTTCAGGTGTCTGTTGTCCAGTCCCCCACCAACACGGCCGTGTTGGAGGTGCGCAGTGCCGCCTTTGACCTGGCCCTCGCCGTGCAGCCCACCAACCTGGCCAACACCGTCTATTACCAGTGGCGGCGGTTCGATGCCCTCTCCGGCGCTTACACCAATCTGCCGGGAGCCAACAGCCGCGCGCTGGTGACCCCGCTGCTGGCCATCGGTGAGGACGCGGTGTATTCCGTCGAATACAGTGTGCCGGGCCTCGCCGCCCGCGTGATCGAACCTGTTCAGTTGACCGTGCTGTTGGATGTCGAGCCGCCGAAGGTCGTTTCCGTCGGCAGTCTGAATGGCTCGGAAATCTGCGTCGTGTTTGATGAGCTGATTGATGTGGTCAACAACACCGGGACCGACTTCTTCCTGTATTCGATTCGGGACGCCTACATGGATGGACAGGCGTACGAGGCGGTGCTGCGCCCGGATGGTCGCAGCGTGGTGATCAAGCTGCTCACCCCGGTGCAGGGGGATTTCACGGTCAGCATTGATGGCGTTCTGGATCGTTCCTCCACCAGCTCCAATCTGCTGGCTGACCCCAGTGGCCCCTCCTACCCCTGCTATGACGTGGTGTCAGGCCGCGTGGAAAATGGGGCTTATCAGACGGTGGATGTCGGCAATCCGGGCGTGGAAATCTTCTGGCCCGGCGCCGCCTTTGTGCCCGCCAGCAACCGCATTGAGGTGACTGCGAATGGGAAGGACATCTGGGATTATAACGACGGGTTCCGCTTCATTTACCGGGAGGTCGAGGGCGATTTTGATGTGCGGACGCGGGTGAGCGGCCTGACGGTGAGCGATCCCTGGGCCAAGGCCGGTCTCATGGCGCGCGCCTCCCTGGCCCCGAACAGCCGGCACATTGACATTCTGGCGACCCCCTCCACCGGGATCAACACGAACACCTTCCAGTGGCGCGACACCGATGGGGCCATCTCCGGCAGCAACAAGGCCGGTTATTGCCTCGCCTCCAATTCCTGGGTGCGCCTGCAGCGGATCGGTGACCTCTTCCAAGGTTATTGGAGCACTAATGGCGTGGATTGGCTCCTGGTTGACCGCCGCGATGCCAGCGTCTATGGCGGGGCCTACTCCAATCTCGTGCTGGTGGGCCTGGCGACCACCTCCCATAACACCAACCTGACCACCACTGCGGTGTATGAGGATTTCCGCTTCGTGGATCGCCCGGTCTTTGCCCTCCAACCGCAGGCGGTGACCGTGGTTGAAAACGCCGAACTCTCCCTGGCGGGCGGCGCGACCGGTGAGGGCGTGGTGGCCTACCAGTGGCTTCAGAATGATCTGTTCCTGGCGGGGCAGACCAATGCCACGCTGCTGGTCGCCAATGCGCCGATGGCGGCGGAGGGTGCCTATGCCCTCGTGGCGCGCAACTCGGCCGGGGCGGTCACCAGTGCCGTGGTCACGGTCCAAGTGCTGGCCCCGGTCACCATCACCAACCAACCCCTGAGTGTCCAGGTGCAGGCGGGTTCCGATGTCACGCTCACCGTGGGCGCTGTCAGCAGTCTGCCGCTGACCTATCAGTGGACGTTCCAGAGCACGCTGCTGCCGGAGGCCACGGGTGCCAGTCTGGTGATCACGAATGTCCAGGCCGCCCAGGCGGGCACCTACCAGGTTGTGGTCAGTAACCGTGATTATTCCCGCACCAGCTCCGTGGCGGTGGTCGCCATCGGCGTGCTGGCGGATGTCACCCTGGTGGCGCCGGTCCGGGAAAATGGGGCCTTCCGCTTCGGGGTGAAGACCGTGGCGGGCCGCACCTACACGCTCGAGTACAAGGATGACCTGGTCCTTGACTGGCAATCCGGAGCTTCCGTGGCGGGCAACGGGGAGGTGCTGGAACTGCTTGATGCCGCCGCGTCGGGTTCCCGGCGCTTCTACCGCCTGCGGGTGGAATAGGGGCCTGGAAAGTTGGCCTGTTGGACCGGCTGGGGATCAGCCGCGTCCAACCTGCGCTTTGAGGCGTTTGAAGCCGGTCATGAGCTGGGCCCGGTCTGCCTGCTGGTATTTTTCCGGCAGATACCGGCGGTCGGAGCAGGCCAGCACGGCGGCGCGCTCCTGCAATGCCAGCAGGTCCGGATCCAGCGGGTCGATGAAGGAATTGACGGCGGTTTTCAGATCCGCCAGCTCCAGGTCGTTGTCCCGTCCCGCCAGCACGGCCCGCTCCCGGGCGCGCATCAGGATCGCCTCCACATCGCTCCCGGTCAGGGGTTGGGTGCCCAGATGCGCGCGGATGTAGGCCAGCACCGGTTCCGTCAGCGCCGCCTTTTTCAGCCCCGCGATGGTGGTGAACAGCGTCAGGACATCCTCGGCGGTTTGGGCGGGGAACAGGGGGATGCACAGCC
>CAIYYI010000489.1 GCA_903930345.1 uncultured Verrucomicrobiota bacterium
CAGCCGATGATTTCGACCTGCTGCCAGTCCGCCTCCTCGATTTCGTTGACGAGCTTGCGGATGACGGAATCGGAGTGCAGGAGGTTGTCGGGCAGGAGCAGTTCGGTGTCGTCCGCGATCTTCTCGAACAGGAATGGCATGGCCTCGTGGAGGGCGTTGCACTGGGCGACGAGTAGCATCCGGTAAAGTTCGGCGTCCTGGTTGCCCGCCAGCTTCAGCTCGACCACCTTTTGAGCATCCAGACCGGGAAGGGTGACGTGCTCGGCCTGTGCCAGAATTTCGGGATTTCCAACCACGGAGGCACGGAGATCACGGAGGTTTTTGCCGATAATCCCTTCCTCCCTCTGTGCCCGCTGGGCCTCCGTGGTCAAATCAGGGGCCGGGGATAGGACGCGGTAGCCGTGTTCAAGGTAGCCATGCAGCTCCATGTAGCGGAGGGCGACGAAGCGGTTGAACCAGGTATAGGCCATGGCCTCCATGACCTGGCTGAAGCCCTGGCGCTGGATGCGGTCCTCCAACGACCGACGCTGCTGGGCCACCACCCTCGGAAAGGCCCTGCCACCGATGATGACCACATCGCCTGTCACCTGGATGGGCTCGGTGCGATCGGGCGTGAGACCGAAGAACGCGGCGCGATCCGTGACAGCCCGGATGAAGTCGAGCCGGGCTTTCGGTGCGTAAGTCTTTAATGCAGAGCGATTCATGGGATATTTTTAACCGCTAATTAACGCGAATTAAGGCAAAAGATGTGCCCCTGCGGCATGGCTGGCAGGGTTTATTCGTAGCTTGGCTAGTTTTGTGGGGTTTACGATTATGCACATCTTCCACATGTTGAGGGAGATGCATATTTCTCGGGTGCGTTCTTTTCTCGTAAGCTTGGCTTTTCTTAGCTACTTTTTGAGATGTTAGAAGAAAACGCATGTGCTTGTCTGTTATTATGTTAAGCATTCTCGATCATTTATTTTCTTCTAGGAACCCGATTTTTTTCTTCTGATTTCACAACCGTAACCCATTTTGATTGCCGGTCGGAACCTTGGTTGCCAATCGTTTTGTCTTTTTTGCCCATTTCGTGAAGGATGTTCTTGATCCTGTTTTTCTTTTGTTCCGCCGAGAGTGCATCGGAAAGTTTGTCAAAGAGGAGCGCATCTATGTCCTTGCGCGTGGCGGAGCCAAATTCGCCGATGAAATCCATGATCATTTTCTTATAATGCTCGGTATCGAAGGCGCGGTTGCGGATGTATTGGGCTTTTTCACCGGTAATGGCGGCGATTTTCGAGGCCACGAAGACGTTGGGGGCGCGACCTTCGACCAGCTTGAGGCGGCGCAGGTGCTTGAGTTCTTCAGGCGTGAGCGGTTTGCGTTTTTGGACCTTGTCGAGCAGGATGACCGTACCCAGATCAAGCTCGGCCTTCTCGATCAGGACGCGGCTGTAGTTCTCGTCAATGAGCTTGCCCATGATCTCCATCCGCACCGTGTCGGGCTGGGAAAAGTCATACTCGGGCAGCGGGAAGTAGCGGTTGCGCTGGGCAAGGAACATCCGTCTGATGCCCATGCCCATGGTATCAATCATGTCCAGGCTCACCATCGCATCAGCCAGCAGCCGGTTGCGGTAGCGGGTGGGAACACGGTCGTGGAACAGGTAGTCATCCAGCGAACCCTCAAAGAAACTGCCTGAGTTCTCGAAGATCAGCCGGTCGGTCTTCTCAACGATCACAATGCGCGACTGCCGGGTGTAATCCTGGTGGGCGATGCAGTTGTTGAGCGCTTCCAGGACGACCTTGGCGTCGTATTTCTCCAATTCAATGGGAACAAGCTGATTGAACGGCTGAAGCCGGAACTTCAAATTGCGGATTCGGGCGAAGACCGCCTCCACGTTCAGCAGGAACGGAGGACCAAAGTGCTCGTACGCCTGTTCCTCGGTATCCAGCTTCCAGGTGAGCTGGGCCACGGCGGGTGAGAGGCGCGGCGTGGATTCCGGCCTGCCAAGCAGAATCAGCGCGGCGCGGGTGATCAGCCCGTGCTGCGCCAGCTTGATCTTCTCCAGGAACGTGAGGTCGTCCCACGATGGAATTTCAGCAGCGAAGGGTCGGCTGGCATGCTTTTGCGCAAATTTCTTGCGGGCCAGGGCCAGCGCCGACGGATCGAGATCATGGAGGGTGGCCAACGGGCAGGTTTGGGCTGACCAATCCTGATGCCCGGCCTGGGTGCGAATCTGCTCGATCTCCTGGAGATTAAGGGCTCCGAGCGCGTGGGCATCCCGCCCATAGAAATGGCCCTTCCAGGCAACCGGGATGCCCTGCGGCGCAGGCGGAATCTCAAACATGAGCACCCTGCCCTCCGGCAAAAGGAGCTCGTGGATATCTTTGAAAGTGATCCGGCCGGTCGTCTGTCTGGCAATCTCCTCCTTGAGGCTGTCCAGATTGGCACGGTGGGGCCGGTATTGCGTGCCCATCACCTTGCGCGGCTTATCCTGAACACCCAAAACCAGCCAGCCAGCGGTCTTCCCCTTGAGGTTGGCCTCGTTGCAGAGCGCGGAAAAATACTTGCCGAGGTCATCGGAATCGAGGTTCGTCCTGGCCTCCTTGAACTCCACCCACTCCGTCTCAGCAGGCAGCTTGAGCAGGTCGTCCAGCGTGGTTTTGAGTTCGGCAGGCGTCATGACCGGGTTTTTTAACCGCTAATTAACGCGAATTAACGCTAATAAAGGCAAGAAAAAGAGGTTTTTCCAAGGGTTTTCATTAGCGTAGATTAGCGTCCATTAGCGGTTTAAATGTTTTCACCGGATCTGTATGCGTTCGTGCTTCTTGATGGCGGTTTCCATGCGCTTTTGCAGTTCCTGCATGAAGGCAGCCACATCCTCGGCGGTTTCCAAATACGGCTTTTTCATCAGGTCGGAGGTTTTGATGATGCAACGGGGTTTCACTTCCGTGGTTTGATGCCCTTTCTTTGGCGCAGCTTCCACCCGGCTGATGGTGGCGTCCAAGGCTTGCATCGCTTCAGTCTGCGCCTGGGCGATGTGCGCCAGGCTTTGCTCGCACTCAACCTGTTTCCGCAGGTCTTGCACCGGCTGGAGGCACGCGGTTTTCAGACCGGCGTCGGCTTGGGCGACCTCCAGTTCCCTGGTGATCTCCGTGATCTGGGCGTCGATATTCCTGACGGCCTCGGTGCGCCGGGCCGATACCAAGCCATCGTTAACCGAGCTGACGGTCTGGATCAGGCCCTCCCCTTCCTTGATCAGGTGATAGGGGCTCCGCGCGTTCAGAATGTCGTGCATCCGCTTGAGGGCGGGCGCGGCCTTGGGATCGCGCTCCAGTTCCAGCCGGTTGAGCATAAACCGCTCGACTGCCTTGCGGAGCTTCTCCCAGGCGGGCTTCTGATGTTCGTAGAAGTTCCGCAGGTCATGGAAATCATCGGCCAACTCCAGCAGCTCGGCCTTGAGCGCATTGAACCGCTCAATGAATTTGCAGCTATCCTCCTCAGCCAGCAGCCTGGTGACAACGCGCAGGCCATCAACAATCTCCTCATGGCCCGGGTAGTGGCCGGTGTCCGCCAGGGGCTTGTAGCTCTGGAGGTCGGATTCCCACTTCTTCAGCCGGGCGGTCAGAAATGCAAACAATCCCTCCTCGCCCTCCGGTCCCATCTCTGAAAACACCTCTTTGCCCAGGGCGCGGGTGGTCTGGAGCAGCTTGGTGTCCACATTGCGGCGCTGAACGAGAGTGAGCTTGCGCCACTTGGCCGGGGCGCTGATCTCACCGTAGACTTTCTCTGTGGGCAGCACTGCCCCATTCATGACGATCTGGATCTCACCCAGCACAACCAGCCGGGCCACCAGCAGGATGATTTCCCAATCCGGCCAGCCGTAGGGGCGGATGCCGTACCGGCTCTCAACCATATCGTGCAAGACAATGGTGCGGCTGGCCCGGGTGCAGAGGTCTATGTATGCCCGGACTTCCTCCAGCGCCTGGGGGTTGGCCTCCTCGGTCTGCACCGCGAGGGATTGCTGGGATATGTCATTGCTGCGCAGCACGGC
>CAIYYI010000490.1 GCA_903930345.1 uncultured Verrucomicrobiota bacterium
AACCCGGCCCGTCATCACATACGCCAGCCAACTGTAGTTGTTGTCTATCGCACAGAGGGTATTGCGAAGATTATCCGACCTTGAAGGGCCTTCCAAGTCAATGACCGATATGTAGTCCCACCTCAATGCTTGCCAAACGACAAACCGACTGTTGGGGGTAATGCTCAATCGCAGGGCCGGAGGGGAGGACATGCCGGAAGCGGCACCGGTCAAATAATTGGAGGCCAGATTGTACCGGTAGAGACCGTAAGAATTCAGATTGAAGTAGCCCCGGTCGTAGAGTTCGGGCGCCATGCTGCCGAAAAGCACTGCTTTTTCATTGGGCAAGAATTCCACCGCCGAACAGGGCTTTGACGCCGGCAACCCATTGGTGCGAGACACGGAAATCATGCGGGTGGTACCGGTCAGATCGTCCCAGAGAAACGCTTGCGCATTGGTTTGCACCGGAAAATCCCCCGTCAGGGCTTCTTTCGTGCAGAAGGCAAGCCGATGGCCTGACGGACTCAAGGCCATGGACTGAAATTGGCTTGCCGCCCAGAAACTGGTGACGATCAGGCCGGACTCAATCTCCCGGCAAACCAGGAGATGGGCCACTTGGTCATTGGTCTTGAATTGGCGAATATAGGCCGCCCGTTCACCATTGGTGCTGAGCATGAAGCCTTTGATGCCCAACAAAAGACAGTCCTCTCGCGGCTCATCCCTGCTCACCAGCCAATTAGTTTGGGTGGTCATGTCACGGACGAGCAAATCACCCACTAAATTCGTGTCTCCCGGCACAAAATCGCTGTCGCTGGCAACAAAGGCCACCCGGCGACCGTCAAAACTGACCACTTTGCCCGGTTGAATCAACCCGCCAGAACCTGTGGAAGGCAGGCTGGCATCCGCCATTGAGACGCATTGAATCGCCCCCGTTTCAGTCGCCATCCAAAATACATCCGATCCGCGATTGAAGTCGTTGGCAACCAGGGTGGCATTCGGCGTTTCCAAAGCGATCTGTTGACCATCGCCGGAAATGGCCGGCGGACTGAGTAATTGTTCCACTGAAAGCACATTGGAGAGAATCGTTGAATACCGTCCGGACGGGACATCATAGCTGATGAGGTGACAAGTTTCGGAACCGGCGCCCTCACTGCGCGCCGGGTCGGCGGCAAAAAAGGCCACTCGCTTTCCGTTACTGGAAAGGACAGGGTGATAAATCGCGCCCTGGACAGGGTTTGACAACAGTGTGCGCTGGCCGTTGGAAAGGTCGTAAAGGCAATGGCCCTCCAACTCCTGCACCAGCAGATGGAGGCCGTCGTCGCTGATGTTCAGGGTGCTCTGGACCAGGCAGTTGGTGCTCAGAACATGGACACTTTCATCGGTTGTGTTTTTCAACACCAGCGTTGCCTGTGAGGCGTTGCTGGCGGTCACCGCTAAGTACGCTACCCAATCGGCGGTTGGCGTCATGGCGGCATTTGTGCAGCCGTGATAACCCAGCACCGTGGTGGAAGCATCGGTTGTCACCCAATAGACAGCCGACTCCTGGTTGGTTTGCGGAGGCATGGAAGCCAGAAAAAGGTGGCTGATCGCATTGCTCTGGTTGGCCACGGACAGCGCTGTCTCCAGCAATACCCGGCCACCACCGACGGACAGCCCAAACAGGTGCGAATCAGCCGTCTGGATCGGATAGGGCCAGGTGATTGGATTGTTCACCAGCACATTGGATTGGAGCAGAGAATGCCACCAGAAAGTGTTGTTGTTTTGGGCGGGCGGGTATTCCTTGCTTTGAAAAGCCAGGGCCTGCCCATCATCAGATAGATGCAGGTTTTTGCATTCAAAACCAACCGGAAAGTAAACCGAATTGTCGTTGGTCGGGTTTTGGTTGACCAACTGGTTGGTGCCTTTGATCGCATCAAACAAAAAAACATTCCCCTTCAGCTCGGCCCCAAGATCGCCGAATAACGCGACATTGGTGAATGTGCTGGGAACAAGGTTGTGTGCCTGGCTGATAAACGCAACAAACTGGTTGTTGGAGGAAGTGGAGGGACTGAACGAGTTGCCATCCCCACCCGTGCCATTGGTGCTCACACTGACCAGGGTTGTGGTGCCGCGCTCCAGGTCACGCTTGTAGAGGTCCAGACAGGCGCTGATTTTTCGGTTTGTGGTCAGATTGGCCGCCGAGCTGATGAAGTACAAATAACGGCCATCCGAACTGAACTGGGGCGCATAGGAAAACCCACTGGCGGTCAGGCTGGGCAGTGCGGGAACATTGACCAGGCGGGCGGACAGCAAGGCGTTGCTCTGCGCCCGCCCGACGGACACCCACAATGTCCAGATGAGAACAACTTGGAATAAAACTTTGCTCATTGCATTGGCCCTCATCTCCGCGTCGGATGAAAATACCGATCCGTTTCGTTGGTGGTCATGCGCCAGGCCTTGGCGGCGGAGACGCCCTCCACGTGACCATCCATGAAGGCGAACGGAATGCCGGTGTCGTGCATCTGGAAAGCTATATTGGTGCCCGCCCCCTCCCCCGGGGTAAACCCGGCATCCGCCATCACCCAGGGGGCCAGTTGCGCCAACAGGACCTTCTCACCGGGATTGGGCACCGCATCCAAAACCGCCCCCATTGGCCCCACCTTGCCAAAAGCGGGGTGCGTCCAGCGGTTCAGGCTGTAGTTCACCCGCAGGGTCTGGCCTTTGATGCCGGTATCGGGGCAACGATAGACTGCGGCGATGTTTTTGTAACCAGTGAAATACCCCACCGGGGATTTTCTACCCCCTGTGGCATAGGCATACAGGGAGCCGCACTCCGAGTGAATGGACCAATTGTCTGGATTCATAACGTACTGCGAATCTGGCAACTCGGCGCCGACCGTCAGGTTGGTTCCAGGCCCGCCGGCAGCGAACACTTGGACCGTGTTCAATGTCCGTCCTGAGGTGTAATCCGAAGGCGCCCAAGGGAGGTATTGGCCATTGTCGTTGGCATACAGCACGCAGGCCAGCGAAAGCCGGGCCAAATTGCTCCGGCACCGAATGCTGTTGCTGGTCATGGCCGTCTGGCCCACCCACGGGAGGAAACACACCAGCAGCACGACCACCGCACCCAAAACTGCCACGAGATCCAAACGGGTGAGGCCTGCAGCACGGGAGGACGTGAATTCAGTGGAAGGATTGGTTTTCATGGCAGTGCAAGGAGCCGGTAAAAACGGTTGGTCACCGGGTTGGGGTCCACATAGACCGCCTGTTGGGCCCGGGCCAGCAGGTTGCTTTCCAACACCCGCCAAGACAGATCCTGCAACCCGTTTTTATATTCGATGCGGTAAGCGGTTCCGGGCGTCGCCTGCCAGGCCAGAGTGGAACTGGCGGTGCGGGGATCCACCAGAATGGTGGCGGCCAGCAGGGAAGTACCGCTGGCCGGACTGGTTCCCGCCTGCTGCTCCTGGAGATTGCTCATCCCATCCTGATCAAAATCGCCGCTGGCCGCCTGCTCCAGAGAACCAAAAAACGCCATTTCCCAGGCATCGTTCAGGCCGTCCCGATCGGAATCGGCATTCACCAGGCTCACCTGGAACAGGCTCATGGCCTGATTGAGAGGCGCACCGGCAACCTCGCTGGGTCTGGTGGTGATGGTCAACGTCTGGTTATCGCCGGAGAAAACCGGTTCCGTTGTGCCCCCACGGAAGGTGTCATCCGCCGGGAAAGCCTCCGTCACAATGATGGAATTCCGCAGGAGATGATCATAGAGGCGCACCTGCATGATACCGTTGGTCTGAAGCCGGTTGAACTCCCGGGAGTAATCAGCGTAGGCCACAAAACGCCCATCAGAGGTCATGACAGGCCGAACAAAGGGTTTGCCGTTGGGCGCGGTTTGGGTTGAGCGACCACACTCATAAACGGACTGATACTGACGGTTCTTAAGAAACACCCGGCCGGTCATGACGTAGGCCAGCCAACTGTACGTATCATCAATGGCGACATAGGTGGAGCGCAGCCACTCCGGACTTGAAGTGCCTTTCATGTCGATCGCACCAAGAAAATCCCAATTTTGCCAGATCACAAACCGGCTGTTGGGCGTTACCGTAAGCGGAAATGCCGAAGGGGACGAAAAGCCTGAAGCAACCCCCGTCAAATATTTGGAGGCGATGTTGTACCGGTAGAGACCGTAGGTATCGAGCCATAAATAGCCATTGTCATACAGCTCGCGGGCCTTGGTGATAAAAAGAACGGCTTCCTCATTCGGCAGGAATACCGTGGCCAGGCAGGGCTGCGAAGCGGGCAAGCCATTGGTGCGGGACACGGAGATCATGCGGGTGGCGCAGGTCTGGTCATCCCAGAGGAAGACCTGGGCATTGGTTTGCGCCGGAAAATCCGGGATTACGGCATCCGCCGTGCTGAAGGCAAGCCGGTGTCCGGAAGGACTCAAGGCAAACGACTGGAACTGGCTGCCAGCCCAGAAACTGGTGACGACCTGGCCGGAGCCAACCTCCCGGCAAACCAGCAGGTGGGCCACCTGGGCGTTGGTCTGGTAGGGGCGGAGATAAGCCACCCGCTCACCGTTGGTGCTGAGCATGAAACTTTTTACACCCATCATGAAACACCCCTCACGGGGCGGGTCCTGACTGACGAGCCAATTGGTTTGGGCGGCCATATCCCGCACCATCAAATCACTCACGCCATTGGTGTCTCCCGGCACAAAATTGCCGTCGTTGGCCACGAAGGCCACCCGGCGGCCATCAGAACTGACCTGCTTGCCCGGCTGAATCAGCCCCCGTGAACCAGCCGGTGGCTGGGAGGGATCGGCCAGGGAGACGCATTGCACCGCTCCCGTTTCAGCCGCCATCCAGAAGACATCCGTTCCGCGATTGAGATCGTTGGTGACCAAGCCGGCATTGGGCGTTTCAAAGGCGATCTGTTGCCCATCGCCGGAAATGGCGGGTGGGCTGAGCAGTTCTTCAGCGGAAAACACGTTGGAGAGGATGGTCCAATAACGACCGGTGGAAACCTCGTAGCCGATGAGGTGACAAATTTCCGAACCGACCGCCGCGCTGAGAGTGGGATCGGCGGCATAAAACGCCACCCGCTGACCATTGCCCGAAAGGACGGGATGGTAAAGCGAGCCCTGAAGGGGGCTGGCCAACCGGGTGCGGTAACCGTTCGTGATTTCGTAAAGACAATGGCCCTCCGGCTCCTGCACCAACAGATTATGGCCATCGTCGCTGATGGCCAAGGCACTCTGGGCAAGACAATTGGTGCTGAGGATTTGCCGCCAGCCATTGGTTGGATTCTGGATGATCATCGTCGCCAGGGGGGCATTGCTGGCGGTCATGACCAAATAGGCCACCAGATCAGCCGCCGGAGTCATGGTGGCATTGGTACACAACAGGTAGCCTGGAACGACCGCAGAAATATTTTCCGTCAGCCAATTCAGCGAAGGATTAGCATTCAACCGCGGCTGCATGGTAGCCAAGTAGAGGTGCATTGGCACCTTGTCGCTTCCCCAATAGTACGACAAGGTTTGCAGTAGAATTCGGTCTCCTTCTGCTGAAAGTGCAAATAACTGCGAATGAGCTCTATCGGCCAAAAAGGGAAAATCGGTTGTCAGGTCAACCTGCAGCACATTGGTTGGCAGCTGCGAATGCCACCAAAACACCTGATTGAATGTGGAAGGGAGAAACTCCCTGCTTTCAAAAGCCACGGCTTTGGCATTGGCCGATAGGAAAAACCTGGAACAATCAGAGCCGCTGGGCAGGACGGGAAGCACGGAGCCCCCCGGATACCGGTTGATCCATTGAGTGGTGCCGGCGACGGTGTCCTTCAAAAACACATTGGCCTTGTGCGCCGCCCCCACCGTGGTGGCAAAACCGGAACTGGTGAATTCATTGGAAACGAGATTGCGGGCGTGGCTGAAGAAGGCGATGAACTGGCCGTTGGAGCTGATGGCCGGACTGAACGAATCGGCATCCCCGCCGGTACCGTTGGTGCCCACACTGATCAGGGTCGTGGCACGGGTTGCCAACTCATGGCGGAAAAGGTCCAGACACGCGTTGAGCTTCCGATTCGTGGTCAGATTGGCCGCCGAACTGACGAAGTACAAATGACGGCCATCCGGGCTGAACTGGGGCGCATAAGATGGACCGCCAGCAGTCAGACATGGCTGGGCGGGGACATTGACGAGGCGGGCGGATAACAAGGCGTTTGACTCCGCCCGCCCGCTGGCCACCCACAATGTCCAGATGACAATAACTTGGAATAAAACTTTATTCATTGCATTGGCCCTCATCTTCGCGCCGGATGGAAAAAGCGGTCTGTTTCGTTGGTGGTCATGCGCCAGGCCTTGGCGGCCGAGACGCCCTCCACGTGGCCATCCATGAAGGCGAACGGGATGCCGGTGTCGTGCATCTGGAAAACTATATTGTTGCCCGCCCCCTCCCCCGGAGTGAACCCGGCATCCGCCATCACCCTGGGGGCCAGTTGCGCCAGCAGGACCTTCTCACCGGGATTGGGCACCGCATCCAAAACCGCCCCCATTGGCCCCACCTTGCCATAAGCGGGATGCGTCCAGCGGTTCAAGCTGTAGTTGACACGCAGGACTTCGCCTTTGATGCCGGTGTCGGGACAGCGGAAAACCGGTGAACTGTTTTTAAAACCCACCCAATAACCAGCGGTTGATTTTTTGGCCCCCGTCGCATACCAGAAAATGGAGCTACACTCCGAATGGATGGCCCAGGCGTCAGCGTTGGCGGCGTAATTTGAATCTGGCAACTCGGTGCCGCCAACCAGGCTGGAACCAGGCCCCCCCGGGGCGAACACCTGATCTGTGCTCAAAGTGCGGCCTGACAGGTGGTTCGATGGAGCCCATGGCAAATGCTGGGTAAAATCGTTCGCGTATAGAGCAGCAGCCCGGGCCAGGTGGCCAAGATTACTACGGCACACCACACTGTGGCTGGTGGTGGCAGATTGAATCCATGACGGCAGGCAGCAGAGGGTGAGCAAAAACAATGTCCCCACGACGGCCAGCGCGTCAACACGGGCGAACCCGGCACCGGGCCAGTTGGCGATACGATGGTGCTTGGTAATCATGGCAACACAATGAGACGATAAAAACGATCGGTAGCCGGGTTGGAGTCGGTAAAGAACGACCCGGTTGAGGTGGCAAAGAGGCTGGGGTAAAGCACGTTCCAGGCGGGAGCTCCGGCGCTGTCCTTATATTCAATGCGATAGGACTTTCCCGGGGTTGACCGCCAAGCCAAAGTGCACTGCTTGGTTTGGATGTCCAGCATGATGGTCGCAGCCAGAATCGACGCTCCATCAGCCGGGTTAGTGCCCGCCCCCAGTTCGTGGGCATTACTCATGCCATCCTGATCGTAATCGCCGCTGCCATCCTGGGCCAGAGAATCAAAAAAAGCGATTTCCCACGCGTCATCCAAGCCGTCCTCATCCGTATCTGAATTCATGAGCTGAACCTGCACCAAATTAACTCCGTGACTCATCGGCGGCCCCCGGTGCCCCGCCGGCAGCCAAGTGACGGTGAGAGTGCGGTCATCTTTGGAAAACACGGGATCAACAACAAATCCCGCCCAGGGCAAGGTTCGGGCAAGGGCCTCTTTGACAGGGATTGAGTTGCGCAGCAGGCGGTCATAGAGCCAGGTTTTGAAGGTGCCGTTGGAAAACTCCCCAGAATCGGTGAAGTAGGACGCATAGGCGACAAAGCGGGCGTCAGAAGTCATGGCAACCCGGACCGGGGCACTTGCCGGAGGTGACTGCTGCTGGACGCTGCCGCACACATAATTGAATTTGTGGACGCGGTCCCGCAATTGCATTTGACCATTCAGATCATAGGCCACCCAATCAAAGTTCTCGTCAACCGCGCAAGTGGCCCCCTGCATGAACTCGTAATCGGTCACGGCGGACATATCAACGATGTGTGCGCCGCCCCAATTTTGGACGATGGCAAACCTGCCCTGCGGGGAAAAAGTGATGCCACTGAATGCCGGTGCGACAAAGGCCAGATTCACCCCATTCAGAAAGTTCGATGCCACCTGGTAAATGCCCAGGGCGAATTCGTAAGGGTAGGTGCCAACGTTCGGGAGGATGGAACGGTCCCTGGTGATGAAAACAACGTGTTTCTCGCCCGGTTCGACAGCGGGCCATAGGCAGGGCTGCTGCGCAGGAACACCGCTGCCGGGCAGGGTGGAGATCAATTTCAGTTCGGCTGAGGAACGTTGCCAGAGATACACCTGCGCATTGGTGTTACCCTCGCATTCGGGAACAAAGGCGTCCGTGGCGGAGAAAGCGAGAGATTGCCCCGCCGCCCCGAGGGAGGCGGACTGGAATTGATGCGCCGCCCAGAAGTTCGTGAGAACTCGATTGAACCTGGTGTCACGACAAACCAAAAGGTCGGACAATTGGTTGTTGGTCACATAATGGCGGATGTACCCAATGGTGCCTCCGTCACTGCTGAGCAGGAGGTTGCCAATCCCGGCAAGATGGCATCCCGGGCGCTCCTCGTCCTGGCTGATCAGCCAATTGGTTCCGGAAACCATGTCACACAGAAAAACATCGTTCACATGGTTGGTGTCGCCCGGCACCAGGTTTCCATCACTCGCAACGAAGGCCACCATTCGTCCATCGCGGCTCGCTTGTTTGCCGGGCAGGATGAGTCCAGCGGCAGTCAACCCGACCTCATCCGTTCCGGCAACGGAAAGGCAATGAACCTCGCCGGTTCCACCCCGGGTCCAAAAAACGTCCGGGGCCTGGTTCAAGTCATTGGGCACCAGATGAGAATTGGCGGTTTCAAATGCAAACTTTTCCCCCTCCGGCGAAATGGCGAGCGGGGCGGGCACCTGATCAGGATCGGAAAGCGTGTTGGTCGCAATGGTCCTATAGCGCTGCGTCAGAACATCATACGCCGCCAGATGGAAACCGTGGTTGCCAGCGCCTGCGGCGAAGAAGGGATCGGCAGTGAAAAAGGCCACACAACGCCCATTTCCGGAAAGCGTTGGATGGATGAGGGAACTGCCATCCGGAGTGGCCAGCAAGATCCGCTTCCCGTCGGCAACCTCATAAAGACAGAAACCCTCAACCTCCTCAACCAGCAGCCGCCGTCCATCATCGCTGATCGTCAGAGGACTCCGTGCCAGGCAGTTGGTGGCCAGGATTTCCTCCAACCCACTGGCCGGATGATGAAGGACCAAGGCGGCAGTTGGCGAATTGGAACCGACCACAGCCAGATAAGCCACCACGTTGGCCGTCGGAGGCATGGCGGCGTTGGTACACCAAAGAAAGCCCGGTATGGAGGCTGCGGAGTTGGAGGTCACCCAGGCAACGGATTGCGGCTGGCCGTTCAATACCGGCTCCATGTTGACCAGGTACAATCGACCTGGTGAATTGGCTCCGTATTCCATGATTCCCTGGTTGCCGAGCAATAACACTTTGAAACCATCCGAGGAGAAGCCGAGCACACGAGGGAGTTCGGTATATTTTGGAAACCCGACGGAATAGATGGGATGAACCAACGTCTGCGTGGGGTGCTGGGTGTTCCACCATTGGATATCACAGGAACCCATGCCAGTGGCTTGAAAGACGACGGATTGCCCATCCCCTGAAATTTGGGCACCAAGCGCAGACGAGGACCACGAGGTGCTGTAGGCGGAAATGAGCGTGTTGGCCTGTTTAAGCGTATCCCGCAGATAGACTTGCGTTGGCTGAGCTGATGGCAGCACATCGGGTTCGTTAAAGAGGTTGGACACCAGGTTGCGGGATCGGCTCAGGAAAGCCACAAACTGGTTGTTGGAGGAAATGCTCGGCCCGAAGGACATTCCGTCCCCGCAGGCATCATTCGTGCTGGCGCTGATAAGGATTGTGGTGCGGGTGTTCAGGTCATGCCGGTAGATACCCAGCGAGCCGTTGTTTTTTTGGTTCGTGGTCAGATTGGCTGCCGAACTGACGAAGTACAAATGACGGCCATCCGGGCTGAACTGGGGCGCATAGGAAGGACCGCCGGCTGTCAGACATGGCTGGGTAGGGACATTGACGAGGCGGGCGGACAACAAGGTGTTGCTCTGCGCCCACCCCGTGAACACAGAAAAACCCAAAACCAACAACAAGTGGAACGACACCTTGCTCATGCGAATAAGCTATCGCTGACAGAATCAGATCAGAAAGTCAAATGATAATCCTCCTCCAGAGTAAGATTGTTTAAAAAGGTGCAGTCCATCCAGGGGAGTGGAACTTGAATGAAATTGCCCTGGTTTTCAGTGTTTGACTGCGGCACCGAGGCTCTTTTGTCACATGACAAGGAAGGTTGACCGCCTGAACTCAGGCCGTAATCCCCTACTCTGGAACGGGCGGCTTTATGCAGAAAGCCGCCACGACTGTACGCCCCCAGGGGTTGCCCGTTCCCCCTCAATCCGGCAGTTCCACACGACCGGTGAAGACAAATTCCGCCGGTCCGGTCAAACGGACGTCGCTAAACCCATCACCCTCCACCTCAAAGGCGACCTCCAGGTCATCCCCGCCCTGCACCCGCACGTGGACCGGGGAGACAAAACCGTGCAACCGTGAGGCGATCAGGGCTGAAGCCGTCACCCCGGTGCCGCAGGCCAGCGTTTCCCCCTCCACCCCTCGCTCATAGGTGCGCACCCGGATGGAGCCCGGCCCCAGCACCTGCACAAAATTCACATTGGTGCCGCGCGGCGCAAAGGCGGCATGGTGGCGCAACTCGGCCCCCAGCGGCAGCACCATGGCCTGGTCGGCCTCCGGCACAAACACCACCGCGTGCGGAACACCGGTGTTGAGGGAATGGACGGTCAGAGGCCCCGCCTGGGTTGAAATCTGCTGATGCGGGCGCAAATCCTTGGGCGCGGTGAGATTCACCTGCACGCGATCGCCCCGGAAAACGGCGCTGATGACCCCGGCCACGGTCTCGAAGGAGGTCCGGCCCGTGACCCCGGTGAGCTGCTGGATGTAGCGTCCGAAACAGCGCGCCCCGTTGCCGCACATTTCGGCCACGCTGCCATCGCTATTAAAGAAATCCCAGGCCCAATCGGCCCGGCCTGACTTGGCGGGCACCAGCAGCATGAGGCCATCGGCGCCAATCCCCCGCTGGCGATGGCACAGGCGGGTGACCTGCTGCGGGGTCAGGCACACCCGGCCATCCCGGTTGTCCACCAGGATGAAATCGTTGCCGGCGCCATTCATCTTCACAAAGTCCAAAATCATGCCGATCAACCTAGCTTTCCGGTGCCGGGATGCAAAGCAAAACCATGCGGGCGCGCGGCAACCAGGGCGAAACCATTCCGATTATGCATTGATTCACAATGAATTACACACAGCCAAACACTTGTTCAAGGCAGCGGCTCGGGGGGCGGTAAAGGATAATGCTTTACAGGCAGGCTGACACTTCCCATTTTAGGCGGCGTGTCTGGTCTTAATCTACACGCGGGCCCGACCGGTAACGGTTCCATTCAACCGGTCCAGTCATCCCGTCAGTCAAACAAACCGCTGGAAGCTGCCATCCAGCGGTCGCAGGGGTATTTGCTGGGGGTTCAGAAGCCGGCGGGTTTCTGGGTGGGTGAACTGATGGTGGATGTCACACTGGTGACGGATATCGTTGTTTACCACCACTGGAACGGGAGCGTGGACAAGGCGTGGGAGAAGAAGGCGATTCACCACATCTTCAGCAAGCAGCTGCCGGACGGCGGCTGGAACATCTATTACGGGGGGCCTTCCGAGGTCAACGCCACCATCAAGGCGTACCTGGCGCTGAAGCTGGCCGGCGTGCCGTTGAAGGATCCCCGGATGCTGCGGGCGAGGGAGATGGCCAAGAACCTGGGCGGCATCCCGCGGCTGAACACTTTTTCAAAGCTTTACCTGGCGTTGATCGGCCTGTTCCCCTGGAAATACCTGCCGACGATCCCCGCAGAAGTGATGCTGCTGGGCAAATGGTTCCACGTGAATTTCCACGACATGAGCAACTGGACCCGCGCCATGCTCGTGCCGCTGGCCATCATCAACCACTATAAACCGACGCGGCACCCCTCCAATATCAGCCTGAACGAACTCTACCCGGAGGGTTTTCACGAGCGGGATTTGAAGCTGGCCTCCGACCCGGAGTGGTTCACCTGGCGCAACATCTTCCTGCACCTGGACAAGCTGCACAAATTCGCGGAGCGGTGGGCCCGGGCGGGCATCCACCCGTTCCGGCGCACCGCGCTGAAGCGGGCGGAGCAATGGATGCTGGAGCGGTTCGAGGGTTCGGACGGGCTGGCCGCCATCTTCCCGGCCATGCTGAACTCGCTCATCGCCCTCAAGGCGCTGGGCTACCCGGACAATCACCCGGTGGTGGTGCGGGAGGCCGCGAAACTGAAGGAGCTGGAGCACGAAACCGAGGAGAGCGTGCGCATTGAGCCGTGCTTCTCCCCCGTTTGGGACACGGCCATTGTGGCGATCTGCCTGCGGGAATCCGGCGTGCCCGGCGACCATCCGCAGATGAAGCGGTGCTGCGATTGGCTCATGGACCTGGAGATCCGTTTCCGCGGGGATTGGCAGCACAAGAACCCGGTGGACGTGGAGCCCAGCGGGTGGGTGTTCGAGTACGCCAACAAGTGGAATCCCGATGTGGACGACACCGCGATGGTGCTGCTGGCCCTGCGGCAGATACCGACCGACGACCCCCGCCGCCGCGACGAGTGCTTCAACCGGGGGCTGAACTGGATGATGACCTTCCAGTGCAAGGACGGCGGATGGGCGGCCTTTGACAAGGACTGCACTAAGGGCATCCTGGAAAAGGTCCCCTTCGCCGACCACAACGCCATGCTCGACCCCGAGTGCGCCGACATCACAGCGCGCATCCTGGAGCTGCTGGGCTACGAGGGCTTCAGCCTGGAGCACCCGCAGATCAAGGACGCACTGGCCTATGTGCGGGCGCAGCAGGAGGAGGACGGCTCCTGGTACGGCCGCTGGGGCGTGAATTACATTTACGGCACCTGGCAGGTGCTGCGCGGCATGCGGGCCATGAACCTGGACATGCGGGAGCCCTGGCTGCAACGGGGCCGCGAATGGCTGGAGAGCGTGCAGCACGAGGATGGCGGCTGGGGCGAGCGCTGCAACACCTACGACGACCCTGTCTTCAAGGGCCAGGGGCCCAGCACCGCCAGCCAGACGGCCTGGGCGGTGATGGGGCTGTGCGCCTTTGACGATCCCGACAGCCCGACGCTGAAACAGGGCATCGAATACCTCTGCCGCATGCAGGCGGCGGATGGGAGCTGGCCGGAGGAGGAGACGACCGGGACCGGATTCCCGAAGGTGTTCTACCTGAAATACGACATGTACCGCAACGCCTGGCCCCTGCTGGCGCTGGCCACCTACCGCAAGCTGCTGGCCAGCCGCGCGGGCACCCCAACCCTGCCCGGCCATGTGGATGACCAACCGCTGCGCCTGGCCACCCTGACCCGTTCCTAATCCCCAAACCAACCTGACACATGGGCGCACCCGGCACCACCTGGCTCTACAAAAAACTCCTCCGTCCCGTGCTCTTTGAACAGAACCCGGAGGAGATCCACGAACGCCTGATCCACACGCTGGGCTGGGTGAGCCGGCAGGAGCTGCTGTGCGATGCGGTGCACGCCTTTTTCGGCGCGCCGGAGCTGCCGGTGGATTTCCTGGGCCTGCGCTTTCCCAACCCCGTGGGATTGGCGGCCGGGATGGACAAGGAGGCCATGGCGGTGCCCGCCTGGGCAGCCCTGGGCTTCGGCTTCACCGAACTGGGCGCCACCACCTGGCTGGCCCAGCCCGGCAATCCCAAGCCCCGCGTGTTCCGCGCCATCTCGGCCGAGGGGATTGTCAACCGGATGGGTTTCAACAACGATGGAGCCGAGGCCGTGGCCCGGCGCTGCGCCGATTGGCGGGCCAAAGGCCGGTGGCCGCGTCACCCCGTGGGGATCAACCTGGGCAAATCCAAGCTCACCCCGCTGGAGCAGGCCGCCGAGGATTACCAGAAATCATTCCGCGTGCTCTGGCCCCACCTGGACTTTTTCGTGGTGAACGTCAGCTCCCCCAATACCCCGAACCTGCGGCAGTTGCAGGACCGGACGGCACTGACTGAAATCCTCCAGGCCCTCCGGGAGTGCCAGCGGGAGCTGCTGGCCAAAACGCCCGGCCCGGCCAAGCCGATCCTGGTGAAGGTGGCTCCGGACCTCACTTGGGACGCCCTGGATGAAATTCTGGAGCTGGCCCGCCCCGGGCTGGCCGACGGTCTGGTGGCCACCAACACCACCATCAGCCGCCCCGCCACAACGGACCCCCGGGTGGCCAAGGTCTATGCCGAAACCGGCGGGCTGAGCGGCAAACCGGTGCGGGTGCGCAGCACGGAGGTCATTCACCACCTGTATCGCCAGTCCAAGGGTCGGGTGCCGATCATGGGCGTGGGTGGCATCTTCAACGCCGAGGACGCCTGGGAAAAAATCACCGCCGGAGCAGCGTTGGTGCAAATTTACACGGGCATGGTGTACGAGGGGGCCGGAGTGGTCCACGAGATCGTCACCGGACTGCGGGCCAAATTGGCGGAGGCAGGGCTTAAGGATTTATCGCAGGCAGTCGGCCTGGCCCACCGCTGATTTACCCCCCGGCAAACGTCGAGATGTCGCAGCACGGCTGCAGGCGGCTGATGGCGCGCATGATCTCCAACGCGATCAGTTGGTAAATCTCCTTCTGGCGGGCCTTGCCACAGGTTTGCACTTCCGCGCGGTATTCTTTGAACCAGAGTGGTTCCCCGTACTTGACCACCCCCGGATGCGGGCGCGGAACGGTCAGGTGGCGGTTGAAGGCGCGGTACAGGCCAAACAGGCGCACGGGGATGACCGGCGCGGTGGATTTGGCCACCAGCAGGCCGATCCCGGCCCGGGCGGTCCCCAGCTTGCCGGTGGCCGTGCGGGTACCCTCCGGAAAAAGCATCACCCCATGGCCTTTGTTCAGGCGATCCATGATGGCCAGCAGGCCGCGCGGGCCGCCGCCGTCACGGTCCACCGGAATGGCATTCCAAGAGCGCAGGCAGGCCCCCAGAACGGGGTACTTGAACATCGATTCCCGGCAGAGGTAACAAATCTCATCCTCCAACCCGCCGCCCACGATGAAGGGGTCAAAGTAGCTTTCATGGTTGGAGGCCAGGATGGCCGGGCCATGAGGCACCCGCTCCGGATTGTAGTAACGCCCGCGAAAATACGTCTTGAACACGTACCGGCTCAACAGCCACGCAAAGATGTAGCTCGCTTGCACAGGGCAAACCGGGTCAGGACCGGGGCGCTTCGCGCTGCGCCAGACGCTCGCGGATCACCGCCAGGATGGCCGCGCAGGTCTGCTCCGGGGTCTGCCCGGAGTTGTTGATCTTCACGGCCCCCAGGGGGACCATCAGCGGCGCGGCCGCCCGCTGGCTATCGCGCTGGTCGCGTGCGGCCAGATTCTCGCTCACCCCCTCCGCCTCCCGGCGGCGGGAACGCTCCTCCAGGTTGGCGTCCAGCCAGAATTTGAAGTCGGTCTCCGGAAAAATATTGGTGCCGATGTCACGCCCCTCCATGACCAGGTTGCCGAACTGGATGCAGCTCTGCTGGAGCTTTTTCATCCAGTCGCGCACCTTGGGCACGGCAGCCACGTGGGACACCGCCGCGCTGGTCTCGTTGGAGCGGATCTCCTTCTCGGGCGCGTAGCCATCCACCAGCAACCGGACGTGGAGGAGATCCTCCGTCACGGATTCGAGGCTGGTCTTCCACCGGCGGCAGACCCCGGCCACGGCTTTGGGATCGTGGATGTTGATGCCTTTCTGGAGGCAATGCCAGGCCAGGGTGCGGTACATGGCGCCGGTATCGACATAGACGTAGCCGAGCGCGCGGGCCACCATTTTGGCGTTCGTGCTTTTGCCGCTGGCGCTGGTGCCATCAATGGCCACCACGATCGGTCCGGTTGGTCGTTTGGTTGTGTTTTTCACCTGAGAGAACAAAAATTCACCGCGCCCAGTTTTGTTGGTTGTTCCGCCTGTGTCCAGCCCTGTTTTTGGGCGGATCAATCCGCCCGCAACTGCTCACCCTGCAAACGGGCCCCCGTGGCTACGTCCCGGATGACCACGCCGAGGCCGTGCGGCGGCGCGGCGGCGAGCTTCTCGAAGAAATTGGGGAAAGTCTTGCGCACACAGCCCGGATCCCGCAGGCGGATTCCGGGAACGCGCAACCCCACCAGGGCAAAGCACATGGCCATACGGTGGTCATGGTAGGTCTCAATCTCCGCGCCGTGCAACTGGGAGGGATGGACCACGAGGGTGTCGCCCTGCTCCTCCACGCGGGCGCCGCATTTGGCGAGTTCGGTGCGGAGAGCGGCCACCCGCTCGCATTCCTGCACGCGCAACCGCCCCAGTTCGACAAACCGGACGGACTGCCGGGCAAAGGGGGCCAACACGATGGCGGTCATGATGCTATCGCCCAAATCCTTTTGCCGGGACACCTCGGCGGGCAGCGGCCAGAAGCGGGGGAACCGGGCATCCACCTGCCAGGGGGTCAGGGGCCAGCGCGGGATAGCGATGCGCCCGGCCTCGCAGCCGTTCTCGGCCTGCAGGATGTCCGCCCCCACAAAGTAGCTGCCGCTGGAGGCATCGGCTTCCACGGTGAAACGTCCGCCCGCCTGCGGAAAGGTCTCCGCCATGCGCCGGGTCATTTCGACGTACGGCATTTCATCGTCATTTTGCCCCAAAATCTCCACCCGCCACCCGCCCGGGCGCTGGGCGAGCAGGAGGGCAGAGGCGAATTGCGAACTGGCCGCCGCAGACACCTGGCAGGCCGCCGGGCGCGGCCCCCCGCCATGAATGATGGCGGGCAGGTGGTCGTTGGGGGTATCGATGCGGTAGCCGAGTTGCCGCAGGGCGGCAAACAGCTCGGCCTGCGGCCGCTCATGCATGCGGGGCACGCCGTGCAACCGGTAGGCCCCCCGCCCCAGGCAGAGCA
>CAIYYI010000491.1 GCA_903930345.1 uncultured Verrucomicrobiota bacterium
ACATGGTGGTGGGCGGCCTGGCGCACGCCAACTGCCATTTCTGGCTGCGGCACCTGGCCACCAACCCCAACCGGTCCTTTGCGGACATTCGGCGGGAGACCCCCGAGGAGGACACCGGCGCACCCCTGGACCACCCCGGCACGGGATCGCGCCCGAAGGCCTAATTCTTGTCGCGCTGGGCGCGGTTCAGGGCGGCGGTGAACCAATCCGTGGCGGGGGCCGGGTTGCCGCGCGGCGGCGGTCGCTGCCCGGGCGGGCGGGGCGCTCCGGGGCTGGTGCGCTGCCCCGAGGTGGAGGGCCCCAGCTCGGGCTTCGCTTTCATGGAGAGCGCAATGCGTTTGCGGGGCAGATCGACATCCACCACCGTGACCATCACCTTCTGGTGGACCTTCACCACCTCGGCCGGATCCTTGATGAAACGGTCGGCCAACTGGCTGACATGCACCATGCCATCCTGGTGCACGCCGATATCCACAAACGCCCCGAACGCGGTCACGTTGGTCACAATGCCCGGCAGCTTCATGCCGGGCTTGAGATCCTGCATCTTGTCCACCCCCTCCTGGAAGTTGAACACCTCAAACCGCTGCCGGGGGTCGCGGCCCGGCTTGGCCAGCTCCGCCAGGATGTCATTGAGCGTGGGCAGCCCCACCCGCTCCGTGACATATTTGGCCAATTGCACCCGCTGGCGCAATCCGGCGTCCTTCAGCAGGCTGTCAACCGAGCAGTTGAGATCGCGCGCCATGGCGTCCACCACCGGATAGCTTTCCGGGTGGACGGCGCTGGCATCCAGCGGGTGCGCGCCATCGCGGAGGCGCAGAAATCCCGCCGCCTGCTCGTACGCCTTGGGCCCCAGGCGCGGGACATTGAGCAGCTCCGCGCGGGATTTGAACGGGCCGTTCTCATTGCGGAACGTCACCAGGCTGGCCGCCAGCGCGGGCCCGAGACCGGAGACGTAGCTCAGCAGCTCCTTGCTGGCGGTGTTCAGCTCCACGCCCACGCCGTTGACACAGCTCATCACCATGTCATCCAGGCTGCGCTTGAGCGCGGCCTGATCCACATCGTGCTGGTACTGCCCCACCCCGATGGATTTGGCATCAATCTTCACCAGCTCCGCCAGCGGGTCCATGAGCCGGCGCCCGATGGAGACGGAGCCGCGCACCGTGAGATCGTGGTTGGGGAACTCCTGCCGGGCCACCTCGGAGGCGGAGTAGATGGAGGCGCCGCTCTCGTTCACCATGACAATCGGGATGCCGGGAGGCAGGCCCAGCTTGCGCACAAAGGCCTCCGTTTCCCGGCCGGCGGTGCCGTTACCGATCGCCACGGCCTCAATGCTGAATTTCTGCACCAGCGCCCGCAGAATGTCCGCCGCCTCGCGCAACTCCAGGTTGGAGCCGCCCGGATAGACCACGCAGTCGTGCAGCAGCTTGCCCTGGCGATCCAGGCAGACCACTTTGCAGCCCGTGCGAAAGCCCGGATCAATGGCCAGCATGTTCTTGCGCCCCAAGGGCGGTGCCAGCAGCAGCTCCCGCAGGTTCTCCGCGAACACGCGGATGGCCTCCGTGTCCGCCCGCTTCTTGGACTCGATGCGGATTTCACCCTCGATGGCGAAGCCCAGCAGCCGCTTGAACCCATCCTGCACCGCCAGCCGCACCTGCTCGGCGGCCGGGCCCTTGCCGGTGACAAACATCGGCTCCAGGACATTGAGGGCCGCGTCCTCCGGCGGGGTGATGCGCACGATCAGAAAGCCCTCCGTCTCACCGCGGCGGATGGCGAGCAGGCGATGGCTGGGGATGTTGGCCACCGGCTCCGACCAATCGAAGTAATCCTTGAACTTGGCGGCCTCCTCCTTTTTGTCCGACATGACCTTGGATTTGACCACGGCCTGCGCCCAGTACAGCTCGCGCAGTTTGGC
>CAIYYI010000492.1 GCA_903930345.1 uncultured Verrucomicrobiota bacterium
GCCGCGCCTTGATAGGCCATGCCTTCGAGATCGTGGATCACGCTGGACAAGGGCACCGGCGCGCAGTCGCAGATGTCGGGGTCGTTGTCCACGCCCAGCACTGCGATTTGTTCCGGGACCAGCAGTCCGGCGTCACGGCAGGCGTCCATGATGTCGGCGGCCACGCAGTCATTGTAGGCAAAAATGGCGGCGGGCCGGGGCAGTTCTTTGAGTTCGCGAATGAGGCGTCCCCGGCGCTCCGCCCAGTTCTCCTGCCAGACGCTGCCTGTCAAAGAGTGAGCTTGGGGGAGGAGGTGACAGGCATAGCCCCGATTCTCCAGCCTGCGGGCAAAGCCTTCGTGCCGCTCGCTGTCCATGACATCGTTCAGAAATGGTGCCCAGGCGAAATGCCGGTAGCCGCGTTCCAGAAAGTGCTCTGCTGCCAGTTGGCCAATTTTCACATTGTCACCCTCGACGCGCGGAAGTGGAATCTTGTCGTTTACCAGCGTGATGGCCACCGTTGGGACTTTGGCTGATTTGATGAAGTCCACCATTTCCTTGCGATAGCCCAAGATCGTGAGAATGCCGTCCCCGCGCCAGCACAACGGGATGCGCCCCGTGTACATCATGTCAGTGACCAGATACCAATCGTGCTCGCGGGCGTAGCGCACGACCCCGCGAATGAAGTATTGTTTGTTGATGGTGAGCGCCAGCAAGACTCTGCGTTTCGATTTCATCGTCGGTGATTTTCGGCCTTCAGCCTATGTCGCAAAAGGGAACAAGTCCAGTCGCAAGATGGTAGTATTCACTTCGACGAAGTTGTGCATAATGTAAGGTATGCAAATACTCAAACACTTTGCGCTTTCGGTCATCACTCTGGCTTTGGCCGTTGTGGCCGTGCAAGCAGAAGTGTTGGTGCCGACCGGTTCTACCTGGAAATACCTGACCGGTGGAATCAATCCCAGCCCCACCTGGACGAATCTGACCTTTAATGACATTGCATGGGATTCCGGACCGGCCCCGCTCGGTGACAATCTGGAAGGCGGTGTGCAAATGGTGACGACAGTCATCGACATCGGCCCGGTCTCCCGTTATCCGGCGGTGGTATTCCGCAAGCAGTTCGTCGTGACCAACGCCTTGAACTACATCGGATTGACCGTGCGGTTGCAGCGGGATGACGGGGCGGCGGTCTATCTGAACGGTGTTGAAATTGTCCGAGATGGCCTGCAAGCCGGCGCTGCATTGACAGACTACACCACGTTGCACGTTGCAACCGGCGCGGATGAAACCAAATACTACGTCTTCTCGGTTCCGGTGGGTGCTTTGGTCAGCGGGACCAATATCCTGGCGGCAGAAGTTCACAATAACGCCTTCAACAGCTCAGACCTGGCGTTCGACTTGGAGTTGATTGGAGAGCAACGTCTGCCATTGGTGGTGGTGAATCAATTCCCGGCTGTGGGCAGCCAGATCACCAGTCTCACCTCGGTGGAAGTCGCGTTCAGCGAAGCGGCGTTCGGCGTGGACGCGTTTGATTTGCTCGTGAACGGCGCGCCGGCTACCAACCTCGTCGTCGTGGATCCCGCCCAGTTCATCTTCCAGTTCCCGCAGCCAGCGCCGGGTACAGTGCAGATCACGTTCAACCCGATCAACGGAATTCAGAGTGCCGGCAGTGACCCGCTCGTAAATACGAACTGGTACTACCTGCTGGACACGAACGTGTCCGCGTCTCCCCCCATCATCAGTGAGTTCATGGCGGCGAACAATCATACGCTGCGGGACGAAGACGGCGATTGCTCGGATTGGATCGAGCTGGCCAATACCAACTCCACCACGATCCGCCTGCTCGGTTATCACCTTTCCGCCCAGTCCGGCAACTTGGTGCAATGGACCTTTCCTGACGTGGCCATGTCGCCGCACAGTTATCTCGTGGTCTTTGCTTCAGGGAAAAATCGCACCGTGGCGGGCCGCCAACTACACACGAATTTCAAGCTGAAGGCGGCGGGGGATTACCTCGCGCTGGCCGCCACGGACGGGACCAACATCATCCAGCAATTCGCGCCGATATTTCCACCGCAGACCAACGACATTTCTTATGGTTTCTTCAGTCCAGGGATGCTGGATTATATGGAGACGCCCACGCCCGGCGCGGCAAACGTGCCGACGCACCGCGTGGCGAGCGTGGCTTTCTCGGTAGGGAGCGGAACGTTTGTCAGTCCGTTCAGCCTGGTCATCACGAGCGCGACGCCTGGCGCGGTGATCTACTACACCGTGAACGGCGCGGATCCCACGACGAACAGCCTGGTTTATTCCAACCCGATTCCGATCAATGCCACCGTGCAGATTCGGGCCTTCGGCGCCATGTCTGGTTTATCACCAAGCGTGGTGATCACCGCAGCCTACCTGCAAATTGACGCCACCGCGCAGAGTTTCAGTTCGGACCTGCCGATTATAGTGCTCGACAGTTTCGGCGCAGGCATTGTGCAATCTGCGGCGCAACCGGTTTATTTGATGTCTTTTGAGCCTGACCCGCGGACGGGCCGGGCGAGTTTGACCAACACCCCCGCTGTGGCTATGCGGGCTGGGCTAAAAATCCGAGGCTCTGCTTCAGCCGGCTTTCCCAAGCACCAGTTCAAACTGGAACTGTGGGATGAATACGATGAGGATGAACACGTCCCACTGCTGGGTTTGCCCTCCGAGTCGGACTGGGTGCTTAACGGCGATTACACGGACGAGTCGCTCATTCGCAATCGGCTTGTGTACGACTTTGCCCGGGACATCGGTTTGGAAGCGCCGCGCACTCGCTTCTCTGAGGTTTTCCTGCATACCAGCGGAGGGGTGGTACGCGGCACGCTCACGGACACTTCGACCACGAGTTACTACGGCGTCCTGAACCTGATCGAATTCATCAAGATCGGGAAGAACCGTGTGGACATTGACCCACTCGGTCCCAACGACAACACTGAGCCGAACGTCACCGGCGGCTATGTCCTCCGTTTCGAGAAAGACGCCACGCAAGGCCCGGTCCTCTCCGGCTGGCGCACACTGGAACTGGCCGATCCCAGCACGCCCACCACGAACCAGCTCGCCTGGATCAGTTCTTACATGAACACGTTTCGAAGCGTAGTTATGGGCGAAAACTATCGCAATCCGACGAATGGCTTTCGCGCCTATATCGACCAGGATTCGGTGGTGAACTACATGTTGGTGAACGAGCTGACACACAACCAGGACGCGTACATTCGCAGCGCTTACAAATGGAAACCGCGCGGCGGAAAATTGGTGGAAGGCCCGCTCTGGGACTACAACACTTCCTTCGGCATCTCATGCTGCTTCGACTCTTGGCGCACAAACAACTGGACCTACACCGCCAACCCTACCGGCGATCTTTACTGGAACATTCCCGAATCCGACCGAACAACGACCAATGGAGCGTTCCCAATGTACGAGCGCTTCCTATCCGATCCTGACTTCAGCCAGCTTTGGGTGGACCGATACCAGGAACTCCGTCAAACCCTCCTGCGCCAGGATTTGTGGAATGCCCGCGTGGATGGCTATGCCGCTCAAGTTGCTGAGGCCCAAACGCGAAACTTCACGCGCTGGACAACGCTTGGCGCCGTGACAACCAGCTTCGAGAACGGTCTTGCTAACTTTATCAACATCTCCACCGAAACCTGGCCCATTCTCGTCCAGCAGATCAAGGACTGGAGCCGCAGTCGGCTCCTGTGGATGGATGCGCAGTTCCCGGCGCCTGTGGGTTTCAGCAGAAACTCCGGCGCGGTACCGGCGGGCACGTCGCTGGTCATGACCAATAACTCCAGCCAGGCCATTTACTACACCGTGGATGGCTCAGATCCACGCGCCAGCGGCGGAGGGCTTGCTCCTGCGGCGATTCGACTGTCGGGGTCCGGCATCAATCTAACCACGTCCGCCACCGTGGTGGCACGCAGCTTCGGTCTGGCCAATAACTACGGAGTTACCAATTGGAGCAGACCCACTGTGGCCCACTTCTACATTACGTCACAGCCGGCGGTCGATGGCAATCTGATCGTCACCGAACTCAACTACCATCCCGCACCGCCGACGTCTGCTGAGTTCAGCGTCAACACCAACCTGACGGCGGATGACTTCGAGTTCATCGAGTTGAGGAACATTGGCACGAACACGATTGATCTATTTCAAGTCCGTTTTACCAACGGCATTAACTTCAACTTCACCATGGGATCGGTTGAGTCGCTGCCGCCGGGGCAGTTTGTGCTCGTGGTGAAAAACCGCGCTGCGTTCGAGCTGCGTTATGGCGCTGGCCGCCCCATCGCTGGCGAATTTGCGGGGGATTTCAACAATGCCGGTGAGCGGATCACGCTCGTGGATTGGCAAGGCATAGTCATTGTTGACTATACCTATCAAGACGGATGGTATCCGACTGTGGATGGACTGGGCTTCACGCTGGTTGCTGCCAGGCAGGATACGGCTATTGCGGACGTGAGTGAACGGGTGAATTGGCGATTCAGCGCCGATGCCGGCGGATCTCCGGGAAGAGCTGATGCCGCTCCGGCATTCTCGTCGGTGGTGGTGAATGAAATCCTGGCCTTCCCGATGCCGCCAGCTCTCGATACAATTGAATTATTCAATCCGACCGCGAGTGCGGTTGACATCAGCGGATGGTTCTTGACCGACAACCGGCAGGTTCCGAATAAATTCCGCATCCCCGACGGCACGAGCATTGAGAGCGGCGGCTTCCTCGTGTTCGACGAATCCCAGTTCAATCCAGCGCCTGGCGGTGCGGCGTCCTTCGGTCTGAGTTCGCAGGGAGAAGAGGTCTGGCTGTTTGCCGCTGATGGCGCTGGCAATCTCACCGGATACGCGCACGGTTTCCAGTTTGGCTCGAGTGCGCCGGGCGTGAGTTTTGGTCGCTATCTCACCAGCACAGGAGATGAGGAGTTTGCGGCCCAGACGCACACAACCTTCGGTGCGAGCAATTCCGGCCCGCGTGTTGGCCCTGTCATCATCACCGAGATTTGCTACCATCCCGCGCCTGGAGGAATACAGTTCGTGGAGCTGAAGAACATCGCTCCGACCAACGTGGCGCTCTTCGATCTCGAATATCCGACTAACACCTGGAAACTGACCGGAGTGGGGTTTGACTTTTCAACAAATGTGATACTTGCCCCCAATGAGTATTTGCTGCTGGTTGCCACAAATGTCGAGGATTTTCGGGCCGCATACAGCATCCCGCAGGATGTGCGCCTCTTTGGTCCATGGACAGGATCGTTGCAGCCCAACGGCGAACTCTTGGAACTGCAATACCCGCGTCCGCCTTACTCGAACGGGGTGGATTATGTGACTCTGGATGTGGTTCGTTACAACGACAAGGCACCCTGGCCCATAGCAGCGGATGGCGGTGGCCCGTCGCTGCATCGCATTCTTCCATCGGCCTACGGCAATGACCCGATCCAATGGATGGCGGCGGCACCGAGTCCCGGGGCATCAGCGGGCGCGGGCGCCTCACCCGCCATTACACTAGCTCCTGTCAGCCAGATTGCTATTGCAGGCCGAATGGTGTCGCTCGCCGCCGCGGCTGCTGGCGGCGCAGATCTCAGATTTCAGTGGCGCTTCAATGGCAACGGAATTCCCGGCGCCACCCAACCTCTTTTTGTCATAAGCAACGTCCAGCTTTGGAATGCGGGCAATTACACCTTCGTAGCTTATAACGCCGCCGGAGCGACTGCCGCACCACCTGCGAGGCTCACCGTATGGACGCCTCCACGCATCGTGCAGCAACCGTTGAGCGTGAGCGTGCTGGCAGGGAACAACAGCACGTTCAGCGTTGTAGCCAGTGGAACGAGTCCACTTCGCTATCAATGGCGCTTCGGCGGCGTCGATATTTTGGGTCAGACCAATTCCACGCTGCTGATCACCAATGCGCAGTGGTTCAATGAGGGCGCCTACACGGCGGTGGTTGCCGATGAGCAGACTTTTACGCTGAGCGACGCGGCCACGCTGGCCGTCTTCAGCAAACCAATTATCATTGAGCAACCGCTGGCGCAGACCGCGGTCCAAGGTGACACGGTGACGTTGACGGTGCGCGTGGCGGGGACGCCGCCGTTCGCCTTCCGCTGGCGGCGCGGGAGCACCGTACTCGTGCCTTTTGGCTCTGGCGCCGACACGCTGCTGCTCGCCAATGTCCAGTCCACCAACGCAGGCAACTACAACGTTAGCATCACCAACGCCGCGCCGGGCGGTTCGCTCATCATCAGCGCCAACGCTGCCCTCACTGTGCTGGCCGACAGCGACGGCGACCACGTCCCGGACCTCTGGATGATGCAGTATTTCGGTCACACCAACGGACTGGTGGCGGACCAGTCTCGCGCCTTGGACGATGCCGATGGGGATGGCTTCGCAAACTGGCAGGAGTACCGCGCCGGCACCAACCCGACCAACGCTGCCAGTTACCTGCGCCTCGAAGCGGGATGGCGTGGCGACAAAGCGAACATCCATTTCCAAGGTGTCGCGGGCAGGCGTTACGGGCTGGACGGCCTTGACTCCCTGGGTCTGACGAACTGGATCACGATCACGAATTGGGGAGTTTCAACGAATTCGGAGGTATTATTCAACGACAGCACCGCCACGAACAACGCCCGTTTCTACCGTCTGCGGCTGATGCCCTGATGACATATTAGATTGCTGAGTAAAACACAAACCACACAAAACCATGAAAACAACCAACAGTATCATCGCCGCCATCCTTGTGATGGCGAGCTGGACACAGACCGCTTGGGCGGCCACAGGCAACGCCTATGCCGACGCGGTTATATCGGACAATCCTCTGGTTTACTACCGGCTGGATGAAACCAGTGGCGCCACGGCCACTGACACCTCGCCCAATGCGCGCCACGGAACTTACGTTAACACATCGTTGGCCAACCCCTCTTATAATTCCGTCCTCGGCACAGCCGCTGGTTTCAACAACAACAATAGCAGCGTGGCCGTGCCGGCCTTGGGCACATATAACCAAATCACGATCGAAACGTGGGTGAAGCCGAGCAGCTTTGCCACGTTCGATGCCCTCTACACTTACGATGGCTGGACCGGTGGGTGTATTCACCAGCATTTCAAGGATGGAGGTGTGTTGGGCTTCAGTGTTAATGGCAATGACCCGACGGACATTGACGTGGGCGGATTCGTAGCCGGTCAATGGCGGCATGTGGTAGTGACTTACGATAGCACCGCCAAGGTGATGTCACTATATACCAACGGAGTTCTGCTGGCAACCCACACATATACCACCGCCGTAGCAGCCAACCTGGGAGCAGCTCACATCGGGAACTGGAGCGGTGGCTCGCGCGCTTACGATGGTCTGATCGACGAGGTGGTCATTTACGGCAACGTCCTGTCGGCCAGCCAGGTGTTGGCCCATTACACAAACGGGGCGAGCGCCCCCATAGTAATCATTGACCAACCCGCGAGCGTCGCCGCCCTGGCTGGCGAAGAAGCTACTTTCACGGTGGGGGCCGTCTCCTATGTCGGAGCGATGAGTTATCAATGGCAGACGAACGGGGTGGACTTGACAGGAGCGACCAGCGCCAGCGTTACCACGCCGGCGATCAGCCTGTCTGACAGCGGAATGTTGTTTCGCTGCCTTGTCAGCGCGGGCGGAATCTCAGTTACAAGCCAGGTGGCGACACTGACTGTGTTGGCGCCGAAAACGGTTCCAGGGCCGCTCGCGTGGTTGAACTTTGAAACCACGCTGGCCGATCAAACCTATGGAGGGAATCGGCATGACGGCACAGTGGTAGGCGGCGCAAACTACAGCGCCGACACTGCCAATGCCACGGCGGGCGCCAACTCGTTCAATTTCCCTGGGAGTTCACGGGTAGAATTGGCCAACTCCGGGGATCTGAACATGAACACTGGGGCGCCCTTCACCATCAGCGTGTGGATTAAGACGGCGTTCAATGACGCAGCCAACCACGTCATCTTCGGCAAGGCGCCGACTGGCTTCAGCTCTACCACTCACACACCGTCCCTGTTTGTGAACGGAAACGGCAACCTGGTTTACGACGTGTTTTTTGTGGGAGCCGCGACCTCCACGGCGAATGTCCGCAACGGCGAGTGGACACACGTCGCGTTGAGTTGCGATGGAACGACCTGCCGGTTCTACGTCAACGGCGTTGCCGACATAACCACCGGCATCGCCGCCAACGAACCAACTGCATCGGACTGGGTCTTCAGCATCGGTCAGAGCCTGAACACCGCTTACCCCACCGGCGACTGGGTGGGCAACTTGGATGAATTTGCATTCTGGAACGTCAGCTTGGATATGGCGCAGGTTTTGGGCGTTTACGAGCACGGCGTGCCGAGAGTGCCCGCCGTTATTACTCAGCAGCCTGCCGCCGCAGCCGCCTACACCAATCAAACCGCCACTTTCTTGGTGACTGCCGTGTCTTATGCAGGCGCTTTGAGTTATCAATGGCAGAGCAACGGCGTGGATGTGGTTGAAGCCACAAGCGCGAGCTACACCACGTCTCCGCTGTCGCTCGCCAATAATGGCGATCATTACAAATGTGTGGTGACTGCGTCCGGTTATCCCGTAACGAGCCGAGACGCTGTAGTTTATGTCGTGGAATACGCCGCAGTCACAGGGCCGCTGATGTGGCTGAGTTTCGAGGACACCCTGCTGGATCAGGGCGGCTCCACTAACCGGCACGATGGCACGCTCGTTGGCAACGCGGCTTTGGATCCCAACACGGCCAACGCCACGGCGGGCAATTTCTCGGCCAACCTGCTCGCTCCGGGACGGGTGGATGTGGCGCATCCCACCGATCTCAACGTCAGCTTCAACACGCCGTTCAGCATTGCCGCCTGGATTCTGGCTGACCCCAGCGACGTGAACAGTGTAATCGTCGCCAAGTCACCGCCGGCGGAGAACATCCTTTCAAGCTCTGGTGGCACACACACCATGTTGCTCTACATCACCAGCGACGGACGACTGGCTTATGACATCTGGAATGTGGGGGAGGTGCGGTCGTCAGCCATCGTTCGTAATGGCAACTGGATGCATGTCGCGGTGACCTTCGACGGCAGCGCCTGCCGACTGTTCGTGAACGGGCAGCCCGATGCAACTTCGGCGCTGAGCAGCGCCAATGAAGGCGCCAACGGCGAGCCTGCCTGGCAGTTCACCATCGGCCAGACCCTGAACACGAATTTCCCGGGCGGCGACTTCACAGGCAACATTGACGAAGTCGCATTCTGGAGCACGGCGCTGTCCCAAGCGCAAATCCTCGGCGTGTTTAATGACGGCATGCCTCAGGTCGCCATCACTATCACGCAGGAACCGGTGGACGCGGTCACCAGTGTCGGAGGCGTCGCGCAATTCACCGTCGCCGCGAACGCGATCGGCACCACCCTGCCGCTGCAATACCAGTGGCAGAATGGCACGAACAATATCCCCGATGCCACCAACGCCATTTTCACCACGTCAGCCTTGGTGGGGGCCGATAACGGCAATCATTATCGCTGTGTCGTAACGGCGGGACCAGCCACGGCGAACAGCCGGGAAGCCGTCGTCACCGTCCTGGATGTGACGGGCAACTACGCCAGCGCGGTGCTGGCGGACACCCCGCTAGTCTATTACCGCTTTGAGGAACCGGCGGGCGTGACGACTGCGTATGACGTATCGGGCCACGGCAAGCACGGCGCCTACGCCAACGTGACGTTAAACAGCGCCACTTTCACCGACGTCTTGGGCGCGGCGGTGGCCTTTAATGGCTCTAGCAGTAGCGTAGCTGTGCCAGCCGTCACGGGTGGCCCATTTAGCAAGGTCTCGCTTGAAGTATGGGTCAAGCCAAACAGCTTCAATGGAGGCTTGCCCGCCATCTACGACACAGACACTTGGGCCGCCGGAGCCACACACTTGGCGTTTCAAAACTCTGGAACAGTCAATTTTTCTCTCGATGGCGGCGGCGACATCGCCGGGCCGAGTTTGGCGCTGGATCAGTGGGCACACTTGGTCATCACCTACGACAGCACGCTGACGTCGGGTCACTTAAAATATTACGTCAATGGACTCTTAGTGCAAACATCGAGCGTAACCGCGAATAATGTCACGGCAACCATGGCGGCGGCGCATCTCGGCGCCTTTGTCTCTTCACGTTGGTACAACGGTTCGATGGACGAGTTCGCGATCTACGGCAGCGTGCTCTCGGCGGATCGTGTTGCGGCGCACTACGCTTCTGGCACGGAGAAGCCTGTCGTCATTACGCAGCAGCCGGAGAACGCCAAGGTCCTGGCCGGCACGACCGCAACATTTGCGGTCGGGGCGGTTTCCTTCGCTGGAGTGCTGAGTTACCAATGGCAGACGAACGGCGTCGACATTCTCGATGCCACAAACACCAGTTATGTAACACCACCAGTCACGTTGCTGGACAACAGCGCGAAATTCCGCTGCGTGGTGAGCGTGGGGGCGACCTCACTGACCAGTGGTGATGCCGTATTGAGCGTGGTGGCTGTGCAAAATGTGCCGGTTCCATCCGCATGGCTGCCATTTGAAAACTCACTCGCTGACCAGAGTGGTCAGCGGCGCCACGACGGCGCACTGGTGGGCGGCGCTACTTACAGCGCAGATGTGGCGAATGCCTCGGCGGGCAAGAACTCCATGAGTTTCCCAGGAAGTTCGCGAGTGGAGTTGGCCAACTCGGCTGATCTCAACATGAACACTGGCGCGCCCTTCACCATCAGCGTGTGGATCAAAACGGCGTTCAATGACGCCGCCAACCACGTCATCTTCGGCAAGGCGCCGACTGGCTTCAGCTCTGCCACTCACACACCGTCCCTGTTCGTGAACGGAAACGGCAACCTGGTTTACGACGTATTCTTTGTCGGAGCCGCGACCTCCACGGCGAATGTCCGCAACGGCCAGTGGACACACGTCGCGATGAGTTGCGATGGAACGACCTGCCGGTTCTACGTCAACGGTGTCGCCGACATGACCACCGGCATCGCCGCCAACGAACCGACTGCATCGGACTGGGTCTTCAGCATCGGTCAGAGCCTGAACACCGCCTACCCCACCGGCGACTGGGTGGGTGGCATCGACGAGGTGGCATTCTGGCAAAGCACGCTCAGTCCCGATCAGGTTTTCACACTCTTTGCGCGCGGATCTGAAGTGTTGGCGCCAGCGAAGCTCAATTGTTCCCAGGCAGGAAACCTGTTGACCTTCTCTTGGGAGGCCGCTGGTTACAAGCTCCAGGAAAACAGCGAGGTGTCAAACCCAGTCGGATGGAGTGACCTGCCCAATGGTGGTTCCAGCCCTGTGAACGCAACCATCGGCTCGGAGAATCGCTTCTTCCGACTCATTAAACCATAGTTGACGCCGTTACGAATCGCAGGTTGTTGGCGGCGCGGAAGCCGGGTAAAGACACCTGGCTTCCGCCAGTATTTTTGCATTGGATATAACGCACGAGCTGTGGCCACCCAGCAGCTTGTGAACAGACAATGGGTGCTGTCCCTTAACGAAATCAAAGAAATATGAAAACAAAAATCATTTCAATCATTCTCATGGCAACTGCGCTTGTGTTTGCCGGTGGGTGTTCCAATCAACCCCCGAAACGAATTGGCATGGTAATCCAAGTCCGGCCAGATAAATTGGAAGAATACAAGCGGCTCCACGCCGATTCCAATCCCGGCGTGCGTGACCTGCTCGTCAAATACCACCTGCGCAACTTCTCGATCTTCCTCCAACAGATCGAGGGCAAGTTGTATGAGTTTGGGTACTATGAATACACCGGAAAAGATTTTGACGGCGACATGGCCAAACTTGACGCGGAACCCCGTAACACGGAGTGGCTGAAAGTGTGTGATCCCATGCAAATCCCATTGCCGGGCGCGAAGAGCTGGACGAAGATGGAACCGGTCTATTTCAACCCTTAAGCATAAACCTGAAAGAAAAACACATGTCAAACAGCACTAGACACGTTTTAAGGCAAGACCCCGTGTATTTGATGTTTTTCAGCGCTTTGATGAAACGCACAATCGGCATTGCACGCACCAAAGGCCACTGGATTAGTGGAGCACGAATATGAAAACCCGCTTATCCCTTTTCGCCGCCTTACTGCTGGCAGCGCTGACCGCGATCCAGGCGCCGGCTGGCGACGGCAGTGTCGCAGCAATCAACGCATTCGAGTCGGGCTTGCGCAAGAAGTTGGACGGCGCCGACAAGCCAAATCTGGGCGGACGGTTCAAGGCTGACTTTGGCTCCTTGAAGCAATACAAGATTCCGGACTGGTACCAGGATGCCAAATTCGGCATCTTCATTCATTGGGGGATATTCTCCGTTCCGGCCACCAACGATTGCTGGTACGGCTACTGGATGTATCGGGATAACCAAGATTTGCCTGACACTCTGAAACGCCACCCTTATGCCGCCACGCGGGATCATCATCTGAAATATTACGGGCCAACGGATAAGTTCGGGTACAAGGATCTGATCCCGCTTTTCAAAGCCGAGCATTTTGACCCGGCCGGATGGGTCAAAATGTTCAAGCAGGCGGGCGCCCGCTATGTGGTGCCCGTGGCGGAGTTCCACGACCTGTTTCCGATGTATGACTGTTCGTTGACTTCATGGAATGCAGTCAACATAGGGCCTAAGCGTGATGTGGTGGGCGAATTGAGAAAGGCAACTCTGGCCCAGGGGCTGAAGTTCGGCGTGTCATCACACCGGGTGTTTCACCAGAATGAACATTACTACCTGCATAATGGCAAGAATGACACGGATAACCCCGCGTATTGGGGGTTATACTGGAAACCGTTCAAGAATCCACAGGTGGAAGACCCCCTGTTCATTGAAGAAACCCTTTGCCGCACGGTTGAACTGGTGAACAAATACCAGCCCGACCTGCTGTGGTTCGATGCCGGGACATCCAAACTCCAGTTCCGGGATTTCTGCAAAACCATTGCCGCGCATTATTACAACCAGGCCGAGGCTTGGGGGAAACCGGGCGTGGCCTTGAATTACAAGTGGAATTCGTTCCCTGAAGGAACCGCCGTGCTGGATCTGGAAGCCAGTAAAATGGATGCCATTCATTATCCGTTTTGGCAGACCGATATGAGCATCTCGGAAACGTGGTCCTATGCTGCGGATGAGAAACTTAAGACCTCCGAACAGTTGGTCCATACCCTCATCGATATTGTCAGCAAGAATGGTTCCTTGCTGCTGAATGTCTCGCCTTGCGCGGATGGAAGCATATCGAGCGGACTGCAGGACAGGCTGCGCGAAATCGGGGCGTGGCTGAAAGTGAACGGAGAAGCCATCTACGGGACACGGCCGTTTCGAAACTTCGGGGAAGGTCCTTCAAAATCCTCGTCCGCCATGGTGCAGGACTTCACTGGCCAGGATGTCCGCTATACCACCAAAGGGAAGACCCTTTATGCCGTTGTCCTGGGCTGGCCCAAAGAAAAAGTGCAACTGACCCTGCCGACCTTCAAGAAAAACCCAAAGGAAGCAAAAGTCACTTTGCTGGGACATGACAATCCCGTCAGCCATCAGGTCGAGAACAATAAGATGACGCTTGGATTTCCGGAGATTCCCTCGGATCAGCGCAAGTGCAAATACGCATGGGTCGTGAAAATGGAAGGGTTTGAAATTGAGTGATGCTTCGCTGCAAAGGTAATCCAACAGAGAGAGATTGTTGAAATGACAAAGAACACAATGAAAAACACCTCCTCCTTCAGTCGTATTTCACGTTTTCTTGGCCTATTACAGGTAATATGTTTGGTCACGAGCGGCGTGCCCGATGCAACGGCCCAGAAGTTCCAAACGGCAGAACTAAAACCGATTGCTAAACCATCCCTGCAATGGAGTGGCGTGGACGCCATTCGATATCCGCTGGATTTCTCTGGTCCGTTCAAACCCGATATGGAATCGCTAAAGCAGTATCAAGTGCCTGAATGGTTCCGGGACGCGAAATTCGGGATATTCCTGCACTGGGGAATTTACTCGGTTCCGGCTTACGGCACGGCGGACTATGGGCGGTTCATGTACCAACCCTATGAGGACGTGGATGCTGGTTTGCGTGACGCCATATACGGCACGATCTATGGTCATCACCGGAAAAAATATGGCGATCAAGATACCTTTGGTTACAAGGACTTCATTCCGCAGTTTACCGCCGCGAAGTGGTCTCCCGACGAATGGGCGGCATTCTTCAAAGAGTGCGGCGCCAAGTATGTCGTGGAAGTGGCCATGTATCACGATGGCTTCGCCATGTATGACACCTCGTTCTCCAAATGGAATGCGGCCAGGATGGGGCCAAAGCGCAATGTGGCGGTGGAACTGGGCAAAGCGGTCCGCAGGCAAGGCATGAAATTCGGCGTATCGTCGCATTATGCCTGGCACTGGCTATGGTATACCTTTAAGCCTGAATTCGACACGATGAATCCCGCCAACGTCGGATTGTATGGCGTGCCGCATGATCATCATGAATGGCCTCCTCAAGATCCGAGTTATGATGCCGATGAGTTTTGGCGCACTATCGAGATGATCGAGTTAATCAAGCCGGACGTTTTATGGTTCGACGCGGGTATTGACAGACCCACCTATGCTGACTACCGGGCTAAAATCGCCGCTCATTACTACAACCGGGCGCAAAAGTGGGGCAAAAGTGTGGTGCTGAACTACAAGGGCAACGCTTACCCCACAAAAGCCGCCGTGCTGGATCTTGAGCAAAGCGCTTTGGCGCAGACCAGGGACCAGCCCTGGCAAACAGATACGACCACACAGCAAAACTGGGGCTATAAACGGGATGACACCTTCCGCGACACACAGTGGTGCATTCATCAGTTGGTGGATGTCGTCAGCAAGAACGGGTGTCTGCTCCTGAACATTGGCCCGCGTTCCGACGGCACCATCCCTGACATCGTCCAGGACACTTTTCGCGAGATCGGAAAATGGTTGACGGTTAACGGGGAGGCAATTTACGCCACCCGCCCTTACCAGATGTTTGGGGAAGGCCCGGACCTTCCCGGTGCCTATCGCACGGATGCGGCGGTCTCTGTGCGATACACTATGAGCAAGGATCACAAATTACTCTATGCGATCGCCATGGATTGGCCCAAAGAGAATCAGTCCCTCACCCTGAAGAGGGTCAATATCACGCGAGCCAGCCCGAATGCCTCGGTCAAACTATTAGGATCCAACGAAAAACTGATCTACTCCATCAAAGACGGTCGCATCACCATTGACGTGCCCAAGAAACAGCCCTTCCAGCGGCCCGCTATTTATGCCTACCCCTTCAAGTTAAGTGGATTTGATTTTGGCGCGGTAGATGCCAGTATTGAGGCCGATCCATCCGGCACCTTCGTGCTGTTGCCCACCGACGTGAAAATGTTCAATGGAGTGAATGTCGCTACGGGCAACACCGAAACGGGACGGTATAACATCCGGGGATGGCACGCGGGTGAATCGGTGGATTGGCAGATCGCCGTTACCAAGGCAGGATCCTACCGGTTTCAAGTGAGCTATACCTGCGCCGATGCCCGGGGCGCTGAGTTGATTGCCACATGCCAGGGTTCACAGCCGCTGACCATCACGGTTGCGCCGACGGCTTCATGGAGCGACAAGTCCCTGAAAACGGTGGATATCGGCATCATACCCATCAGTCAGGCCGGCAAGACTGTTATCTCGTTGGCCAAAGGTCCCGACAAAGGCGGTTGGCAGCCCGTGGATGTGTTCGAGTTGCGCCTCATCCCGATCAAATAACATATAAGCACCCTATGAATGACAAATCGATGAAAACACTAAGTGTGATTGTTGGAACGACAGTTCTACTGTCAATGATCGGGTTTACCGCTCACGCCCAAGAGCCGAATGCGGCCAGCATTCGGATTGACCGGCACGCCCTTGTAACGCGCCACAACATTCAGTGGAACGAAGCGGCTGGTCAGATTCCGCTGGGCAACGGCGAGTTTTGTTTCAACGCGGACGGCACTGGCCTGCAGACGTTCGGTGGGAATTCGATGTCCCATTGGGGCTGGCACAGCTTCCCGTTGCCGGAAGGCTGGACGCCCGATCGTGTGCCGCCAACGGGCACCTTCCAGAAGGGGCGCAATGTCGGCGGAGACAATTTCCCTGCCGGCACGGATGCCATCTGCACCTGGATGTTCGACAATCCGCACATCATGAATCTGGGGCGCTTTCGGCTGATGCGTCCGGATGGACGAGTCCTGGCGCCCGGCGACATCGCCGGCTTGAGACGGACCGTCGATCTGTGGACGGGCGTGCAAACCTCGCATTATCAAATCGCCGGACAAACGGTGGCGGTTGCGACCTGTGTGCATCCGAGCCTGGACATGGTGTCGGTGCGCATCGAGTCGCCATTGGTGGCGAGCGGTGAACTGGTGGCAGCCTTGGATTTCGCCTATCCCTCATTGAATAATTCGGCTTGGGTGGGCGACTTCACTCGGACCACCGGTCATGCCACCACGGTGGTGAGCCAGGGCGAGCGACGCATCGATTTAACCCGCAAGGTTGATGAGGTCACCTATCATGCCGCGCTGGCGGTGGCGCAGGGCTGTTCCATTCGCGCACCGGGTCCCGCTGTGGCCGCGAAGAAACTCGTTATCAAGCATGCCGAATACGGGGCCGGTGACAAATGGGCCGATGTAACCGCCAAGGTCGCCGCCGGCGTCAAGGCGGACCGCATCGCGGAGGTGGTAAATTTCAAAACCATGGACGCCGATCCAGCCCCAGGCACAGCCAAGGGGCTGAAGGTCACCTACACCCTTGATGGCCAGGAGTCGAAGGCGGAGATCCCAGATAATCAGACCCTGTGCCTGCCTGCCGCAGCCATCAATGCCTGCACGGTCTCGGCGCGGGGGACGAACGTCATGGCCTTCGTCTGCGCCTTTTCTGCCACGCCATTGCCGTCCAACCTGCCGTCCTGCGCTGAGACGAAGGCCGCCTGTGCCGCCCGCTGGGAAAAACACTGGACCACCGGTGGCGCCATCGATCTCTCGGGCAGCAAGGACGCGCGGTGGCAGGAACTGGAACGCCGCATCGTGCTGTCGCAATACCTGATGGCGGCGATGTCCGCTGGCAGTTGGCCCTCGTCTGAAAACGGCCTGATGGGTATTGATCCCTGGCGTGGCCAGTTCCACATGGAAATGGTCTGGTGGCATCTGGCCCACTACGCGCTTTGGGACCGATGGCCGATGGCGAATGACGCCCTCCGCTGCTATGAGCGTTTCACTCCGGCGGCGCGGGAACTTGCCGCGCAACTTGGCTACAAAGGCCTCAAATGGCAGAAGTCGGTGGGACCCGAGGGCCGCACCGCACCGTGGGTCGGCAACCAGGTGCTGCTTTGGAAACAGCCGCATCCGATCTTCTTCGCTGAGTTGGAATATCGCCTCCGTCCGACCCGTGCCACCCTCGACAAATGGGCCAGCATCGTCGAAGGCACTGCCGAGCATATGGCCGACTATCCCATCAAGGATGCAACGAGCGGCATTTACTCGCTCACGCCGTCCATGCCGCCGAGCGAACAGGGAATCACCCGCGACACTGTGTTCGATCTCGGGTATTGGCGCTGGGGACTGGACAAGGCCCAGCAATGGCGGCAGCGCAGGGGCTTGGCCCGCGAACCGCATTGGGACCAGGTGCGGCACAACTTGGCGCCCTTGCCGGTGGTGGATGGCGTCTTCGTCCACTCGGCCGAATGGACCGACACTTACACCCAGCGTGCCTTTGAACATCCCGATCCGGTTGGTGTGTTTGGGATGTTGCCACCTGTGACGGGCGTGGATCCTGAGACGGCACGACGCACGGTTGCCAAGGTTTGGACCACTTGGGATTGGAAGCGTTGCTGGGGTTGGGATTTTCCCTGGATGGCCATGGCCGGCGCGCGCACAGGCCAACCGCAGATTGCGGTGGAAGCCCTGCTCAAGGATAATCCCAAGAACAGCTATTCCATCGCGGGGATCAACGGCGGTTGGTATCTGCCCGGCAACGGCGGACTGCTCTATGCCGTCGCGATGATGGCTGCCGGATGGGACGAAGGACCAACCAATAACGCACCCGGATTCCCCAGTGACGGGAGTTGGGTCGTGAAGTGGGAAGGACTAAACAAAGCCCCTTAGAGGAAAAACCCTCCAAATACTTGTCATTACTCATGAAACGGCGCGCCTTTTTCCGTGATTTGGAAATCTTTAATCTGCCCTTGAAAGAAATAAAATAGGCTTTTACAGCATACACAACACGAAATAAAAATGAAAAAACCGATGGTGATCTGGCCTACCGGCCACGAGCAGCCAAGAACCCCTGATTGAATATTGCGAAATTATCCATGAAACACAAACCCCGTTCCGTCCCCATCCAGTCACCTTTCATGGCGGCTCTTGCTCAGCGCTGGGGCAGTCTTGCCTTTCTGGCAGCGCTGTTTATTGCGCATGTACCTGTCCAATCATTAGCTGCTGAGTTTCATGCCTACTATTCGCGTGTCGATTCCGGCGAACCGTTCGAGAAGTTCTCGCGCACAGGCGACTACGCGGACATCATCGTGAAGCTGGGCGCACCGGAAGGGCGACTGGTGTTCTGGCGCGGCACGAGCTACCTGCCATACTGGGAAACCTCCAAAGGCAAGTGGTCTTTGGATGAGATCGTTCCGCGGCGAGGCGATGGCACGGCCGCCATGCCCGACAGGGTCAACGTCTATTCCCACGTCGAGATCATCGCGAACACACCTTCGGCGATTGTCATGCACTGGAGGTACCTGGCAAGTTTTACGGCAGGAAATCCCCATGGAAATGTAAACCCGAATAACTTTGTCGATGAGGTGTTCACCGTCAGGCCCGATGGTCGGGTGAAACGCGTCGTCAAGAATGGAGCGGGCAAGATTGACGAATGGAATGATCCTTTGAACCAGACAACTCAGGAACTGAAATTGAGCGCAGACGGTGTTTCCGAAGTCAAACGCAGATCTCCGGGGCATTCCACATCGCAAGCGAGGGTTAAAGGCAATCCCATAAAAGGCCCTGGGGCTGTCGCGCCTGTCTTGTGGTTCAAATTCGACGAGGGTTTGGGCGATGAAGCGAAGGAAGAGATTTCTAGGGCAGTGTCTCTGGTTCCTGGTCACAAGACGCTTTGGAAGAAAGGCGTTTCGGGCACGGCGATCCAATTTGATGGTTATCATACTGCGGTCTCTATTCCGTCCGCCAAAGCGCCGCCTCTTTCCGGAGGCAGCTTAACCCTTGAGGGATGGTTCGCACTGGGCGCCTATCCCTGGAACTGGGCGCCCATCGTGCAACAAGGCGACGATGACGGCTATTTCCTGGGAGTTGACAGCCACGGGTACCCCGGATTCATGGTGAAGGTTGACGGCACATGGCAAAGTCTTGGCGTCCTGGGCAAGCCTCCTTATACCGACGCCAACCATCTGGCGCTGTTCAAGTGGCATCATGTGGCGGGCACCTACAACAAAGACGATGGAATGATGCGGCTGCACATCAACGGGAAAGAGGTGGCAAGCAAACCGATCGGCAAGGGCGGGGTGCAAACGGTCAATGCCGATGTGCGCGCGGGCAAGGCCGGCATCTTCAGGACGCCGACTGAAGCCACCCAAAACACGAATCCCAGCGAATTCGGCATCGACGGGCTGATCGATGAGGTGAAGATCTACAATGTCGCGTTGAGTGGCGCCCAAATTGCCGGTTCCTTCGCTACCTATAACCCCGGCCCGGCGATCGTCGCCGCGCCCGATATGCAAAAACGGAGTTTCCCGGCGACGACGACGGGCGGGAAGTTCAAAGCGGTTTACACGCGCCTGCCGTACTACGAGACCTGGGACAACCTCTGGCGCTTTGGTGAATACGCCGACGTGGTGGTGGGGTTCGACCAATTGCCCACGAAGTTCGTGTTCTGGCGGGGGGTGAGCTACATCCCGATGATGGTGAACGAGTCGAACCAATGGTTTACTCAGGAGTTCAACGAGACGGGCTTTACGGACACTGCGCCGGGAGATTGCGAGCCGATGTCGGACAAGGCGTGCCGGCACTCCCACGTCAGGATCATTGAAAACACCGATGCCCGCGTAGTGATCCACTGGCGCTACTGTTTGGAGAACCCCTACTACCATTGGGCCAATTATGATGAAAACGGCTGGGGCGACATCGTTGACTGGTATTACTATATCTATCCCGACGGCGTGGCTTCCAAGCTCATGCGTTGTTACACCTCAAAACCGGACACCTGGTATGAATGGGACGAGCAAATGGTCGTTCTAGGCGAAGGGCAGCACCCCGAAAGCGTCATCAACAAAAAGCCCGTAATGACCCTGGTGGACATCACCGGCAAAGCCACCGAATATGACTGGAATCCGAACCCGCCCAGTCCTCAATTCAAAGGGCAAGTGATCCAGAAGATCCATTTAACCGGACAATATCATCCGTTTGCCATTCAGAATTTCGATAATGGCGATATTTACAGCGGCGAACGCACTTGGTATTCGGTGTTTCCTTCGTGGAATCATTGGCCAACTGCACAGGTCAACTCCTCGGGACGAAACGTCAGCTTCCCCGACCGGGCGGCGCACAGTTCGATCTCGCATTTGTTCTGGCCGTTCAGCGCACAGCAGCGAGGAAAGGTCACTTTCCTGGAGAAGATACTGATGGAAGGCATGACGGACCAGCCGGCAACATCGCTTGTCGGGCTGGCTAGGTCATGGCTGCAGGCGCCGCCGATCGAAGCGGTTTCGGATTGCCGCGGCCCGAGCTACGATCTTTCGCAACGCGCCTATGTGCTCTGTGCCACCGGTGGGTCGCCGAGCCTCCGTATTGCAGCATCGGTTCAACACCCGATCGCCAATCTGTGTTTCGTGGTGAAGAACTGGAATTGTGAGGACGCTGCGCGGCTGGAAATCGACTCGAAGCCCCAGCATGCGGGTCCGGCCTTTCGGCAGGGGATTGTGCGGGATCCGAACGGTCGGCCCGCGCTGGTGGTCTGGCTGCAAATGCAGTCAACGGCGCCAGTGAACTTCACACTGCGCGGCGCCAAGCCTCAACTCGCTGCCGGCAATCCGTTGCCCATGACCTGGGCAACTGTTCCTCAAACCGTCACGAATACTTTTGACGTGACCATGGCGGCAGCGCCTCTTCCCGGCATCGGCAATGAGTATTTGTTCGAGCGCCTTGAGGGTAATGGCCACAGCAGTGGTTGGCAGAGCCAGCCGCTTTACACGGATTCTGGACTCTCACCGAGCATTGAGATCGCCTACCGGGTCAAGGCTCGCGACGCTTACTTCGCGGAAAGCGCGTGGTCGCCGGTGGCTCGCGTCAAGACTGCGGCCGCGCCCGCACCAGTGGTTTGGAATCTGGACGAAGGGGAAGGGAAGACGATCAAGGACAGCGCAGGCCAGCACGAAGGCGTGATCCACGGCGTCGCTACTTGGGTGCCGGGCATGGCCGGAAAGGCCCTGCACCTGGACGGCAAAAGCTACGTGCAACTGAACCGCGCGGAGGACTTGCGCTCGAATGGCAGTTTCACCTGGATGGCGTGGATTCGTACCACGCAGGGCGGAACCATCCTCGCTCGTTCGGGCGCAGGTCGCCAATGGCAGCGTGGCGGCAAGGTGATGTTCGTCCAAAATGGTCGGCTGCGTTTTGATGTCGGCTGGGTCGCCGCTGCCGGAGCAGACGTGCCGGTGGCCGATGGCAAGTGGCATCACGTTGCAGTGGTCGTCTCAGCTCAGGCTGAAAGCGATAACGTCCAGTGTTTCGTGGACGGACGCCCATCCGGCAGCGGCCGCCTGGATGTGGCGCAGCACAACGAGCAGGGACTTCCGATCAGGATCGGATTTTGCAACGACGATTTTCCGGTAGGACAATCCGGCTTTGTCGGTGATCTGGATGACGTGCAGTGGTTTGGCTGTGCGCTCAGTCCGGAAGGCGTCAGCCGGATCTGCCTACAAGGAGAAGTGAAATGAAGATTTGCGCGTTCATCTTTACCGCCCTGTTGCTGGTCGGTGGCCGCATGTTTCCGGCGGCGGCTGTTACAGGCGACTTGGCTGGCACCGGGCATTGGGAGGTGTACTCGAACAATCCGGTGCTGCGCCTGGGCACGAAGGGCGAATGGGATGCGGGCGCTTTGGGTTCGATGACTGTGCTCAGAGTCGGCGACCTGTTTCATCTGTATTACGAAGCCTGGGGCGTGCGTGGGAACAGCGGCGCGGACTACAACTCCCTGGAAATCGGCCACGCCACGTCCCGCGACGGCATCCATTGGACCAAAGACCCGGCCAACCCCGTGCTGCCGAAGGGAACCGGCCCCGATTGGGACCGCGATGGCACTTGGGATCCGTTCGTCATCCACGAGAATGGCGTGTTCAAGATGTGGTACGGCGGCGGCATGGATAATCATTGCGACTGGGGCTATGCGACCTCGACCAACGGCGTCCAGTTTGTGAAGCGCGGCCAGGTCAGTCATTTGGGCGATGTCGAGGATGACCACGTGATTCATGATACGGCCACCGGCCGCTATGCCATGTATTACTGGGACCGCAAGTATGAGCCAAATGGGCTTCGTCTAGCCTGGTCCGCGAACGAGACGTACTTCGACTTCGCCCATACCCAACCGGTTCGCATCGCAGGATTGCCTAGCAATTCCATGCACAAGTTCACCCACGTCTTTCGGAAGGACGGCCAGTGGTTTATGTATTTTGCCGAGTTTGTCCGTCCGGGCTGCAAGGATTGCTGGACCGGCTATGCCACCTCGCCTGATGGCGTGCGCTGGCAGGCCCAGAACCGCCGGCTGCTGCTCGGTCAAGATGCCGAGATTCTGAAAGTCGCGGACGACCTTTACTTCATGTACTACGGCCCGGACGGCTACTTCGACCAGAAAGGCTGCGACATTCGGTTGGCGGTGTACAAGGGCAAGCTGAACGCGCTCGTGGCAAAGGACGCAAAATGAGAAGCCTCATAAAAAAGAACCTCTTGGTCTTGTCCCTGTTCTTAGCCGTGCTCGGGTTGGCGCATGCGGACTTGGGTCCCGTGGCTTGGTGGACCTTCGATGCTGGACCGCCGCCGTCCGTGTGGATCCGCGATGGCAAAGTGGAAGGAGCCGTCCAGCTTGGCGGCGGATCGGGATACCTGAAGGTCGGCGGCATGGGCACTCTCTCGGCTGTAACCGTCGCAATGTGGATTCGTCCGAAGGTTTCCACCTCCGGTTACTCATCGCTTTTGTCCAGCGACGACTGGCAGGACTCCTCTCTGCATCTTCTTCTGCTGCGGGATGGCCGGGTCCAGTTCGCCATCAAGGGCAATGAGCCGTTGGCGCTCGAATCTCAAACGGCCGTTGGCACGGAGATTGGCAAATGGTCACATGTAGCTGTCACTTGCGATATAGCCGCAAAAAAGGCATGCCTTTACATCAACGGGAAAAAAGATGCTGAGGTCGGCCTGACGGTGACGGTTCCGGGTCGGCTGAATTCGTTTCGCATTGGCGCCTGGAACCAGGAATCGCGATTCTTTGAAGGCGCGATGGATGATGTGCGGATATATCCGGTGGCATTGTCGGAGGACGCAGTGTCAAAGGTGGTTGCTGGGGAAAACGTGACTGCCAAACCCAGTGCATGGTGGAAACTGGATGAAACTGCGGGCAACCAAGCCAAGGATGCCTCGGGCAATGAACATCACGCACAATTCGTGTTTAGCGGCGGAGTGCCAACAGCTCTTGATCGAACCAGCGGTGTCGGCGACTTGATTCACGGGCATTTCAGGCGCGTTCCGGGCGTGTCGGGAGATGCGCTCCTATTCGACGGGTTCACTACGCGGGTGGTCCGCCAGGCCGCTATGGTTCCGCCGCTCACGCGAGGTTGGACTGTCGAGGCGTGGATTGCTCCCCAAGAGTATTCATGGGCGCGGACGGGCTTGGTGGATCTCGACCAGGAGGAGAAGGCAGGATTTTGTTTCAGCATCAATTACCTGGGCCAGATCGGTCTCCACGCGTCCGTGGATGGTCAATGGCAGGGCTGCGAATCGAAGGACGCCGTGCCTCTTCTCAAATGGGCGCACGTGGCGGGGACATTCGATCCTGAAACCGGTTTTGCGGTTTACGTCAATGGCCTGCTTGCCGCGCAAAAGCCTGCGAAGGGGACGTTAAAACCTGCCCAAGGTCTTGATCTGTTTATCGGGACGGCGCACGTCAAACAATTTCCCGCGCTGACCGAGCGCGAACCGAGCAGGAAGTTGCTCTCGAACATGGTCTTTGACGGGCTGATTGACGAGGTGAAAATCCACAGCCGAGTTCTGACGGGTGAGGAGATCAAAGCTTCGTTCACGGCGAATACCCCGGCAAACCTCCAGCCACTGCATTACCGTGTGTTGCCCTCCGGTCCCAAGGAAACAAAGCCCTTTGGCGCTTATTACACGAGACTGGAATACTGCCCGGAATGGGACCGGCTCTGGCGCGTCGGAGACTTTGCCGATGTGCTCGTTTGCTTCGACGAACTCCCTGTGCGCATGGTTTTCTGGCGCGGCACGGGCTACTGCCCGGCGTGGGTGACGGAGAATGGGAAGTGGGTGGGCGATCAGGGACCCGAAAGCTGGAATCAGTATGGATGCTGCGAACAGATGTCCGATAAGCGATGCCACTACGCGCACGCGCGAATTCTCGAAAGCACCGATGCCCGAGTGGTGGTGCATTGGCGCACAGCCAGCCCTGACATCACCTACGGCTTTAATCATGTCGATCCCGAAACCGGCTGGGGCGAATGGACCGACGAATACTACTACGTTTATCCCGATGCCGTCGCGGTGCGCTACCAGGAGATTCGCAGCACGTGGGCCGCGAACATGGAATGGCAGCAAACAGAGTTGATCAACCAGCCCGGCACCCGTCCGCAGGACAACGTGGAACTGGAGGCGATGACCGTCGCCAACATGGACGGCGAAACGGAAACATGGTCATGGGAGAAACCATACGGAACACGTGTGCCCGGCAGTCAGCCAATCAAAGAGGGAAACATCCAGGTGATGAACCTCAAGGCGAAGCAGCGCCACTTCGTCATTGGCGAAACGCTTGCCCGCTGGGAACCATTCAGCTTTGGGGCGCGGGAAGGCTTCTCCACGATGCCGTGCTGGAATCATTGGCCGGTGGCGCAGTTGCCGAATGACGGACGCGTAACTCCTGCTGCCGATCGTCCCAGTTCCACCTGCCTTGGCACGCTGTTCCCTGTGAAGCACAAGACCGATCGTCCGGACTTGATGATGGGTCGCAACCTCTATGGCATGACCACCAAGCCCGCGAAAGACCTCGCTGTGCTCGCCCGCTCGTGGAATTCTCCGGCGGAATTAAATCTGGCCGGCGGCGCTTATGACAGTCTCGGCTATGACAAGAGTCAGCGCGCCTATGTCTTAACCAACAAATCTACGGGAAGCCCCGCTGCGCTCGTGTTCACGCTCGCAGGCAGTTCAAATTCGCCTGTGCTGAATCCCGCTCTCATTGTAAGGAACTGGGGCAGCGCGCAGCCCAAATTGAAAATGAATAAAAAAGATATTCCGCGCGGAAAAGAGTTTCGCTTCGGCCATCGGCAGACGCTTGAAGGAATCGACCTTATCGTGTGGATTAAAATCGAAACTCAAGCCCCCCTAAACCTTCGCATGGAGCCGCGATGAGGAAATCTTAGCCCGAACAACCCCATGACAGACGCTCAATGGAACCAACTTCTTGCCGTGGTGCGGGGCGAACAACTCGACCCGCTTCCTGTAGGCTTCATCATCGACTCGCCGTGGCTGCCCAATTGGTGCGGCCACGACATTGCCGACTATATCACCAGCGACGCCACATGGTGGGAAGATAACAAGCGGGCTATCGAGACATTTCCTGATGCCTGGTTCCTGCCCGGGTTCTGGTCGGAGTTCGGCATGTGTACCGAACCATCGGCATTTGGCGCGCGCTGCCGGTTTCCGCGCAATGATTTTCCATTCGCCGAGAAAGTCATTACTGATGTGGGACAAATACGCGATCTCCCCGAGCCTGATCCTGCCACCGACGGTTTGCTGCCGTTTATGCTCAATCGTCTCCGATGGGCGCAACCGCGCATTGAGGCGACAGGCCACAAAATCCGTTTCTCCGTCTCGCGCGGCCCGCTGAACATAGCGTCGTTCCTGATGGGAACAACAGAGTTCCTGTTAGCTCTTAAGACCGATCCGGAGTCCATGCACCACCTTTTGCGAGTCATCACGAATTTTCTCATTCGCTGGCATGCGCTCCAGCGCGAAACGTTTTCCACCATTGCTGGCATCATGATCCTCGACGACCTCGTCGGCTTTATGGGTCAAGCGGATTTTCTGACGTTCGGGAGACCTTACCTTCGTGATTTGTTCGCACCGGATGTGCCAGTGAAGTTTTTCCATAACGATGCTCCGTGTGCCGCGTCGTTGCCACACTACGCCGATCTGGGCATCAATCTGTATAATCCGGGCATCCAGACTTCCCTTGGAGACATGCGCCGCATCTCAGGCGGACGACTGACCATCCTGGGAAACATTCCGCCGCGCGACGTGTTGGCCAAGGGATCGCCGGAGGATGTCCGCGCTGCGATGAAACGTCTCTGGGAACAGACATCCGATTGGTCCCGGCTTATTCTATCCTGCGCCGGCGGGATGCCACCCGGAGTCAAAACGGAGAACATCCGCGCCTTCATCAATGCAGCGCAAGACCACAGGTTGAAAACAGACTAAATCACCATTGCAAACCATGCGTATCGATTCCCACCAACATTATTGGCGCTACAATCCCGAGCATCAAGTATGGATGACGGACCAGATGGCCTCCCTTCGTCGCGATTATCTTCCTGACGAACTTAGGCCGCTGCTGCAAACCATTGGTTTTGAGGGCGCCATCGCCGTGCAGGCTCGGCAGATGGTCGACGAAACGGAGTGGCTGCTGAGTCTGTCCAACGAACATGACATCATCAAAGGCGTGGTGGGGTGGGTGGATCTGCGCTCACCGAAGCTTCGTGACCAACTGGAGAAATGCGTTAAGCATCCCAAACTGGTTGGCGTTCGACACGTTATCCACGACGAACCAGATGACCATTTCATGCAGCGGCCGGAATTTTGCCGCGGCATTGCTCAACTGCGAGAGTTCGATCTAACGTACGATTTATTGCTGTTCCCCAAGCACCTTCCGGTGGCGGTAAAACTGGCCATGGAGTTTCCAGAACAGCCGTTTGTGCTGGATCACATCGCCAAGCCGCCCATCCGAGAAGGACAGGTTTCGCCTTGGAAGGAAGACCTGAAGAAGTTGGCAGAGTTCCCCAACGTTTTCTGCAAACTCTCCGGCATGGTGACCGAGGCGAAGTGGAAACAGTGGCGGCCCGATGATTTTCATCGTTACCTTGACATCGTTATCGAAGCCTTTGGCACGGACCGTGTGATGATTGGCTCTGATTGGCCGGTTTGCACTCTGTCCGGGGACTATGCCTCCACGATGCGCGTCGTCAGCGACTATTTTCAGCAATTTTCGGCCAAGGTTCGCGCGGATGTCCTTGGGGACACCTGCGCCCGTTTTTATCACATCAATCCATCCCGTAATAAATTATGACTAAAACCATGTTAGCCGCCGTGTTGCACGGCATCAAAGATCTGCGCGTTGATGAACGCCCCGTGCCCGATCTGGAGCCTGGAAAAGCGCTGGTGCGCGTGAGGCGCGGGGGCATCTGCGGCTCTGACGTTCACTATTTTGAGGAAGGCCGTTTCGGGAGCTTCGCTGTAACCGCGCCTTTCGTCCTCGGCCACGAAATCACCGGCGAAGTAGTTGCGGTGGCGGACGGCGTGACCCAGCCGCCCGTCGGCCAGCGCGTTGTTGTGAATCCCTCACGCCAGTGTGGGCATTGCGATTATTGCCGCAGCGGGCGCGGCAATCTCTGCCGAAATGTTCGGATGTTGGGCAGCGCCAGCACCAAACCGCCAACCAATGGCGGATTCAGCCAATATCTCCTCATTGGCGCCGAACAATGTTTTCCTGTGCCGCCGCAAATCGACGACGGCCTTGGCGCGATGATGGAGCCGTTCGCCGTGGCCCTGCATGCGCTCAAGCGGGTTGGCTCGGTTGCAGGCAAGCCGGTGATCGTGACCGGGGGCGGGCCGATTGGATTACTGACCGTGATCGCTGCCCGGGCTTGCGGCGCGACCACGATTGCCGTCAGCGATCCGGTGGCGGAACGGCGGCAAATGGCGCTGCAGGTGGGCGCGGACAGTGCGCTCGATCCCACAGAAGCGTCGTTCAAGGACCAAGTGACGGCGCTGACGGGCGATGGCTTTGAGATTCTGTTTGAAGCCTCCGGCGCAGTGCCCGCGCTGAAGCAAGCGTTTGAGGTGGTGCGCCGGGGCGGAACCATTGTGCAGATCGGTGTCTATTCTGCGCCGGAAATCTCCTTGCCCGTCAACCAACTTCTGGTACGAGAACTCCAATTCGTCGGCTCGTTCCGCTACGGTAACGTGTGGGAGGAAGCCATCCGCCTGGTGGCGTCCGGGCGCGTGAATTTACGACCGTTGATTAGCCGTGTGCTCCCGCTGAAGCAGGCGACAGAGGCGTTGCAACTGGCGTGCGCCAAAACCGGCGTGGTCAAAGTGCAAATCGACTTAACCTGAAACGACGACACTTCCCATGCC
>CAIYYI010000493.1 GCA_903930345.1 uncultured Verrucomicrobiota bacterium
GGCCAGTGCGCGATGAGCGGCGTGCTGATGCCGCCTTCGTGGACCCAGGTCTTGTGCCGGCGAAAGGGGGTGTTGCAGGCGCTGGAAAAGCCGGGGCCGAGGCAGAGGTAACTCTTCGCGCTGCCAGGCGGCGCAGCGGGATCATGCCCACCGTTGCGCACCATCATCTCGGCGCTGGCGCCATTGTCAGACGCGAAAAATATAACCGTGTTCTCGTAGGCCTTCATCGCCTTGAGCTGCGCGATGATGCGTCCAATCTCCTGGTCCATGCGGTCAACCATGGCAGCATGGATGGCCATTTTCGTCGCCTGGAAGCGGCGCTGCTCCTCCGTCAGTTCGGTCCAAGGCAGGGGGCGGTTAACTTCACCTGGGCCGATCTGCTTGATGGCGTTCGGGAAGGCGTAGGGCGGGCCGACGTCGTGCTCGATCGGGGACAGGGTCGTCCGGGTGAGGCCCATTTCCTGCTGTCGGCCGAAGCGCGCCGCTCTCATCGCCTCCCAGCCGGTGAGGTATCGGTCGCGATACTTTGCAATGTCTTGAGGCAGCGCGTGGAGCGGGAAATGGGGCGCGATGAAGGCGACGAAGTGGAAGAATGGCCGGTCCGGGTGGTTCACCGCGTGATCCTTGAGACACTCGACGGCGTGATCCGCGACGGCGATGGAGGCGTAGTAGCCAGCCTGGTCGGCCGGCGGGATCACGGGTTTGTCATCAATGGCATTGCCTGCGGCGCTGAAATAATTCCCCTGGTTGTTCATGTTGAGCGAGCGGTCGAATCCGCTGTCGAGCACCCGGCCGTCCACGTGCCACTTGCCGCTGTGATAGGAGCGGTAGCCGGCGGACTTGAGAAAGTCCGGCAGCAAGCGGGCCCACGACTGTCGCACGCCCCGGACGCCACCGGGGAGGTCTGGCAGGGCGTCGCGATGAATCTGCTGCGCATAGTAGCCGCTGAGGAGGGCGCCGCGTGAGGGCCAGCAGCGGGCGGTGTTGTAAAACTGGGTGAAGCGCAGGCCGTTGCGGGCGAGGGAATCGAGGTTCGGAGTCGCGATTTCCGAGCCGTAGCACCCAAGGTCGGAATAGCCGAGATCGTCGGCAAGGATGAAGACGACGTTGGGCTTGGTTACCGCCACAGCTTGGACACAAAAAAGGCCCAGCGATGCAAAAAGAATGGAAACAAGTCTCATGGCTTGCGCAATGGTGATATTTCGGTTTGTGGTTGGGCGTGGATGGGCTTCTCATTTACCGGCGGAGCGGGCCGAAACGGGCCGATTTGATCAAGCAGTCTCTGCAAGCTTTCCATGGTGGCGAGGTGACGCGGGTCTTGGGCAAGGTTCCGCGTTTCCTCCGGATCAGTCGCCTCGTCGTAAAGCTCGGCTGCGCCGTCGTTCCAGCGTGTGAGACGCCAGCGGTCGGTGCGGGCAGTCTGCCCATATTTGCCCTGGCCGCGTGCGACGAGTGTGAACGCCGCCTCCCTGCCTTTGGCCGCCGGGTTTTCCAGCAGTGGACGCAGACTTTGTCCGGCGAGCTGGTGCGGGGCTGACACGCCGCAGTAGTCCGCCACGGTCGGATAGAAATCCACCAGTTCCACCAAGCGCTGGCAGACTTGCCCCGCTTTCGCTCCCGGCGCAGCGACAATCAGAGGCACACGGCAACTGCGCTCGAACAGCGTGTCTTTGTTCCACCAGTTCCGCTCGTTGTGATGATAGCCGTTGTCTCCCGCGAAGATGACCAGCGTGCGGTCCCAGAGCTTGAGCCGGTCGAGCGTATCCAGAAGCCGGCCCACCTGCGCGTCCATGAACGAGACTCCAGCGTAATAGGCGCGCTGGAAATCAAGGCGGTCCTGGTCGGTGAACGCGTCGAAGGCGGCTTTGAATCCGCCGCCCCCCATGGAAAGCGGGGGCAAAGGGGTGATGTCCGCCGGATCGTGATACAGCTTCAACGAACCGGGCGGATAGAGATCGAAGTACTTCTTCGGCACGAGAAACGGATCGTGCGGCCGATGAAAGCCCGCGCCAATGAACCACGGCTTGCCCGCCGCCGTCTGTTTCTCGATAGCCGCGATGGCATGGAGCGCGTTTTGCCCATCCGGCTGGTCATCGTCCGCACCTTCCATGGCGCCGACGGAGCACCACTTGAGCTTGCCGCCGGTGAGATTGCGCACCGCACCTTTGCGGCCGGCAGGCGTGGCCTGGAATGTTTCCGATTCATCCCACGATTTGCCCGAATCCAGCCAGGCTGCTCCGCCGCCGAGGTGGTAGATCTTCCCGTACGATGCGGCATGCCAGCCATGCTGGCGAAGCATTTGCGGCATGGTGATGATGTCCGGAAGACGCGACCGAAACATCACCGTGTTTTCGACCACCCGCGTCTGTTCGCAACGGAGGCCAGTCATGAAGGACGTGCGGCTGGGATTGCAGACGGGATACTGGGCGTAGGCTCTCTGGAATAGCACCCCGCGCGCAGCCAGACGATCGAGGTTCGGTGTCTTCGCGGCGGCGTTGCCGTAGCAGCCGACCGAGTCGCGCAGGTCGTCGGAGAGAATGAAGAGGACGTTCAGCTTTCCACCCGCAGCCATGAGAACGGATGGCAAGCACAGGAGGCACATTGAGAGGAACAGACTGGAAATCTGGCATGCAGTGCTCATTTCGTTTTTTCTCCCATGCTGACGAACTCCTCGGCCGAGAGGAAACCGTCCAGGTTGGCGTCCCACTTCTCAAAGCGGGTCATTGCGGCCCCCTGATCAGCCTGACCGGCCAGGAACTCGTCGCGGCTCAACTTGCCGTCGCGATTCTTATCCTTCGACTCAAACAGGCTCGCCCGGTCCTGGGCGGGCTTCGCGGCAGCCGCCACCGTCTTGCTGTTGCCGGGCTTCGGGGACGGCGGGTTGGCGCGGGCAGGCAACGGCGCACTCCAGCTGAGCCAGGCTGTTTGAAGCTTAGCAACCAAGTCCTGCTTCCCGCTGGCGAGGTCAAGTTTCTCGCCGATGTCGTCAGCAAGGTTGAAGAGCTGCAACTTGGGCTGCCACTGGCTGATGACAAGCTTCCAATCTCCCTGCCTCACCGCACCTTGATCGCCATTTTTCCAGAACAGAGATTCGTGTGGCGGCCCAGCTTTTTCACCGCGCAAATGAGGCAGCAAGTTGACACCATCGAGCCGGGTGGCAATGGGCACCGGAGCGCCGGCAGCGGCGCAGAAGGTGGCATAAACATCCATGCTGCTGACCGGCTGGCGATAGGTTTGACCGGCCTTGAGCTTCGACGGCCAGCGCAGGATGAACGGCACCCGAATGCCGCCCTCGAAGAATTGGCCCTTGTGCCCTCTCAGCGGACCGGCTGATCCCACAAGAATCTCCTTTGGCCAATTTTCCGGCCAGACTTTGATGGCGGACTTTCCCAGCGCCGGACCATTATCACTGATAAACACCACGAGAGTGTTTTGATCGAGGCCTACGTCTTTCAGTTTGGCGAGGAGGCGTCCGATGTTTTCATCAAGCGAAGCGATCATCGCCGCGTAGAAGTTGAGCGGCGGATCCTTGAGGTGGGCGAACTTCTCGCGATCGGCGGTTTTCGCGCTCCACGGGCTGTGCACCGCGTTGAAGGCGACATAGAGGAAAAACGGGCGCTGCTTATGCTTCTCGACAAACTCGACGGCATGGCGGCCGATGCGATCAGTCAGGTATTCCCCGCCCGGATGCTCCGGCCCCCAGACACCCTGGACCTTGCTGGAGTCGGGTTCGGCCGGATTGTCCACGCCGTGATAATGATCGGTGGCATCCGGAAAGTAATCCGCCTCCCAATCCATCACATCCTGAGCCTCGTCAAAACAACCGGTGATATCGGCGCCGATGTTCCATTTGCCGAGGTGGCCGGTGACGTAGCCTGCCGCTTTCAATGCCTGCGGCAGAACTAGGTGTGACGCGGGCACCGAATAGCCACGGGTACGCCACTGGTCTTCGTTCCATTGCATACCAAAACGCTGGTTGTAGGCACCGGTCAGCAAGCCGCACCGGCTCGGCGCGCAGACGGGGGCCGTGACGTAGCCATCGGTGCAACGCACGCCGTCGCGCGCGAGAGAATCAATCGCCGGCGTGGGCGCAAGCGCACCACCGTAGCAGCCCGGGTCACCGTAGCCCAAATCATCGGCGAGGATGAGGATAAGGTTCGGCCTGGCCGGGCCGGTGTCAGCGGCAGGCATCACGGCCAACGGCACCAACAGCAGGATGGCCAGGAGCGGAAGCTTGTAATTCATGCTAGTTAAGGCGGATGAGTTCCGGACTCTCCGTCGAGGCCTCAATCGCACGGATCGTTTCGCGGACGCACTCGGCCTTCCTGAGACTCAAATGCGAGGGGAAGTTCTTTTCATCCTTTTCAAAGTAGCTGGCAACACTGATCAGCTCAGGGATGACCGGCTTCGCACGGGCGCCGTAGGCGAGCAGTATCTTCATCAGCTCCGGCGTCCGCTTCTCGCTCGCCCACGGGTTCTGGTCGCGCGTGTATTTCACACAGGCGCGGATACCGTCCTCGATCCGGTGTTTGGCCAAGAGACGCAGCCCCTCCACGCGGATCGAATCAGCAAACATTTCACCACTCGGAGCCGGCTCGACAATCGCCTGATAAATGGCCGGCAGCAACGGCTTGATATCCTCGGTGGAGAGGTTTCGATAAACTGAGCCAAGGCTGCTGCGGGCGCGGCCATCCTGATTCTTTAGCCCGGCCCGCACGGCGCGGTAGAGGGCCGGGCGATCCACCCCCTCCAGGGAGCGGCTCAGCAGCCCGTCACGCTCCGCGAAAAGGGCGAATGAAAGATACCGCTGCTGCATGCCGCGCGGATCGTTGGCCGGGTCCACCTGGGCCAGCATTTCAAGCAATGCGGGCACCGTCCGGATGGCAGGCGCACCAATGCTGGCGAGGGCCTCGGCGGCCTTGATGCGCAGCCAGAGGTCCTTTTCCGACAGAGTTTTCTGCAGCGCTTCAACGGCCGGGGCGCCACGCTTGCGCAGCGCGCTCAGAGCCTGACAAGCGCCGTAGCGGGAATAGAGCGAGGGGGATTCCAGCATTTTCAGCAGGGGCGGGATGGAAACCTCCGAGCGGCGGGCCAGCGCCATCGCCGCCCGCTCACGGACCACAGGCGACCAGCTGCCGAGGCGGGCCAGGAGCAGATCGGCGCTGAGCTTATCATAGGAGCTGTTGCGGTCCTTATTGCTCCAGCCCCGGCCATCCAGGATGAGCGCCTGCGCCGCCGGGGCGTTCAACTGCGGGGTAGCTCCCGGGCGCTTGCCGGTCAGAAGGATCTTTTTTAGCGGCATGGCATAGGCGAGCAGGTAGCCGCCGGTGCAATCCCAGCCGGCATAGCTGTCATTATTCGGCTCGGGCGGGCCCTGGTGGGGAAAGGTGCCATCCCAGCGGCGCGCGAGGTCGAAGTACCAGGCGCCAAACTCGCTCATCCACGCCCCGGTCGCCCGGGGACCGGACTGGGCGACGCCCGGCATGGCCCACAGGATGTTGAAGAAATTGCCGGTGTGTCCGGTGTCGCGCTCCGGCCCATGGGAGGCGAGGCTCATGCGGGAGAAAAACTCCGCCCCATTCGCCTCCCCGAGCAGGTTGAACAAGACAGCAGCCATGCCGCATTTGCCGTTGTCGTCATGATTCTCAATCCACGGGTGGTGGTCGCCATAGGGAACCGCGCCCTTGCCAATGTAGAACCGCAGCAGGCGGGCGCTGAGCTCGATGGCACGGGACACCTCGGGATCCTGCACGCCGGCCACGCGGGCCATCGCCAGGGAAATGGTGAGCGGCACGCCCGGAGAATTCATCATCCCGTAGCCGCCGAGCCGTCCATCCGGCACAGCGAAACCATGGCCCCACGAGCCGACAGCGCTCTGGCCCCTGGCCGCGGACAGCGCGATTCGCCGCAAGCCCGGCATGACCGACTGGTCGCCGGTCGCCGCCACATACTCGGAAAGCAGCATGAGGACATAGCCGTAGCGCCAGGTCTGCATCGAATCGGACGTGTAGCCCGCCGCCCATTGGGCCTCCTGCCTGACCAGCGGGAGGTAGGCGGGATTACCGCTGGCCAGCAAAGCGAGGGCATTGACGGAGCGCACAATGGGATCCTCCGGGTGGTTGGGCCTGGCCACTTTTTCGGCCAGCGCCTTGCACCCCTGCTCCAGGATGCGCTTCGATTTGGCGCAGTCAAAGGGCGCTGTTCCACTGTAGCTGCCCAGCACCGGGAGCTTGACGACGACCGCTTCGGTTTTGCCCGCCCGCCAGCGAGTCACGGCCAGCCTGCCTCCGCCCCCCTCCGTTTCGGCGGCGGTAATCGCCTGGCCGAACTCGGTGCGCGGATCATAGGAAAAGAGCTTGCCGCCCACACCGAGAATGACGTCTGCAACCTGGAAAACGCCATCCGCAGGGGAACCCTTCTCCACCTTGGTAATGGAAATCTGGCGGGCATCGCTGGTCACCAACTTGTCGCAATAAATCCAACCGCGAAGCCCGGTGGGGCCAAGATTCCAGTCGTGCTTTGCGCCGGCAGGAATGGCATCGCCCCGGGTGAAATCAGGTATCCTGGTCCCCGGCGCGGCAGCCGCGGCCAAAATGGAAACTGGCACGGCGACCAGAGAGGTGAGGGCGAGAGAGAGGAGTTTGGCTTTCATCAGTTTTAGGTGCATAGGGATATGAAGCTGACCAGACGAAAATGAGCCGACCGGCAAGTTGAGGTGCAGGGTCATGGGAGGACAACCTTTCCGAGCGTAAGCCAGCCAGCGCGGTCACGGTCCTGGTCCGCGTTGGCAAAACGCAGATGTTTTCCGCCCTTGAGCGGATTCGGGATGCCGAGCAGCAACTTGATCTCACCGGGAGCAAACCTGGCAAGATCCACCGTCACTGACCGGGTATCGGCAGTCATCGGCAGCAATTCCTTCAGGGCGAAGGGTATTTCAGCCATGGACTCAGCACCACCGGAGCCGCCCGCCACGAGTTTGACCGGCCAACCGGCGTAGAACGGCGCCACGCCACGATTGGTGACGGTGACGGTGACGTCGAGAGCGCGGCCCTGCAACGCGGCTGATGCCCGAACGACCTGCAATTCGTATCCCAGGCTCCGCGCCGCCGCCAAGGCACGTTCCCGCTCCTCCGGCGCAAGCCGCCGGGCGGTGCTCGATTCCATGAGCCACGAGGCGTGCGTTTCGCGGACGCAGCGCGCGAAATCCTGACCCTCCCTGCACCCCTCCTGCTTCCAAAGGCAGGGCCAGAGTTCGGGCCGAACCTCCCCGCCGATCGGCGCGGTGCGCCAGCGTTCCATCGCAGCAGGCCCGGCCTGGCGCAGCAGCGCCAGATTGAACCAACTGTCACTCTTGCGACCCGTGTCGAGCGTGGCCCAGGCGAAGGAATCATCGTGGTAGCCGAAGGCGCGCTGACCGTTCGGGGCATGCGAGCGGTCTTGATCGCCCGCCGGATAGCGCAGCAGCACGGGCGTCTTCTTAAACGCCGCCGCGTAGGCATCCATCACCTCCGCCTGCACCGTCCGGGAGGCGAACCATTCCGAATGCGGATGGCAATGCCACTCCCCCCAGGTGCCGAGCAGGCCGGCGGTGATGAAGCCGATGCGCGGATCGCCGTCATAACGCACGCCGAGGGCGGCGATGAAATTCGTGAGCGCCGCCCGCAGACGCGGGTCCTCATAGTCCGGCGTGTGGTCGAGCGCGGGCGGGAACGGCTGCGTATTTGTGTTGGTCCAGGCCCGCATTTTCACGCCGGCCTGCACGAGATACTCCGGCACGCCGCTCAGCTTACGCGGGTATTCCAGGTAAACGCGAAAGACACTCTGGCAGCCACGGGAAGCAATGCCGTCCAGCAGACGCTCCAGCGGCGCCCAGTTGAAGGTAGACGGGCCGGTCATCATTGAGGCGAGGGGCAGATATTCGAACTCGAGCGAATGGGGAAAGCCCCGATTCTGGCCGGCGTAGGGAACGAAGCCCTTGAGCGGATTATCCGCCGGTCCAGGCGCATAAGCCTGCTGGAAAACCACCGGCTCAGCCGCCGTCACACCGGCGGCTGGGAAGCAAACGGCGGACAGCAGGATTGCAACGCGGGCGAGGAGCAACGGCAGCTGGAAGCGCGCGAGCGTCCTTTGCCTTTCCCGGGGAGGTTCAGCCGGGTGTAGGCACGAGACAAGCGAGAGTAGTTTGGCTTGCATCACTTCGCCAGCTTAAGCTGTTTGAGTTCTGCCATCGCCTCAGCCAGGCCTTTGCCGATGCCGCCGAGGATTTTTGCCGATCCGAGGTAGTGAAACTCCAGGTTAGAGATCCCCTTCTCCAGCACCTGCCGCTCCCGCTCCGTGAGCCCCTCCAGCCGCAGTTTCTCCAGCGCGGCCTTTTCCTCGGCGGGTTTCATTTTGGCTTCGGCCGCCCGCTTCTTCGCCTGCTGGCGAATGGCGTTGTCCTTCGCTTTCGCGGCGGTCAGCTCCCGGTCCCAATACTTCTCGGTTCGAATGGCCACGACATTGCCTTTGAACTCTGGCAACTGCGCCGGCGCGGCCATGGCATCGCGGAAGTTCTGGTGAGTCGCCCGGTAGCGCTGCTGGTCGGGGCCATATTCGGCGGTCGGCCCGCCCACGCCGAGCACGCCGATGACGAACGGCAGCTTGGGCGTGTTCAAGTCCTTCCGCACATCCCGGATGAATTGCGCCATGACCGTGCTGTAGGCGCCGTAGCCGCCGGGCTGGTCGCGAGTCGGATACGTGCTGGAATCCACCAGGTCGTTCCAGCCCTGGAACCAGACAAACCCGGCCAGCTCGTACCCCTGCGCGGGATCGTAATCCGGAACCACGCGCTTGAGGTCAGCGAGCACCTTCTTCACATGCTCGACCATGAGGCGGTAGCTCACGCCCGTCTCCTTCTCCTTGGCAGCCTTGAGGGCCGCAAGGTCTTTGCCCTGCTTTTGGAAAGACGCGAGCTGTGTTTCATTGAACACATAGGGTCCGGAGCCCGGCGGGCGGAAATCCGTATTCAGGCTCCGGCCGCCCCACGCGGTCTTGATCAGGAGGATGGGGGCGTCCGTGAACTTCTGCATATAGAGCCCAAACGTGAACTCCGGGCCGATCTTCTCGGTCGTGGCACCAAAACCAGCCGTCAGCTTGCCGGTCTGTTCCGCCTCGGCGCAGCCGATGGAAGAAATCCACACGCGCTCGCAGACCTTCGGCGAGCCATCGGGGTTCTGCATCTCCGCCAGCATCGGCTGCGTGGCCGGGTCCATACCAAGGTGCGCGAAGGTGGTGACCCGGGCGTGCCCCTGCATGTTGGATTGCCCGGCAAGGACAAAGACCTTGAGCGGCTTTTTGTCCGCGGCCGGGGAATCGCCGCACAAGAGCGCAGCGCCAGCGAAGATGGAGAGCAGGAGCCTCACAGATGGTTTCATAGCTGATTGGGTTATGGTTGCGAGATCATGGCGGGGTTTCATTGCGCCACCTCCCTGGTGACAGTGAGGTCATCAAGGTAGATCCAGTTGTCCGTCTTGATTTCAGGATGGCGATACATGCCCAACTTCAGGTAGTGCTGGTAATCGTTGTGCATGTTGAGGCCCTCCAAAACGGCGGCGGGCCGGTCCGGGGCATCGAGGTAGAAGGTAGCTTTGCCATCGGCCTTCTGCGACCAGTGAATCTCGGCAATGAGGCGGTGCCAGATTCCGGGCTCGATGAACAGCGGGCCGCGTTGCTGCGATTGTTTCGGGCCGTAGGCAATGGCGATGGCGAGCCTGCCCTCCAATTCGCCGATGCTGATCAGCACCGGCGGGCTTTTCGACGGATAGCCTGCCCAGGTCTCGCCACGACGGGGGTTCGGCTGGTCGTGCCACTGGCCGATAATCCACCAGCGATTCAGCGGCGCATCAGACTGGAACCCCTTCGGCACCATGAAGCGCCAGGCGTAGCGCACGGTGTCGCCCGGCTGGTACGGGTAATTGACGCTAATCTCGGCCCGGATGCCGCCGTTGCGCTTCTTCTGGCCGGGAATAAGGTGCAAACCGAGATGCTGGTCCGCGCCTTGACCCAGAAGCGCAATGTTCTCAAGAGCCGGCACCTCGACGTGCGCGAAATCCAGCAGGCCCGTCGGCATGAAGCAGCGCAGGTAGCCCAGTTCCTGCTCGCGCCCGCCGGGGCCGGCAGCTTTGCGGCACGAAACCGCGACCAAGGGGGCAAGGAGGAGCAAGACCAACAAGGCACGATACATAACGACCGGCAGCGTCTGGCCCCGGGGCGGCCGGGACTCCGGCGGACGTTGATCATCGTGGCGGCGCATGGCCAGGGCTCAGGGCTATTGGGAACCCGCCGGGCGGGTTGCCTCCGCCTGCCGCGTGACGATGGGGACATAGCCGACCTCCAGGCCCTTCGGCGGAGTGACGACCAGGGCCGGGTCCAGTTCGGCCAGCTTACCCATCGCGGGTGGCGGCAGGTATTCGCGGTCCTTTTTCCAACTCCGATGGATTTTCTCCACCCGCGCCTGCAAGTCCTCCCGCTCCTGAGCCGTCAAATCGGCGTTCAGCAGGGCCGGCTGGTCGGCGAAGCGATACCAATAGTAAGTAACCACGCTGCCGTCCCCCGGGTACGCCTGAAACGGTCCGGCTTTGGGGCCGGGTTTTTTCCAGCAGCTCGCCGGATCATCAGGCGTGACGTAGGCTTTGGGGCGTCTTCCGGTGGGGCGCTCGAAGCGCGCCTGGGTTAGACCGGTTTCCGCTGGAACCGCTTCCGCCCGCACCGGGACCCATTGCGATTTCGCCCCGTTCTTCACCAGGTGATAATATTCGGGCAGCTTCACCAGCGAACCATTGGCCGACTGCTGCACGAGGTTGGTGTCCCAGCGATAGCCGAACGTATTCGCGTCCACCGCCATCGGCGTCGCAAAGGTGTTCCACGCCAGCGGCACCTTCTCCTCCTTGGGCGTGCCGTCGGGATAAATTCTCCAAGTGGCTCCCCCCTTGCCCGTGAACTGGTGGAGGATGGCCGCTTCGGGGCGAATCACGCCGCTCGCCTCGGCGCCGCCGGCAAACCAGGTCTTCACCGCATCCCAGAGCGCCTGCCGATTATAGGAGGTGATGTGGTGCACCAGCCTGGATTCGCCGTTGGGCGCACACGGAAAGAAGGTGGGGGCGACGCGGGCGTAAGACTTGCCCTTGGCATCCACCGCCTGAATGCTGGGGACGTGCTGGGTCTCCATCTGCAAGGCCCGGTTGGGGTTGGAGGGGCGGCTATCCAGCAGCAAGCCGCTGAAGACCGGCTCCGCGACCGTGCCCCGGGACCAGAAATAGGGAGTGAAAAACGCCACCGGCCCCTTGAAATTGCGCGTGTTTAAAAAGAGCGTCCACGACTGGTCGCCGGTCGGGAGGTTCGTTCCGGCGGTGGTGGTCTTGGCCGGGGTGAGTGGCAGCGGCTGGTAGCCATAGCCGAACAGCTCGCCGCAGGTGCCCTGCTTGAGATTCAAACCATCGGGCGGCCACAGCAGCCAGGGGCTGAGCTGGGCTACGCCGTACTTTCCTTTGGGCTGATCCCAGTCCCTCCCCTTCCCGGCCCCGGGGCCATTGGCCCACTCGCTGAAATTCGGCGCCACGCCGCCCATGATGAACTTCGGCGTCTCCGTGGCATACTCAGTGTCCCGCCACCAGCCCAGGCCGCCCTCGATATCGGAATAGAGTTTCTGCGGCGGGGGGGCATCATTCCGGGCGAACATCCAGGTGCCGAACAGGCCGGTTTGGAACCGTTGTCCCGGATATTGGTCCAACAAAGGCCAGGCGGTCACATACATGGAAAACCCGGCGTTGTAGGTTTCAGGGACCTTCTCATTGGGCACGAGCAGGTAGCCCGCCATCTCCCCCTTCTGAATTTGTGCGCCGACCGGTGCCGACCAGGCGAGTGCTGTCACCCAGAGCACCGTCGCCGCGAGCCATCGCAGTTTGGCGCCTGGCCACCCCGGGCCGCTTCGGGCGAATGGGGAATTCTGCGGGTAGAGTGGGCTCATAACGTGGTTTCCGGTTGTGGATGGGGTTGCGGTTTTCATGGCCAGGGTTGATCATTCTTGCTTCAGCCAATCACCCATTCGGTTGTCAATCAAACAGCGGTTGGCAACGGGTTGGCATGGGTGAATCCTACGCCGGTGACCTTCCCGGGGCAATTCCATTCCAAGAACATTTCTGGGTGGTCTTACTCGTCAGTCCCCATTCTCCCTGTCAAGGGTGCAACCCAAACTGGGTCTGGATTGACAGACCGAATGACGAAACCCAACCATCAACGACAGGCTTGTTTTTCTCCGGCCCGGATTTTAGAATCGCCCGCATGAAGCAAAGTGTCGTGCCGGTAGAGATAAGGTTGGTGTATCCGACCCGCCATGGATGGTCCATTTTTTTGGGCACCGACGAGAAGGTGTTTGTCATCCAGGTGGAACATGCCATGGGCACAGTCATTGAGATGTTTCTGCACGCCACCCCCAAGGAACGGCCTTTGACCCATGACTTGATCAACTTGATCTTCAAGGGATTCGGAATCGGATTGGAGCGGGTGGTGATCACGGATCTGAAGAATTCCACCTTCTTCGGCCGGCTGATTCTGCAGCAGGAAAACGAGCTGGGCCGCAAATTGGTGGAGCTGGACGCCCGCCCGAGCGACTGTCTGGCCCTGGCCATCGCCCACAAAAAGCCCATTTTTGTCACAGCCCCCCTGTTTGCCCAAGTGGAGGACATGAGCAAGTTCATGCAGCAAATCACTGAAAGCGGCGGGGAGAACGAATAGGTCCCATGGCGTCCGCTTCCAGCATGGCCACCGTCCCCTTCAGCCTGATCTGTGGCGACGAGGAGTTTTCGGTCAAGCAGCGTGCCGCCGCGCTCTACCAGCAATGGTGCGCGGAGCAGGGGGGCACGGACCATGAGATCATCGACGCCAACGCCAGCAATGTGAGCGAGGCCCTGAAGGCGTTTGCCCGGCTGCGCGAGGCGCTCTACACGCTTCCTTTTTTCGGCGGCGCAAAAACCATCTGGTTCCGCAATTGCAACTTCCTGGGGGAGGAACGGATCTCCACGGCGGCGAATGTGACGGCCAGTCTGGCCAGTCTGGCCGAGGAGCTGAAAAAATTCGATTGGCGCAACGTGCGGCTGATCATCAGTTCCGGCAAGGTGGACAAGCGGAAGCTCTTTTTCAAAACGGTGGAAAAAATCGGGACCGTGGAGCTGTTTGCCGGGCTTTCGCTGGATGACAAGGACTGGACTCTCAAGGCGGAGCGGCAGGTGGAAGCCGTGTTCCAAAGCCGCCAGAAACGGATTCGCGATGACGCGCTGGGGGAACTCATCACCCGCGTGGGGCCGCACTTGCGCCTGCTGATGTCCGAGGCGGAAAAGCTCTCCCTGTACGTGGGGGAGCGGCCGGAGGTGACCCTCGAGGATGTGGAGACCGTGAGCGTCCGCAACAAGCAGGCCCGGGCTTTCGCCCTGGCTGATGCCTTGGGGGAAAGAGACTTGCAACGCCTGCTGCGGCGTCTGGATGAGGAGTTGTGGGGGATGCAATTTGACAAGGACAAGTCCGAGATCGGGCTGCTCTACGGGTTGGTGACCAAGATGCGGGCCCTGATTTTCGTGAAGGAAATGATCCGGGAGGGATGGTTGAAGGAAAATTGCACCTACCAGACGTTCAAAACCCAGTTGGAACGGATCCCGCCCGGACAATTCGCGGAAGACAAGCGATTCAACCCATTAGCATACAACGCCTACGTGCTTTATAAAGCCATGCCCCAGACCCGCAACTACAAACCCGAGGAGCTGGTGCGGGCGTTGGAGTTGTTGCTGCGCTGCAACTTGCGCATGGTATCGGGCTCCCAGGATGACAAACTGCTGCTGCAACAAACCCTGATTTCCATCGTCAACCCCGCCTCCAGTGGTTCCGCCGCGCGCGCCAGTTGACGGCCATCCTTGACCGAGTCGCCAACCTACGCCATAGTTTAACCAAGCAAGCCACACATGAGCACCCCTTCGGCCAGCATATCCGTAGCTTCCAGCCCCCTGGGAGTTTGCATTCGTTTGGTGGGCCGCGCCAATTTTTCTGTCAGCACCGATTTCAAATCCCTGGTGCAGGGTCTCGTGCAGCAGGGGCAACGCCGGTTCGTGCTGGATTTGTCCGAGTGCCTGGTGATGGACAGCACCTTTTCCGGTGTGATCGCCGGCCTGAGCATCCGGTTGACGAAGGTCACCGACCAGAATCCGGGCGTGTGCCTGGGACTCTACCGGCCCAACGAACGGATCAGGGATTTGTTGGACAGCCTGGGCGTGCTCACCCTGTTCGAGGTTTTCACGGAACTGCCAGCGGGAGAGACCCTTCCGGTCACACAACTGCTGCCCTCCACCGATCCCTCCAAACAGGAGATCACCCGCACCTGTCTGGAGGCGCATGAATTGCTCATGGAGCTGAACCCGGCCAACGTCAACAAATTCAAGGACGTGGCCCGGTTTTTCGCCGAAGACCTGAAACGCATGGAGCAGGGGCCGAAGTAGATCGTTCACGGCCTGGCTGGAAGCTACCCCCGGCGGAAACGGCGGCCGACCAGATTCCGCACATCCCGCATCGCCTCCACCCTCAAGGCAAGGCAGCCGACGCCAAAGATCACGGCGGCCACCGTGGCGGGCACGAACACCTGGAGCAGGCGCGCGAGGAACGTGCTGTGGCCCCAGTGGGTTTCCCCATACCAGGAGAGGCCCCAGGCGGCCAGTCCGGCGGGCACCACGAGGGCCAGCACGCGCCAGCATTCCGCCACCAGCGGTTCCCAGTCCAACCGGCCGATTTTACGTTTCAGGGCGAATTGCAGCAGGGTGACATTCAGGGTGGCGCTGACGGTGTTGGCCATCCCCAGGCCGGCCTGGGCCAGCGGCACCACCAGCAAGGCTGAAAACACCAGGTTGATCCCCAGGCAAACCACGCTCACCTTCATGGGGGTGCGGGTATCCCCCAGGGCGTAAAAGGCGCGCGCCAGGATGTTCACCAGGGAAAAAGCGACCAGTCCCGGCGCCAGGCAGCCCAGGGCCAGCGCGGCCCGGTGGGTGGCATCGGGGCCGAACTTGCCGCGCTCGAACAGCAGCCGCACGATGGGCTCCGCCAGCACGATGAGCAGAATGGAGGCGAGCAGATTGACAAAAAAGAGATAGCCGATGCCTTGGCGCAGGGTGGCGCGGTAGCCGGGCATGTCCTTCTCCGCCGCCAACCCCGTCAGGGTGGGCAGCAGATAGACCGCCAGTGAAATGCCGAACACCCCCTGAGGCAGCTCCATCAGGCGCACCGCGTAATTGAAGGAGGCCACAATGCCCGGATCCACCCAAAAGGCCAGCACTTGGGTGAGGAGCACATTGATTTGAAACGCCGCCACCCCGATGGTGCCGGGAATCATCTGGTGCAGCACGCGCTTGACGGTGGGGTCCGGGACCGGGTTGACCCAATAAAAACGATAGCCGGCGTGGCGCAACGAAGGCCACTGGAAGGCGGCCTGGACCACACCGGCGATTAGAACGCCGATGGCCAGGCCAAAAATCTGGCTTTCCAGATCCCGCCCCAGGCGCGGGGCCAGCCAGAACACGGAGGCGATCATCACCACATTCAGCATGGTGGCCCCCATGGCCGGCACGAAAAAACGGCCGCGCGTGTTGAGCAGGCCCATGAAGATGGCGGTGAGGCAGACCAGCAGCATGTAGGGGAACATGATCCGCAGCAGCTTGAGCATTAGGAGCGTGTCCGGCAGCCAGGGTCGCACCCAGAGGGCGATGGTCACCCCCGCCACCACCAGCAGGATGATGGCCGTGGCGGCGAGGAACATGCCGGAGATCACCGCGTTGGCCGCCTGCCAGACGGCGGCGTCCCCCTCGGTCTTTTCCTTCTCCTTGAAAATCGGGATGCAGGCGGCGGTGAGGGCACCCTCGCCCAGCAGGCGCCGGAAAAGGTTGGGAATGGTGAAGGCCAGCATGAAGGCCCCCGCCACCCAGCCATCCCCCATGAAGCGGGCATAGGCGATTTCCCGCACCATGCCCAGACAGCGGCTGGTGAGGGTGGCAATACCCAGGGCCCCGGAGGATTTCAGCATTTGCGACATCGCCGCCGCAGCCTACCCGGCGGGCGTCAAACTGCAAGGGTTTCATGCGTCATTGCCACCCAGACCGGTCCCCGGTAAGGTCGGGGCGCATGTCAACCAAATCACTGTTGCTGGCCGCCTGGCTGGGGTGTCTGGCCGGAACCGCCCCGGCCGCCCTGGACTGGCCGGAATTCCGCGGTCCCGCCGGGAACGGCTGTGTCACCAACCCGCTGCCGCTTACCTGGAGTGAACAGCAGAACATCCGCTGGAAAACCCCCATCCATGGCCGGGGCTGGTCTTCGCCGGTGATCGGCGAGGGGCGGGTGTGGCTCACCACCGCCAATGAGGCCGGAACGGAACTGAGCGCCCTGTGCCTCGACCAGGGGACCGGGCGGGTGGTGCATGATCTCAAGCTGTTCACGGTGGAGAAACCGCAGGGCGCACACAAATTCAACACCTACGCCTCCCCTTCGCCCGCGTTGGAAGCCGGTCGCGTCTATGTCACGTTCGGCTCCCCCGGCACCGCCTGCCTGGAGAGCCGTACCGGGCGCGTGCTCTGGCAGCGCCGGGATCTGGAGTGCAACCACCTGCGGGGGGCCGGTTCCTCCCCCATCCTGTACCGCCACTTGCTGATCCTGCACTTCGATGGCACCGACCAGCAGTACGTGGTGGCGCTCGACAAGCTGACCGGCCAGACCGTGTGGAAAACGCCACGTTCCATTGACTACAAGGATCTCCGCAGCGATGGACGCCCGGAATCCGATGGCGATTTTCGCAAAAGCTTTGCCACCCCCACCGTGGCGCAGATTGATGGCCAGCCGGTCCTCATCAGCCAGGGAGCCAAAGCGGTTTACGCCTACCAGCCGGACAACGGCAAGGAACTCTGGCGCGTGGAGGAGCGCTCCAGCCATTCGGCCAGCTCCCGGCCGGTTTACGGCCTGGGCCTGATTTTTTGCCAAACCGGCTGGTCCACCGGCGAGCTGCTGGCCTTGAGTCCCGGCCAACCCGGCGAGGTGATTGACGCCAACACCCCGGATGCGGGCCGGCAACTCAAGGTGGTGTGGCAGTCCAAACGGAATGTCCCGCGCAAGCCGGGGCTGCTCTGGGTGAACGATTTGATCTTCACCATGGATGATGGCGGCATCGCCAGTTGCCTGAATGCCCTCACGGGCGAGGCCTATTGGCGCGAGCGGGTGGGGGGCAATCACTCGGCCTCGCCCCTGGCGGCGAACGGGCGGGTTTACTTCTTCAGCGAGGAAGGCACGGCCACGGTGGTGGGGGCGGACCGCACCTTCAAGGTGCTGGCGGAAAACCGGCTGGCGGATGGTTTCATGGCTTCCCCGGCAGTGGCGGGACGGGCGCTGTTCCTGCGCACGAGAAGCCACGTCTATCGCGTGGAGGATCCAGGTCAATAATTGGCATGGCTTGGTCAATTATAGGCATTTTGTTCGGGCCGGAACCCGGTCATGATGGCGGCCTTCCGTGGGTCGCTGTGGCGGCTGGCGGAAGGGATTTGCCGAACACATGAACATGAAAACCCTGTCTTTCCCCGCCGTACTGGCGGCCGGTCTCCTGGCGGTGTCCCACCCGCTTTTCGCCGCTGATTCGGCCCCCCTGAAAATCGCGCCCGGCCCGTTCAAGGGCGAAAACGCCTCCTTGAAGCAGTACCAATGTCCCGACTGGTTTCGCGATGCCAAATTTGGCATGTGGTCGCACTGGGGGCCGCAGGCGGTGCCCATGGCAGGAGACTGGTACGCCAAGAACATGTACGTGCAGGGGAGCGGGCAGAACAAGTATCACGTGGAACACTATGGGCCGCCCTCCAAGTTCGGCTACAAGGACATCATCCCGCTCTGGAAGGCGGAAAAGTGGGATCCGGACCGCCTGATGGCGCTCTACAAGAATGCCGGGGCGAAGTACTTCGTCAGCATGGGGTCGCACCACGACAATTTCTTCCTCTGGAACTCCCAGATTCACAAGTGGAACTCGGTCAACATGGGACCCAGGCGGGACGTGGTTGGCGACTGGCAGAAGGCGGCGAAGAAGCAGGGGCTGCGCTTCGGGGTATCTGAGCATTTGGCGGCCAGTTTCACCTGGTTCCAGACCAGCCACGGCGCGGATAAAACCGGGCCGCAGGCGGGTATGCCGTATGACGGGGCGGATCCCCAGTACCAAGACCTCTACCACTTTGCGGCCGAGGCGAATGACAAGGGTTGGAACAGCAACAACCCGAAGTGGCAGCAGATGTGGTTCGATCGCGTCCGGGAGTTGGTGGACAATTACGATCTGGACCTGCTCTATTCGGACAGCGGGGTGCCCTTTGGCAACGAGGTGGGCCGCAGCCTGATCGCCCACCTGTACAACAACGATTTGGCCAAGCGGGGCAAACAGGAGGTCATCTACAACTGCAAACAGAATTCCGACGGCATGTGGGTGCAGGATGTGGAGCGGGGCGTGATGCCGGGTATCAACCCGTATCCCTGGCAGACGGACACCTCCATTGGCGACTGGTACTACAACCGCAACTGGAAATTCCGGCCGACGTCCTGGCTGGTCCACATGCTGGTGGACATCGTCAGCAAGAACGGCAACCTGCTGGTGAATGTGGTGCAGCGCCCGGATGGCTCGCTGGATCCCGAGGCGGAGCAGATTCTGGAGCAGATGGCGGGCTGGATCAAAATCAATGGGGAAGCCATCTACGGCACCCGTCCGTGGCTGAAGTATGGGGAGGGTCCGATCAAGGCCAAAGGCGGCAATTTCAAGGAGGATTTCGCGTTCTCCGCCCAGGATATCCGGTTCACCACCAAGAATGGCCAACTCTACGCCTTCGCCCTGGGCTGGCCGGAGAACGGCAAGCTGCTGATCCGCACCCTGGCCGGGGTTGGCGCCACGAACCGTATTCAGAGCATCCGGCTGCTGGGGGCCACCGAGGGATTGACCTGGAGCCAGGATACCAACGGCCTGACGGTGAACCTGCCGGCGGTCAAGCCGTGTGATTTTGCCGTGGCGATGCAGATTGCCGGGCAGAATCTCGCCCCGGTGTTAACGCCGGAAATTGTGGCCGCCATTTTGCCGGGACGGGATGGGGCGCTGAACCTCGCGGCCGACCTGGCCGTGACGGAGGGGGCGGTGAAGGTGGAAACCTCGGGCAACCAGGCCAATCTGGGCTTCTGGGATGATGCCAAGGACACCGCCCAATGGCGCAAGGTCACCTTGAAGCCCGGCGCCTATGAGGTGGAGGTGCAGACCGCCACGGTCCACAACCAGGCGGAGTTCGTGGTGGAACTGGCCGGACAATCCCTCCCGACCGTGGCCCCCAACACGGGGGACTGGACCAAATACCAAACCGTCAAAGCCGGCCGGTTTCAGATTCAGACGGCGGGCGAGTATGTGTTGACCGTCAAGGCCCGCTCGGCGCAGAGCTGGAAGGCGATCAATCTGCGCCACGTCAAGCTGGCGCCTGCGGGAGCCTGAGTCAGGCGGCCCGCCACTTGCGCAGGCGGGCTTGCAGCGGCCGCAGGCGGCTCTGCCGCACGGAGAGGCCGGGCAGGTCGCGGCGCAGTTGCGCCCACGGCGGGATTTCACCCCAGGCGGTCACGGTGAAAACCTCATGGGCGTGCGGCGAGCGGATGCCGACCTCCTGGTTGCGCCGCCGGCAACGGGCGCGCAGCACCGCCTGCCACTGGGCAAAGGATTCCGGCGCGGCCATCTGATGCCGGCCCACCCAGGGCAGCCACTCCCGTAGCTGGCTCTGGTGGCACCAGGCCAGCCGGGCCACTTGGTCGAACACCGGCTCGATATCCACCGCCAGATCGTGCCGGTTGGTGCCGGCCATGTAGCTGTCATGCACGGTCAGGATCACGGGCGTCCGGCACGGTTTGCCGCAGGTTTCATCGGCGGGATACTCCGGCGTGAAAGCGTGGGGCACATTGATCAGGTAGGCGACCTTGCGGACGAGTTCCGCGACGTTGGCGTGATCCACATGCACCCCGGCCAGCGGATCGGTGACCACGGGCGGGGCGAAGAGGTAATCCGGCTCGAAATCACGGATCGCCTTCCAGAGGGCGGGGAGCATGGCGGGCACCTGGTGCAGGGCGGCTTCCCGGGGCACCTGGCCATCCGGCAGGCGCAGCAGTTCGAATTCATAACCGCCCAGCCGGGCGGAAGCCTGCTGTTCGGCCAGCCGCACCCGGGCGGTCTCCTCCCGCGTGAGCCGGTGGTGCCCGCCCGCGCCATCGGTGCAGACCAGCACGCGGGCGCGCAAGGACGGTCCCAGCTTCTGGCGCCACAGCTCAAAGGTGCCGGAGGCCACAAACTCAAAGTCATCGTAATGTGCGTGGACGCAGAGGATTTTCATGGCGGGATCAGGCTTCCGCAGCTTTGTCCGGCGGGGCCCGGCGGGCGAATTCCGCGAGCAGTTGGGGGCGTTGTTCCAAAAACCTGGTCAGCTCGGTCAGCCGGGCGAGGGTTTCCGGGCTGAGGGAATGCTCCAGCCCCTCGATGTCCTGCTCCTGGGTGTCCTCATCCAGCCCCAGCAACGAGAGGAAGCGCTTGAGCAGGGCGTGGCGTTTTTTGATCCGCAGGGCGACTTTCTGGCCTTGCGGGGTCAGGCGCAGGCCCCGGTACTTCTCATAATTCAGGAACCCGCCATCGGCCAGCTTCTGCGCCATGGCGGTCACGGAAGGCTGGCTGACCCCCAGGGTGTGGGCGATGTCCACCATGCGGGCGTACCCCTTGTTTTCGATCAGGTCGTGGATCCTTTCCAGGTAATCCTCGGCGCTGGTGCTGTGGGGCAGGGCCACGGTGGCGCGCGGCCGGCGGATGGTCCGGGGCCGTTGGCTGCTGGTCTGGGGCGCGGCGCGCATGGGCTTGGCGGGTTGTCATGGCCGGGGTCGGCATTTGACAAACCCGGGGAAAAGGGTTACCTGTTTGGCCGGACTTAGGCAAGCCTAAGTTTATAAGGCCTGGCTTAGTTGGATCGTGGCCCGACGTTTTTGGAAACCTATGTGGAACTGGCTGGAAAACATCATGCTGGCCGTGGCCGGTCTGGCGATCCTGCTCTGGGTCGCCTGGCCCCGCAACGGTCTGGCTGTCCGTTATTGGGAGCACCGCCGTCTTCGCGCCCGGGTGCGCCGGGAGGACGCCCTCAAACACATCCTCAAGGGTGAGGCCAACCGCCAGCCCGCCACCCTCGACAGCGTGGCGGGGGTTCTCCGCCTCAAGCCCAACGCGGCCGCCCGCCTGCTGGCGGAGATGGAGCAGCTCGGGCTGCTCTCCCACGAGGACGGGGAGTTGCGCCTGCGGCCCGCGGGCCGCGAGCTGGCGGTGCATATCGTCCGCGCCCACCGGCTCTGGGAGAGCTTCCTCGCCGAACAGACCGGTGTGGCGGACCGCGAATGGCATCACCGGGCCGAGTTCCAGGAGCATTTCCTTTCGGTGCAGGAGGCGGATGCGCTCTCCGCCCGCCTCGGATACCCGATGCGCGATCCGCACGGGGATGCCATTCCGGAGGAGCACGGGGAGCTGGGGGCCGAGGACGGTCGTCCGCTGAACGCGGCGGAACCGGGGCAGACGCTGCTCCTCACGCACATTGAGGATGAGCCGGAAACCATTTACGAGGAGCTGTCCAGTCTGGGTTTGCGCCCCGGCCAGCAGGTGGTGATCACGGAGAAGACCCCCGCGCGCATCCGTTTTCGGGCGGATGGCCAACCGCACACCCTGGCCCCCATTCAGGCCAACAACCTGTTTGTGACGCCCTGGCCCGCCCAGGAAGGGGCGGCGGGGGTGCCGGGTGAGAATCTGGCCGACCTCCTGCCCGGCCAGCGCGCCCGGGTGCTCGGTTTGGCCCCCGCCTGCCGCGGCCCGGAGCGTCGCCGCCTTCTGGATCTGGGGTTTGTTCCCGGCACGGGCATCGAGGTGGAAATGGTGAGTCCGGCGGGGGATCCCACCGCCTATCGTTTGCGCGGCTCGGTGATCGCCCTGCGGCGGGAGCAGGCGCGGCTGGTCCGCATCGGATTGGAAAACGCGCAAGCCGCATGAGTGCCGCCACCCCCCAACCCGTTCAGACCGCCAAGGAGGCCTGCACCCAGTGCGGTGTCTATCGCGCCGCCCAGCTTAAAAAACTGGGGGTGACCACGGAACGATGGGATTACGTGGTGGCCCTGGCGGGGAACCCCAATACAGGCAAAAGCACGGTGTTCAACGCGTTGACCGGGCTGCGCCAGCACACCGGCAATTGGCCGGGCAAGACGGTGGCCCGGGCGGAGGGCGGTTTTGAATATGTCGGCAAACGCTACAAGCTGGTGGATTTGCCGGGCACGTACTCGCTGCTCTCGACCAGCCTCGACGAGGAGGTGGCGCGCGATTTCCTGCTCTTCGGCCAGCCGGATGTGACGGTGGTGGTGGTGGATGCCACCCGATTGGAGCGCAATCTCAATCTCGCCCTGCAAGTGCTGGAAATCACCAACCGCGCGGTCATCTGCCTCAACCTGGTGGATGAGGCCGTGCGGCACGGTCTGACCGTGGATGCCCGCCAGTTGGCGCGGGATCTGGGGGTGGCGGTGGTGGCCACCAGCGCCCGGTTTGGCAAGGGCCTGCCCGAGCTTCTGCAGGCGATGAGCGAGGTGGCGGCGGGCCGGGTCGCCGCCCGGGTACACCGCTTGGCGAATGAGCCTGCCGCCCTGCGCCACGCCCTGCAGGAACTGCTGCCGCGCTTGCAGGCGCTCTATCCCGCGCTGCCCAATCTGCGCTGGGTGGCCATGCGGCTGCTGGCGGGCGATGCGCGCATCGTGGAGGCGGTTCGCACCGGGGAACTGGGCCAGTTGGCCCGTCCGCAGGAAGCCTTGACGGAGCCCGTTCAACCATGAGCGAGAAAACCCCATTGACGGAGAGCAACCGGGAGCCGTCCGCCGAGCTGTTGGAGGTGGCGCACCGCCTGCGGCAGGGTTTGAACGTGGACATCCATGAGCAGGTCGTGGAGGCCATCTACGAGGACGCCGCCCGCCTGGCCGGGCGCGCGGTCACCCGGCCCGGAGAACAGACGCAGCCGACCCTGGATCGCGCCATTGATCGCGTAGTGACCAGCCGCATCTGGGGTTTTCCGGTGATGATCGCCCTGTTTGCGCTGATGTTCTGGCTGACGATCAGCGGCGCCAACGTGCCCTCGGCCCTGCTGGCGGATTTGCTGGTGGACAACGGCTATCCCTGGCTGAAGCAGTTGACGGTTTCGCTGGGCTTTCCCTGGTGGCTGAGCGGCGTGCTGGTGGATGGCATGTATCTGGCCACCGCCTGGGTGGTGAGCGTGATGCTGCCGCCCATGGCCATCTTTTTCCCCCTGTTCACCCTGCTGGAGGACTTTGGCTATCTGCCCCGCGTGGCCTTCAACCTGGACCGCCTGTTCCAGATGGCGGGCGCGCATGGCAAGCAATCCATGAGCCTGATGATGGGCTTCGGGTGCAACGCCGCCGGGGTGGTGGCCACCCGCATCATTGACAGCCCCCGCGAGCGGTTGCTGGCGATCATCACCAACAATTTCGCGCTTTGCAACGGCCGGTGGCCGACGCAGTTCCTGATCGCCACCCTGTTTCTGGGCAGCCTGGTGCCGGCGCAACTGGCCGGGGTGGTTTCGGCGGCGGCCGTGACCGGTGTGGCCATGCTGGGGGTGCTGATCACGTTTGTGGTTTCCTGGGCGCTCTCCCGCACCGCGCTGCGCGGCGAGGTTTCCACCTTCAGCCTAGAGCTGCCGCCCTATCGCCCCCCGCATTTCTGGCAGACCCTTTACACCTCCCTGGTGGATCGCACGGTGTTTGTGCTATGGCGGGCGATGGTCTTTGCGGTGCCCGCCGGGGCCATCATCTGGCTGAGCGCCAATCTGCATGTGGGCGGGGTGAGTGTGGCGGAGCACCTGATCCACCTGCTCAACCCGGCGGGGGTGCTGCTGGGCTTGAACGGGGTGATCCTGCTGGCCTATGTGGTCGCCATTCCCGCCAATGAGATCGTCATTCCCACCATTCTGATGTTCACCGTACTGGTCACCGGACAGACCGAGCTGGGGCAGGGGGCGGGTGTCATGTTCGAGCTGGATTCGGAGGCGACGCTGAAAGGCCTGCTGCAGGCGGGCGGGTGGACTACGCTGACGGCCGTCAACCTCATGCTCTTCAGCCTGCTGCACAACCCATGCAGCACCACCATCTACACCATCTACAAGGAGACCGGGAGCTGGAAGTGGACCACGGTGGCGACAGCGTTGCCGCTGGGGCTTGGCGTTCTCCTCACCCTGATCATCGCCGCGTTCTGGCGGTGGCTGGCTTGAACTGAATTATGAAAAGCCTTTTTACGCCCAATATTTCCCCCGCCGGACGATGGCTGCGTGGCCTTGGCGCGGGAGCGGCCCTGGCCGGAGCCTGGTTTGGTTTTCAGCAGTCCTGGTGGCTGGGGGGAGGGTTGCTGCTGGCCGGTGGGTTCATGCTGTTTGAAGCGCTGCGAGGCTGGTGCGCCTTGCGCGCCTGCGGCATCAAAACAAAATGGTGATCCGCCCCTTTGGTCGGCGGATTATTCCAGGGTGAACCATTGCGCCTCCACGCGTCGGTTCTGTTCGTTATCACTGCCCAACGGTTCCTCCCAGCCCCGGCCCACCACATCCAGCCGGATGACTTCCACCCCGTGCTTTTCCACCAGCAGCCGCCGGATTTCCGAGGCCCGGGCCTTGCTAACGTCCATCGACTTCAGGGCCATCTGCCGCACAAACGACTCCCCGCCGCGTTTGCGGAACTCTTCCACCATGGAGTTGTCCACATGTCCGCGCAGCAGGACGGTGGAGCCCGGGCTGACTTGCAACAGGCGCTTGATGGCGTCCAGGTTTTTCAGGTTGTCCTGATTGTTGAGATCCAGGTTGGCTGAATTGGGGGCGAACAGAAACCGGATGTCCTTGCTCAGCAGGGGATCCCCTTCCACCGGGCCGCCGCCCGTGGAGCGCAGCGGGGCGATGGCGATTTTCTGGTCCTTGAACGCCCCGCTTTGTTCCAAGGCTTTGAGCGACTGCAGATCCAGAAACCGGTCGCCGTCCACGGGATCCTTGATCAGACTGGTCCCATAGGCGTACACGGCGGATTGGTAGATGCCGCCGAAACTGCCGGCGGCGTCAATGGCGCCGGAGAAAAAGGCCAGGTTTTCCGGCAGGTTGGAGAAGTGGACCTTGGCGAGTTCGGCCTGGGCCTGGGCGCGCTCCCATTTGAAGGCGCGGGCGATCACATCCAGGTGCTGCACCGGGTTTTCGCGGACCTGCCGGTTCCCCTCCAGCAGCCCTTCCACCAGGCCGGCCACCAGCTTCGGGTTTTCCGTCGCAAAGCCTTTGTTCACGACCAGCACATCGGCCACCACGAGCAGGTTTTTGCTGGTGGCCAGGATGTGGGCCTTGCCGTTGCTCTCCTGCGCCACCGCCGTGGTCTTGGGTGCCCAGGTGACGCAGCCGGCGAGTTGGTTGCGACCGGATTTGAGGTCGGACAGGAAGAGATCGCCTGCCGCAAACGCGTCCGCGCAAAACACCAGGTTCAGCTTCTCAGGGTCGGGGGCGGTCTTGAGGTCGGGCAGCATCTGAATGCCCAACCCGGCCTCCTGCGCCAGGTAGCGGATGAAAAAGTCCGCCTCGGTGAACTGGGCGGTGGCCAGTACTTTGCCCTTCAGGTTGTTGATCCTTTTGATCTGGCTCCGCACCACCACGCCATCCGCGCCGCGCGAATACCCGATCTGGGCCGGCACGGTGACCTGCCACTGTTTTCCGAAGATTGGCAGCACATCGGCCGTGGTGGCTGAGGCGGCCATTTTGCCGCTGTTCAGGGCGGACCAGCTTTCCTCCTCGTTGATGGTGAGCTTCACTTTGAACCCGTGCTTGCGGAAAAAGTGGGAGCTTTCGGACGGCTCCAAACCGCCGTTGGCCACGATCATGCCCGCATAGCCCGCGTATTCGCTGAGTTCGACCTCCACGACATTGTTTTTGGGCTGGTAGGTGCCGGGGGCCGCGAGCTTGGGGGGCTCCGTCTGGGTTTCGGCCAGGCTGGGCGCGGGGGCGGTCGGGGCGGTGCCACCCGGTGTCGCGGAGTTGGCGGCGGCAGTTCCGCCGGGGGCGGCGGCCGCGCTGGCGGCCGCCGTTTGGCGCAGCCGTCCCTGCCATTTCCACGTGCCGAATCCCACCACGGCCAGGATCACCAGCGTCAGAAAGATTTTGCCTCGGGTTGTCATAGTTTCAAATAAGGTGACCGGGGAAACACGCTGCCGCCGGGGCTGCACCCCGGCGGGTCACAGGCCCCGGTTCACGGGCGGTTGGGAGTGGTTATTTTTCCGCGATCCGCTGCCGTTCCGGAGTGGCGGATGGGGTGGGGGTGGCGGCCGCCTCGGGCTGCACCATCCCCATCTTCTGCTTGTACTGGTCGAACAGCATTTTGCCGCGCATCCGCCGGGCTTCCTGCTGCCGGGAGATGGACGAGCCCATTTCCTTGGCCAGGTCCAGCGTGGCGCGCATCTGGCCCTCGCCTGCGGCGGCGGACTGGCGCAACTGCTGCATGGACTGGCCCAGTTCGCCCCCCATCATGCCCTGCAGTTCGGTGATGGAGCCTTTCATCATGGACGCCAGGTTTTCCAACGAGCGACCCACGGCCACCTTGGCTTTCACCGCCTGGAACTCCCGCTCGAACCTCTGAATCTCACGCAGGCTCTGCGCGATGATCTCGGTGTTTTGGCGGTAGAGATCCTCCAGGTTGGCCATCTGCGCCTTGTTCTCGGTCAGATCCTGCTCCGCGGCCGCCAGTTCCTCGGCATAATGCGCCCCGTTGCCCTCATCGTTGGCGGCGGCGGCCGCCTGCAGCAGGGATTGCAGCTCGCTGACCTGCCGCTCCTGGCGTTTGACCTGGTCCTTGAGCAGCGCAATCTGCCCGGCCAGTTGGCCGTTGGCGTAATGCGCCTTGTCGGCCTTGGCTTTGGAATCGCGGATGCCCCGCTCGACCACCGCCTGGTTGATGGCGTCGGTCTCGGTGGCTTTCTCAGCCGCCAGACCCAGCCAGATGAACAATCGGTTGATGGCTCTAAACATAAGTTTTCCTACGGTTTGGTTTTACGGGGTTCTTCTTTTTCCAACAGGATTTTGTCTTCCAGGATGAATTCCAACTGGCGGTTGAGCTGGGTTTCGTCCCCCGCCTCCACCACGGTGATGCCCTGGCGTTTGAGGAGGTTGAAAACGCTGGCGGAGACATCAAAGGCGATGAAGTGGGGGGCCAGCGCGGTGCCCAGCCCGGCCGCCTGCTGCTGCAATTGAGGGAGCACACTCGCCGGATCGGGGCCGCTGTTGTTCATCCCGTCGCTGATGACCAGCACGTGTTTGCGGGACATTGGCGATTTCAGCACGGCCTGGCTGGCCGCCTGCACCGCCCGGCCCAGCGGGGTGTTGCCCTGCGGTTGGCGGAAGTCCCTCAGCCAGCGGTGCAGTTGCGCGCCGGGCAGAGCCCCCATCGGCACCGCTTCCGTCGCGCCTGTACCGGCGAACACGTAAAGTCCGGCCTGCACCGGCAACCGGCCCGGGTTGGTGGCGGCAAACTGTTCCAGCCGGGCCACGATGTTGGTGAGGGCCCGATTGGCAATCTGGTATTTGGGAGTGCGGTTCCCCTGGCCGTCCACCACGGCGTCTCCCATGCTGCCGGAGGTGTCATAGACAATGCCCAGCGCCACGCCATCCGTCCAGGTGATGACGGGGGGAAGGGCGGGCTGCGCCGGCGCCGGGGGGGACGGTGGGGTGGGGGCGGTGCTGCCGCCGGGGCCGCAACCGAGGCTGCCGCCGAGCATGATCATCGCCAAGGCGGTCCAGAGGCTGCCACGGGTCAGTGTAAAGCGGTTGAGCATGCCTTTGAAATTTCGGGGTTCATGTTAGGCCCTTGACGGGCGCGGTGTCAATCTAACGTTCCGGGCATCAAACGCTGTTATAAAACGCTCCCCCGTTTGTAACCTTTCCGCCGCGCCACAGTCCGCTCACACGGTGGCGAGGACCGATATCCTGTGCCGCCGGGCCAGGGCTTCGACTTCCGATTGCTCCAGGATCAGGGTGCGCCCGGCCTCCAGCGCCAGCACCTGGACGCCATGGGCGGCGCAGGTCGCCACCGTTTGCGCCCCGATGCAGGGGATGTCAAACCGCATGTCATGCCCGGCTTTCGCCACCTTCACAGCCACCGCCCCGCCCTCCTTGCCCGCCAGATCGCCGCCCCGGCTCAGGCATTGGTCCGTCCCCTCAAAGCCCTCCACGGCCAGCACGGTGCCGTTTTTCACCACCACGGTCTGCCCGATTTCCAACCGGGACACTTCCCGGGCCAGCCCCAGGCCGTAGGCCACATCCTCCCGCTGGGCCTCGCCGGGGGCGGGCCCCAGGCAGAAACCGGCGGGTGGCATCAGGGGACGCAGCCAGGGAACCGCCTCGATCAATCGCACGCCATCCTTGGCCAGCTCCTCGCCGATGGCGGCAAAGATGGTGTGGGCGTTTTTCTCCTTCAAACGCAGCAAAACCCCCAGGGAGCGCAGATCCGGGCGCAGATCAAACAGGTTGCGGGGCGCGACCTGGCCCGCCATGACGCAATGCCGCACGCCCCGGCTGGTGAAGGCGCTGATGAGCTTGTTGAGCTGCCCCACCCGCACCCACACGATGTCGTCCACCAGGGAGGCCAGCTCCGGGCTGGTTTCCTTCTCGAAGGCCACCGCCACCAGCTTGCGTACCCCCATGGCGCGGGCCTGCTTCGCCAGCAGGAGCGGGAGAGTCCGGCTGCCGGCGATGATGCCCAGCGCATCCAGCTTCGGCGCCTCGGTGGTCTGGCTCATGGCGGTGTCAAATGGGTTTGGACTTGGCCCGGTCCAGTTTGTTGATCACCTTCACGTTGACCTCCTCGTAGATGACCAGTGAATTGGGGGGCACGCTGTGCATGAGGAAGACGTTGGCTCCGATGGTGCTGTTCTCCCCGATCACCGTCTCCCCGCCCACAATGGTGGCCCCGGCATAGATCGTCACCCGATCCTCCAGCGTGGGGTGCCTTTTCTGACCGCGCAATTGCTGCCCGCCTGCCAGCGAGCGCGCCACCAGCCCGACCCCCTGGTACATTTTCACATGGTTGCCGATGAGGGTGGTCTCGCCGATCACCGTGCCAGTGCAATGGTCGATGAAAAAGTGCGACCCGATCCGGGCGCCCGGATGGATATCCACCCCGGTGCGGCTGTGCGCCCACTCGGTCATGATGCGGGGAATCAGCGGCACCTCCCGCAGGTACAGCCGGTTGGCCAGGCGCTGGATGGCGATCGCCTCCATGAACGGGTATGCCACGATCACCTCTTCCTTGCTCAGGGCGGCCGGGTCGCCGTTGTAGGCCGCCTCGGCATCCGTCTGCAACAGTTCCCTTATCTCCGGCAGTTCCATCAGAAATTTCTGGGTGATCTCCCGGGCGGCCGGTTTGATCTCCTTTTTGGCGAGACCGGGCGGCGGGCAGTATTGCAGGCTCTTGCCAATTTCCACCTCCAGGTGAGGGTAAACACTCTTCACCAGGCGGGTGGTGGCGCTTTTGACCTTGGAGGAGTGAAGCACGCATTCATCAAAGAACCCCGGGAACAGCAACCGCAGCAGATCCAGGGCGATCAGGCTGATGGCCCGCTTGGAAGGCAGGTTTTTGCCATCCAAGTGATTAATGCCCCCCAGCTTGTCATAGGAGGCGGTGAGTTGCTTGGTTAGCTGGGCCACAGTCATTTTCACACGCCCAGTATCCCGCACC
>CAIYYI010000494.1 GCA_903930345.1 uncultured Verrucomicrobiota bacterium
CGGTGATTGCACCGTCGACGATCTCGAATTTATGTTTTCCCGCACGCTGCGTCCAACCGGTGAAATCCTTCCCGTTGAAAAGCACAATTTCTTCCCCTGCACATGCGACTCCCGCCGCAAACAACAAACCAACTAGCAACTGTTTCATAGGATCCCCTTTGAATTAAATAATGTTTAAAAAATCTATCACATAGCTTTCGGGAAGTCGAGAAAACACGTGCGGAACTCATATTTCGCACGCAGATTAGAGTCGTTTGCTGGCAGAGGGCACCAAATGTCATCGGGAGCGGCGCAGGCTCTGCGCCATAGTCACGCAGGTGCGTGACCCTCCCTGGACGATGAATATGATCAACACGTGGGGTTATCCTGATTACAAACAACTCGGAGCTGCACCCATTATTTCCGCATCAGCGCGGTGAATTTAGCGGCGAATTCGGTGATCACGCTGACGGACAAATCTCCGTTACCCAGCAAGAGGCCGTCCTCGGGATGAAGGACGCGCTCACGAAGCTCAATGGCATGGGCGACGAAGGGCAGTTCCGAGGCACGCGCCGTTTGTCCTGCAACAAAGAGGCCGCACGCCGGCAACACCATACAAGGGCGGATCGAGATGGTGCCGGCCAGCAGCAGGCTACGGAGCAGGACTTGCCGGAGTGGAACGTATGTCGGTCTTTGACTCATGGTTTTCGCGTTACATTGTTTCCCAGGCTGGTCCGCCAATCAACCTTTTGGCCGCCTGAGAAGAGTTCCAGCGCGCCTTCCTTGTAGTAGCCGAAGCTCCAAAAGGTCGCTCCGGTGAACTCGTTGTTGTCCACATGCAGCAGCGTCCGGCCTGTGCCGCCGCCCGCAAATGCGGAGGCGTGCTTGTCTGGCTGCACGATGCGGTTGCGCTCGAACCGCGCCTCCAGCCGCGACTTTGGGTTCTCCGTCTTGATGGCCCAGGCCGGATGGTGGGCATCGTAGGCGCGCTGGTCGTGGAGGAAGTTGTCCCGAACCACCATGTCCGTCATGGGATAAACGCCGTCATGGCAGTCGTAGAGCCGGATGGCAATGTGGCCGTCAGCAATGTGGTTGTGCTCGATGATCGAATGCGTGCCGCCATCCACATCAATGCCCACCGGGTAGGACGTAAACTTTTCCGCGCGCCCCCGCAGGCGATTGTGATGCACATGCGATTCCCGCGCGCCGGTCCAGAGACCAATCCCCGTGTCGCAGTAGTCCTCGATGGCATTGCGGGCGAACTCGGAGCCGCGGCCCCAATCCAGTTCCCACGATGCACCCGTGACGCCGGTGGCTGAACCGGCGGCGTTGCGAAAACGGTTGTCCAAACACTTCACCTCGTTGCAGCACTCAAACTGGCAAAGGGAAAATTGCGAAGGCAATCCGTTGGTGGCCGTGCCGTCAAAACCGCACTCGCGCACCGTCACATCGCGGCAATGGCGGAAGTGGGCCAGGCGCCCCTCCATCGTGGCCGGGGTCGCCGCCTCGACCGCGAATTGCACGCTCTCGACCACCAGGCGCGCAGCGTTCTCGGGCGCGAGCGCCGTCTCCAGTTTCCTGCTTTTAACAATCACGCTGCGCTCACCCCTCCCCTGTAATGTAACGCCTGTGCGCAATCGCAGCGGAGCCAGGCGCACCAGCCAGCGCCCCTCCGGCAACGTCACGGTGCCACCCTGCGGGCACGCATCCAACGCAGCTTGAATGGCTGGCGCATCATCGGCAACCCCGTCGCCTTTGGCGCCAAACGTCCGGACATCCAAGGAAGACTCCGCTCCTCGGACAAGGGTGGCGGTTGCCCCAGAGGTTAGCAGCAGCGCGGAGAGGAGGGTGAGTGTGATTTTCATGGTTTTGTTTTGTAGTCCTCCTTGCGAATGCTCTTCTTCACAGACTCCTGCCAACTTTCCAGCTCGGACTTCATCCGCACGACGATTGCAGGCTCTTTGCTGGCGAGGTTGATTTTCTCTGCTGGGTCAGCGACTAGGTCATAGAGTTCGCACTTATCCCCTGGCAGTTTGTGAAGTTTGTAGCGGTTGTCCGTCCAGGCAGCCGGACCTTGTTGCACACCTTTGTCGCCCGGGTGCCAGAAGCCGATAGGCCGTGGCCGCTCCTTCATCTGTCCGTCCAACAACGGCAATATGCTGAGGCCGTCAAGCGGCAGGTTCTGCTCAGGAATCTTGATCTTCAGCAGATCCACGATCGTCGGATAGATGTCGCTGGTACATACTGGCACGTCGGTGACGATTGGCTTGGGGATGCGCGCCGGCCATTCGATGATGCCTGGAACGCGGACTCCGCCCTCCCACAACTGGCCTTTGCATCCGCGCAGGCTGCTGTTCGAACCATATGTGTCAGGCGCAGCCTTCTCATCGATCCACGCGCCATTGTCGCTGTTGAACCAGAGCATCGTGTTGTCAGCGATACCCAGCTTGCACAGACCCATACGCAATGTGCCCATGCTGCGGTCGACACCGAGGATTTCACCGTAATAGGCTGAACCACCCGCGGCCTTGAGATCCTCCGCGGTCGGCTTGAGTGGAATATGCGGACTGCCGAACCAGATGACCGCCAGGAAGGGGGTGTTGTTTGTGGTGTTCTTTTCAATGAAGGTCAGCGCTTCGGCGACAATAGCGTCTGAACCATCGCCGGGCACGGTCACGGGCTCGCCCTTGCGACTGAAGGTCCAGTCTGTATCAAACCAGTTGGAGACCGCGAACCAGTCATCAAACCCGAAATGTCCGGGATGGAGCGGATCGTCGAGCAACAGCGGCCGGCCCTTTCCAGGCTTGCCTCCGCTCAGATGCCATTTCCCAAAATGACCGGTGGTATAGCCTACGCGCTTGACTGCCTGGGCGATGGTCATCTCCTCCAGCCGCAGCGGCATGCCAGGCCAATAGACCTCGCTGCGATAAGGATGCCGTCCAGTCATCACACTGGCACGGGTCGGAGAGCAACTGGGATGCGCGGCATAGAAGCGGTTGAAGCGTATGCCGCTTGCAGCCATGGCGTCAAGCGCAGGAGTCTGGATCTGTTTGAGTCCGTTGTAGCTGACATCGCCCCAGCCCTGGTCATCGGTCATGCAGAGGATGATGTTTGGACGGGCAGCTGTTGCGGTCGTGGACTGAGCAGCTCCAGCTTGCGACACGGGCAACAGCAAAACGAGGGCCAAACACGGCCACGACAAAGCGTGGCCCTCCAAGAGGCAGGAAAAACGGGTTTTTTGGCACTGGAGGGACGCGCTCTGTCGCGTCCGTCGGAGGTTTTGCAAGAGTTTCACGTGATAGGACTTGATCGTTTTCATCGTGTTACTTTTTAGTTATCAATTCAAAAGACTTAAGCGCCATGCTCCGCTTGTGATTCTCAGCGTTCTTCACGCTCACCGGGGTCTGCACCCGAAGCGTCTGCAGGCCCTTGGCCAGTTTCAGTTCCACAGGCTTGGTCTCTGTCCACAATCCAAAACTCAAAGGGATATCCACCTTGGCGATCACATTGGTTCCGGAACAGATTTCCAGCAGCTGATCCACGTTGATGCACGCCGCCTTCATGGTGATCACATACGTTCCAGCCGCAGGCACATTGATGTCGTAGTCAGCCCATTGTTCGTTCAACTGCTGCTGGAAATAGACCTGCTTGCCGCCGTCAGGATAACTGTTATGCACCAGGACATTCGGGAACTGCCCGCCCCACGAAATCCGGCCGCCGGTTTTCGCAAAAGACGCGGCCTCAACATGAATCACGCCGGGCGCAACCTTTACCGGCACCTCAGTCTTTACGGGCGAATCTGTCGTAGCACTGACCGGCTTTATGGGCTTTGATTTTCCGAAGCGTGACTTTTCGACGGCACCTGGATCGGCTTCCGCCTCTTCAGCTTTAAGCGATGCCGTGAGGTCAGTCTTGACAACCTTGATGGAGTCGTTAATCGCGCGTGC
>CAIYYI010000495.1 GCA_903930345.1 uncultured Verrucomicrobiota bacterium
CTGATTTGCCCCCTGCTTTTCCACCCCGCCGCCACCAGCAGCACCGTGGCCAACAGGGCGCTGACCGCGAACCAATCCCCGTACCGGGTGTAAAAGGTCAGGCTCCGCGTCTGGCCGGTGCGCAAGGGGACGCTCACGATTTTCACCCCCGGCCCGTAAACATCCCGGCTGTCGCCGAAAAAGACCTCCCACATGCGACCGGCGGGATCGACCCACAGGCTCAGACCATTGTTGGTGCAGCGCACCAGCGGGACGTTGTTCTCCACCGCCCGGAACACCGCGTTGACGGCGTGCTGCCACTGCGCCGCACTGTTGCCGAACCAGCCGTCGTTGGTCAGGTTCACCAGAAAATCGGTGTCCGGGCTGACATATTCCCGCACCAGGTGCGGCACCACATCCTCAAAGCAGATGAGCACCGCCGTCTTGATGTTGGCGGTACGGTTGGCGGTGTTGGTTTCGCCCGGCCGGAGGATGGGGGCCCGGAATTCAAACGGCACCGCCCGTCGGCCAGGGGTGAATCCGCCATCCCCCACAGGTGTCAGCCGCCGCAGGAAAGGCAGCCATTTGGCCAGCGGCACGTACTCGCCAAAAATCACCAGGTGCCGTTTCATGTACCGTTCCAGGATGCGGCCCTCCGGGGAGATCAGGAACCCGGCGTTGAAGTATTCTGAGGTCTCGTTGGGCTGGCCGGGGTTGCGCACGTCCACGTCATCGGCCCCCACCATCATCCAAACCCCATGCTTCCGCGCCATTCCGGTCACCGCCTGGAAGGTTGGTTCGTGAAAGCGCAGCCATTCGGGAATGGCCGCTTCGGGCCAGAGGACCAGGGCCGGTTGGGCCGCCATGGCCAGGGTGGTCAAATCCTGCAGCTTCTGGAACCGGTTGGTGTTCTCTGCCGCATTCCAGATCAGGGTCTGAGGCACACTGGGCTGCACCAGGGCGATCCGCAGTTGATCGGCCTGGCCGAAGCGAATCCGCTCCCGCACCTGAAAGGAACCCCAGACGACCAGTGCCAACAGGCAGCCCAGGGGCAGGCTGACCGGGCGCAGCCAAAACCAGCGGTTGGCCGGTTGCTGCACCAACCCCATGAGCGCCACCGTGAGACTGGCGGAGACCCACACCAGCACAAACGACACCCCGTACACGCCGGTGATGCTGCTGATCTGGATCAGTGGAAGCACTTGAAACTGGCTGGTTCCAAGCATGTTCCATGGGAAACCGGTGAGCAGACGCGCCCGCACATACTCAGTGGCCACCCAAAACACCGCCGTGGCGAGGAGCCAGCGGGTCAGGGAAAACCATGGGAGAGTCATAAGCCCCTTCCAACCGGTGGCGGGGGAGGGGAAAGCGCGGTGGCAAAGCCAGCACCAAGCCCCGGTAAAGAGTGCCAGGTAGGCACTTAACGCCAACCAGGCCAGAATGGGTAGAAAAGCGACGGGAATGAGCAACAGCCAGTACAGACTGGCCAGCCACCATCCCATTCCGCCCACGAAACCGACCAGGAAGGCGGTGCGCCCGGAGCCCTCCCAAGGGATCAGCAGCAGGAGCAGACCGGGGCAAAGCCAGGCCAAACCGGCCAGGCCGGGCTTGGGGAAGGCGGCGGCCAGCAGCGAGCCGGTGGCCAGGGCCAACCCGAATCGCACCCAGTTCTGTTTGGAGCCCGATAAATTCACGCGGTCCCAGCATGGCCTGGAAAGGGGGATGAAGGCAAGCACCGGCCATAACGAGGACGGGGGTTGCGGGGGGGGGCACCCAAATAAATGCCTGCAAGGCTTGACACTTCATCCCTGATTGATACCCTCACGCGCTCCGTTGAGAAAGCGGGGGCTCTGGCAAACTGTCGCCGGGGATCACGCACGGAACCTTTGGACAGCAAGTAAGAAAGACATGAAACGCCAATATCAACCGTCGAAAATGCGGCGGAAACGTCAACACGGATTCTTGAACCGCAGCGCCTCCAAAAGCGGTCGGGGTATCCTGGCCAATCGCCGTCGGGTGGGGCGCAAGCGCCTGACTCCGGTGTAATTTGCCTCATGGCTGAACCCTGCCCCGGTTCTGCGGCTTTTCCGCGCGCGCGCCGACTTCAGCAGTCGCGGGACTTTGCACGCCTCAAGGTGGGTGGGCAGCGGGTGGTGGCAGGCAGCCTGATTTTCAACTGGCAGCCGGTGGTGGGCGGTGGTGCGGGCCGTTTGGGGCTGGTGACCAGTCGCAAGGTGGGGGGTGCTGTGGTGCGCAACCGCAGCCGCCGCCTCATGCGCGAGGTTTACCGGCGCAACCAGGCCAGTATCAGCCTGCCGGTGGATATGGTTCTGGTGGCGCGTCAATCAATGGCCGGACAGAGCTATGCCGGTGTGGAGCGGGATTTTTTCCAAGCCCTCCGCAAGGCCCGTCTGTTGAGGGAAAGCCCTGCGCCGTGAATGCGGCACAGCATTTTGTTTTGTGGGCGCTCCGCGTTTATCGCTGGGCGCTTTCGCCGTTGCTGGCCTGGCTGTGCGGCCCGGGGTCGGGCTGTCGTTACCATCCCACTTGTTCCGTGTACGCCACGGAGGCGGTGAGGAGCCATGGTGCCCTGCGGGGCTCCTGGCTGGCGGTGCGCCGGGTGGGCCGTTGCCATCCCTGGGGCGGTTGCGGCTGTGATCCAGTGCCGCCGCTCTCTGTGTCAAAAATATTGTAATCTTAGTGAAACCGAATCCGCATGGACCGTAAATCAATCCTCGTTTTGGTGGCTTCTTTCGCGCTGATGATGGCGTGGTTCCCGCTCGTCAACCGCATCTGGCCGCCCAAGCCGCTGCCGCCCCAGACGAACCAGGTGGGCCGGGCTTCCAGCAGGCTGCCGGTCAGCACCAACACGGCGCCCAACGCCATTCTGGAAGCCGCCGCCACGAACGTGTTTGCCAGCGCGGTGGCCACGCCGACCAGCGCCGACAAGACCGTGGTGCTGGAATCCGATCTCCTCCGCTACACTTTCACCAGCCAGGGGGGCGGCGTCAAATATGTCGAACTCAAGAAGTACCCAGCCGAGGTGGATGGCAAGTCAACCGTCGGCCCGGAGTTCATCCAGCTCAATGGCAAGACCTCCCCCACGCTCTTTGCCTTCACCGGCGCGCCGGAAATCACGGGCGATGGCCAGTACCTGCTGCGCCAGCAGCGGGGGAGTGTGGTGGCGGAGAAACTGCTTCCTTCCGGCCTGAAGATCGTCAAGACCTTCACCCCCGCCACGAATTACCTCATGCAGGTGGTCGTGCGTCTTGAAAACACGCTGAACACCCCCCTGGCGGTGCCTTCCTTGGAGACGATTGCCGGCGCCGCCACCCCGCTGAACGCGATTGACAATGAACTGCTGCTCGGGGCCTACCACTACGATGGCAGTTCCCGGCACGATGTCAGCGGTTCCATTTTCAGCGGCGGCGGTTGCAGTTGCAACTTCAGCGGGCCGGTCGCCGTGTACGAGTCCCCGGCGGCGGCGGTGCACTGGACGGCGATGCACAACCAGTTCTTCACCATCGCCACCATTCCGCAGCAGCCTGCCAACCGGTTTCTGGTGCGCCGGATTGAACTCGCCCCGCCCACCGCCCTGGAGCGCCAGCGCTATCCCAACGCGCTGCCCACTCCGCATGCGCTGGTGGGCAGCCTGTACTATCCCTCCCTGGTGCTGGCGGCCCAGTCCACGAATAATTTTGTGGAGCGCAGCTTCACGGTTTATACCGGCCCCAAGGAATACCATCTGCTCGCCAAGCTGGGGGCGGAGATGAACAACAAACTTGACCTGATCATGAATTTCGACGGGTTCTTTGGCTTTTTTGCCAAGGCCCTGTTGCTCTCCATGAACTGGTTGCACGATAACTTCAAGCTTTCCTATGCCCTGGCCATCATTGCGATCACCGTGATCTTCAAGCTGGTGTTCTGGCCGCTGACCAATGCCAGCACCAAGTCCATGAA
>CAIYYI010000496.1 GCA_903930345.1 uncultured Verrucomicrobiota bacterium
CAACCCGGCTGCGGGGGACTGGTACATCATGCTCCACGGATTTGACTCATACTCCGGAGTGACGTTGCAAGCCATTGGTTCGGGGAGCGGCACCAACCCGCCAACCAGCGGCACTAACGGCATGGTGCTGATTCCGGCTGGCAGTTTTACGATGGGGGACGCGCTGGATGGCGACAGCGACGCTATCCCGACGAGCGTCTATGTATCGGCATTTTACATGGACACGAATCTGGTGACGTGGAGCCAGTGGCAGGGGGTGTATGCCTACGCCACCAATCACGGCTATGGTTTGAATAATGGTGCCGGGAAAGCGGCAAATCATCCGGTGCAGAGTATGGACTGGTATGACTGTGTGAAGTGGTGTAATGCGCGGTCGCAGCAGGCGGGGAAGACGCCGGTGTATTATACGGATGCTGGGTTGACGAAGGTTTATACGAATGGGGAGGTGACGGTGTATGTGAATTGGGGAGCGAAGGGGTATCGGTTACCGACGGAGGCGGAGTGGGAGAAGGCGGCGCGTGGCGGGTTGAGCGGGCAGCGGTTTCCGTGGGGCAACCTGATCTCGCAGACGAACGCGAACTACTATGGAGATACAGGCAGCTACAGCTATGATTTGGGGCCGAACGGCTTCAACGCAGCTTTCACGAACGGCGGCTATCCCTACACGAGTCCAGTGGGTTCATTTGCAGCGAACGGGTATGGGTTATATGACATGGCAGGGAATGTGTGGCAGTGGTGTTGGGATTGGTATGACGGGACGCCCTATGCTGGAGGGACAGATCCGCGTGGTGTTGCGTCAGGCTCGGGCCGCGTGGTTCGGGGCGGCGGTTGGCTCGGCGACGCGTTCGGCTGCCGGGCGGCGGCCCGCGGCCTCATCACGCCGGACCACGGGTACGCCTACGTTGGGTTCCGCTCCGTCCTGCCCCCAGGTCAGTGAGCTCAAGAGCAGAAACAGAGCGGAGCAGGCGTGGCGGAGCGAGGGACGAGCGACGCCTGCCTGCGGAGCTGGCGTGAGAGTGCTGGCGTGTGGGCGCGGGGGGAAAAGAGTGTCCGCGCAGCGGTCGCGATTTTTGGTGTGATAAGGTGCAACTGAGACTATTCATTCTGCCGGTGAAGAACCTGGCTGACGCCGAGGGGGAGATGAACCTTTTCCTGCGGACGCACCGGGCAGCAATTCTCATTATGGCCCTGTTACCCCCAGCCGGGTGAGGGCACGCGGCCTACATCCCCCGTAAAACCGCCATCTTGTAGGCCGGGTGCCCTCACCCGGCTGGCCCATCTCGCCCATAAATGAGAATTGCTGGGAAGTTGACGAAGCGGCTTGCGTGCGGAACAATAGGATTACGATGCGAACGATTAACCGCAGCCTCGCGGCCAGCTTGTTCAACGTATTTGCCAGCATGGTTCTGGTAGCCATCGCGAGCGGCGTTATGGTTTGGTTTATTCGCGCCGACCCGGATTCTGCCGCCACGTTTGCTCCGGTTTACTTTCTGGTGCTGGGCATCATTGGCGGATTCTTTTTCTCGGGTCGCCGGGAAGGCGAGTGGGTCGCGGCGAAGCTCCTGCTTCCAGCCCGGATATTTCACACTCCGATGGAAACGCCCACACTGCGCCGCGTGAGGGCACGCGGCCTACAAGCACGTATCACCGCTCCTGTAGGCCGCGTG
>CAIYYI010000497.1 GCA_903930345.1 uncultured Verrucomicrobiota bacterium
ATACAACCGGTTCGTGTCGTCTGCAGTCACCAGCAAGGCGGCCTGGGTGACGGTCAGCAGCGCCCGGTTGGTGGTGAGGCTGTAGTTGCCCAGCTTGCTGTCCGGATCGCTGAAGGTGGGCACGATGTCGTAGGTCCCCACCGGGCTGGCGCCGGTGGCCGCCGTGGTGTAGAGCCCGGTAATGTCATCGCCGTTGAGGATGCCGGTGAGCGTGCCGGTGAAGGTCGGGTTGGCTGCGCCATACACGCGGTTGGTGGCGTGGGCCGTGATCGTCAAGGCTGCCGTGCTCACCGTCAGGGTGCCGTTGGTGAAGGCAAAGCTGTAGTTGGTGGCCGTGAGCGTGCCCAGGGCGGCCTCGATCGGGTAACCGCCCACGGCGCTGGCCACCGTGGCCGTGCTGGTGAGGGCGGGCGCCCCGTCCAGCACCGCCGTCGTGTCGCCGTTGAGCCAACCGCTGTAACTGGCGGTGAACACGGGATTGGTCGCCCTATACAACCGGTTCGTGTCGTCTGCAGTCACCAGCAAGGCGGCCTGGGTGACGGTCAGCAGCGCCCGGTTGGTGGTGAGGCTGTAGTTGCCCAGCTTGCCATCCGGATCGCTGAACGCGGGCACGATGTCGTAGGTCCCCACCGGGCTGGCGCTGGTGGCCGCCGTGGTGTAGAGGCCGGTAATGTCATCGCCGTTGAGGATGCCGGTGAGCGTGCCGGTGAAGGTCGGGTTGGCTGCGCCATAGGCCCGGTTCCTGGCATCCGCAGTCACGATCAAGGATGCCTTGATGACGGTCGCGGTCAGCGGGCTGCTGGTGCTGGCGGCACAATTGGAGTCGCCGCCGTATGCGGCCGTGAGGCTGTGGGCGCCCACGGTCAGGCCGCTGGTGGTGAAGGTAACCGCGCCCCCGCTCAAGGTGCCCGTGCCCAGGGTGTTGGCGCCCTCCTTGAAGGTCACCGTGCCGCTGGCGGTGGCTGGCCAGACGGTGGAGGTGAAGGTCACGCTCGACCCGTAGGTGGCCGGATTGAGGCTGAGGCCAAGGTGGTGGCGCTGACGCCCGGGGTCACCGTCAGGGTGCTGTCGAGGTAGCTCACTGTGTAATTGGTCGCCGTGGCGCCCGTTACGACGTGGAGCGCGTAACTCCCGACGGGCGCGTTGGTGTCCACCGCCGCGCCGTTGGTGTCCAGGCAACTGAAGAGCATTGCACCCCCCAGGACGCTGGTGGTGTCGCCATTCAGCAACCCGGTGTAAGTCACGGTCCAAACGGGGTTGGTGTCGCCGTAGGCGCGGCTGGCCGCGTCCACCTGGCCGCTCAGCGCGGCCGGCGTGATGGTCAGCGTGCCGTCCACGAAGTGGATGGCATAGTTGGCCGAGGTCAGGCCCGACGGGGTGATCGGCTGGCTGCCCGCGGGGCTGGTGAGCGTGGCCGGCGTGGTGACGGCCAGGGTGCCGCCCAGGGCCGAGTTGGTCTCGCCATTGACGAACCCGCTCAGGTGGGCGCTCAGCGCCGGGTTGGTCGCGCCGTAAACCCGCGCGGCATTGTCGCCGGTGACCAGCAACACCGCCTGCGTCACAGTCAGGGTGCCATTGACATATTGCACCGTGTAATTGGTCGCCGTTTGCGCCGTGGTGACCCGGACCGGGTAGGCCCCGACGGCCGTGCCGGCGCCCACGGGCGCACCGGCCGCGTTGGTGCAGGCGAAGGTTAGCGTGCCCTGCAGGAGGTTGGTGTCCGAGGGCTGGATGAAGCCAGTGTAGGTCACGGCGAAGGGCGCGTTGGTTTGGCCGTAGGCGCGGCCCTGGCTGGCCACCGTGCCGGTCAGCACCGCGTGGGCGATCGTCAGGCGGCCGCCCCACATGGTGACATCGTAGAACGCCAGCTTGCCATCCGGGTCGTTGAGGTAGATCTCGATGTCATAGCGGCCCAGCGGGCTGGTGGGCGTCGCCGCGGTGTAGAACACCGGCGTGATGTCGTCGCCGGGCACCAGGCCGGTCAGGAAGGCCGTGAAGAGCGGGTTGGTCTGGCCGAAGGGCCGGGCGGCATCGTCGCCGACCACCAGCAGCGGGGCCTTGGTCACGGTGAGCGTGCCGTTGACGTAAGTGAAGGAGTAATTGCTCGCGACCCCGCCGGCCGGGACGATCGGGAAGCCGCCCAGCAGCGAGCCGTTGGTCGCCGAGGTCGTGCCGGTGGGGGCGGTGGTCAGGGACGCGGCGGTGTCGCCGCTGGCAAACCCGCCGTAAGTGATCGTCAGCGTCGGATTGGGCTGGCCGTAGCCGCGGGACTGGTTGTCCGCCGTCACAGTCAGCACGGCCTGGGTCACCGTCAGGAAGCCGAGGTTGGTGGTGACGCTGTAATTGCCCAGCCGGGTGTCAGGATCGTTGAAGCCGGGCACGATGTTGTAAGTGCCCACCGGGCTGGCCACGGTGGCGGCGGTCGCGTTGGTGGCGGCCAAGTTGTCGCTGTTGACCACGCCGGCCAGGGTCCCGGTCAGCGGCGGGTTGGCGGCGCCGTAGGCCCGAGTCTGGCTGTTGGCGCTCACCGTGAGCAGCGCCTGGGTCACCGTCAGGGTGCCGGGCACGTAGGTGAGGCTGTAATTGGTCGAGGTGTAGCCCGACGCGGCGATCGGGTAGGTGTTCACCGGGCTGCCCGCGGTGGCGGTGGACGTCACCACCAGCGTGCCGCCCAGGTCGGCCGCGGTCTCGCCGTTGACGAAGCCGCGGTAACTCACGGTGAACCCCGGGTTGGTGGCGCCGTAGGTGCGGCTCTCGTTGTCCGCCGTCACGATTAGCGCGTACGGCATGATGGTTAGTGTGCCGTTGGTGAACTGGAGCGCATAGTTGGTCGCGCTCAGGGTGCCCACGGCCGCCACGAGGTCATAGCTTCCCGCCGGGCTGTTGGTGTCCGCGCTGGTGGTCAGCTCGGGCGCTCCGCTCAGCACGTTGGTGGTGTCGCCGTTGACGAAGCCGCGGTAACTCACGGTGAACCCCGGGTTGGTGGCGCCGTAGGCCCGGCTCTGGTCGTCCGCCGCCACCAGCATGGTGGCCGGGTGAACGGTGAGGGTGCCGTTCACATAGTTGAACGAGTAGTTGGCCGCGCTTAACCCCGACGGCACGATGGTATAGCCGCCCACCGGGCTGCTCGCCTCGGCGGTGCAACTTAGTGCCAGCGTCCCACCCAGCGCATTGGTGTCCTCGCCGTTGCGCCAGCCGGAATAGCTCGCGGTGAACACCGGGTTGGTCTCGCCATAGGTCCGGCTCCGGTTATCCGCCGTCACCGTCAGCACCGCCGAGGTGACCGAGAGGGTGCCGGCAGTGTAACTGAGGCTGTAATTGGTGGCCGTGTAGCCCGAGGCGTCGATCGGGTAGGTATTGACCGGGCTGCCGGCCGTGGCGGTGGACGTCACCACCAGCGTGCCGCCGAGGACCGCGGTGCTCTCGCCGTTCATGAAGCCGGCGTAGCTCACGGTGAACACCGGGTTGGTGTCGCAGTAGGCCCGGCTCTTATTGTCCGCCGAGACGGCCAGGGCCGTGGCCGTGACGCTCAGGGTGCCGTTGGTCTGGGACACGGTGTAATTGCCCAGCCGTGAGCCCGGGTCGTTTAGCGCCGGCAGGATGTTGTAGCCACCCACCGGGCTGGTTGCGCTGGCGGCGGCGCTGTATGTGGCGGTGATGGTGTCGCCGCCGACCACGCCGACGAGGGCGCCGGTCAGGGGCGGATTGGTCGCGCCATAAGTCCGGGTCTGGTGGGCCGCGGTGACGGAGAGGGCCGCCGGGTTGACGGTCAGCGTTCCGAGGTTGGTGGTGAGGGTGTAATTGGGCAGCTTGGTGTCCGGATCGCTCCACACCGGGTAGATGGTGTAAGCGCCCACGCTGCTGGCGGGCGTGGCCGTCGTGACGTAGGTGGCGCTCACGTTGTCGCCGTTGACCTGGCCGGTCACGGAGCCGGTCAAGGCCGGGTTGGCGCTGCCGTAGAGGCGGTTGGTGGGATCGGCGGTGACGACCAGGCTCACCGGGGTGAGGGTCAGGGTGCCGTCCACATAGGTCACTGTGTAATTGGTGGCGGTCTGGCCGCTGGTCACGCTGATAGGATAGGTGCCGGCGGGCGTGTTCGTGCCGACGGTCACGCCGGTGCTGTTTGTGCAGGCGTAGGCCAGGGTGCCGGCCAGGAGGTTGGTGCCTTCGCCGTTGCGGAAGCCGGAGTAGGTGAGGGTGAACACCGGGTTCGTGCTGCCGTAGGGCCGGCTCTCGCTGGCCACGGTGCCGACCAGCGGCGCCGGGTCCACCGTCAGCATGGCGCTGCGCAGGATGACGTTATACTGGCCGAGCTTGCCAGCCGGGTCCTGCAAGATCAGCGCGATGCGATACTCGCCGACGGGCGAGGTATTCGTCGCGAAGGTGTTGAAGGTGACGGTGAGGTTGTCGTTGTTCGTCACGCCGGTCATGACGGCGGTGAACACCGGGTTGGTGTGACCGTAAGGCCGATTGGCCGGGTCGCCCACGACCAAGAGCGGAGCCTTGGTGACAGTCAGGGTGCCGGTGAAGTAACTGAGGGTGTAGTTACTGGCCACGCCGCCGGAGGGCGTAATGATATACGGTCCCACCAGGGAAACGGACGTCGCCGGCGTGATGCAACCGGGCAGCGTGGTAAGCACCGCCGGCGTTTCGCTGTTCACGAAGCCGTTGTAACTCACCGTCAGCGGCGAGTTGAGCGCGCCATACTGGCGGGTCTGTGGGTTGGCCGTCACGCTGAGCGCCGCCGGACTCACGACGAGCGTATTGGTGGCGCTGCCGGCGTAGTTCGGATCGTCCACGGTGCCAATGACCGTGTAGCTGGCGGCGGGAACGGGCCGGTTCGTGGTGCCGTTGTAGGTCACGACCACGGTGAGGTTGCTCGGCGTGGTGGCGGTGATGATGGCGAGGTTGGTGCCGGTGTAAGTCTGGCTCAGGGCCGACAAGTCCACGCTGGCCGGGGCTTTGGCGACGTTGAGCGCGAAGACGTTGGTGGCGCTGAGCGGCGGCACCTGGCCATCGCTGGCCACGAGCGCCACGGAGTAACTACCCGCCGCCGTGGGGGTGCCGGCGAAGGTGCGCGTCGGGCCATCAAACAAGATGCCCGGCGGCAGGCTGGTGGCCGTGTAGGAAAGGGCGTTGCCGTCCGGATCCACGAAGGTGCCGGCCGGGAAGGTGAGGCTGAAGGCGGCGGCGTAGATGGCCGACTGGTTGGTAACGGGCGTCACCAGCACCGGCGCGCGGTTGAGGGCCAGCGTCTGGAAGCTGAGGTAGTCGCTGTAGCTGGTGCCCGCCACGTTGGTGCCGATCGCACGGTAGTAGTAGGTCGTCTCAGGCACCAAGTTGCTCACACTGAGGCTGCCAGCGGTCGGGCTGGCGCCGCCAATACCCGACTGGGCGAGCACCAAAGGCAGCGTGGACAGGGCAATCTTCCGTATGAGCGAGTTGCCGGTATCTCCCACATAGACAGCCCCGCTCGCATCCACCGCCACGCCTTTTGGACTATTGAACTGCGCCGTTGCGGTCGGGCCGTCGGCAAAACTGCCTGTGCCGGAACCGGCC
>CAIYYI010000498.1 GCA_903930345.1 uncultured Verrucomicrobiota bacterium
CGACCCCAATCTCTACTCCATGCTCAAGCGGCGGGCGCGTACTTTGATGGATCAGATCCTGCAGCCACCCGGCACGCCAAACAGCCAGGACAAATTGCGGGCGCGCATCGAATACTATGAGAATCTGCTCCTGGCGGATGCCGCGCTGGATCTGGCCAAGTGGGGCACTGCCGCCTGGGTGCCCAGCAGCCCGTTGCGCAACCTGACCAATGAAGTTGGTCGGATCAAAAATGACTACCTGCCTGGGCGGCGCGCCTATCTTTATGTCAGCCAGGTCAACGCGGGCAACATCGCCACGGAACAACCGGCGGGAGCCAACCTGCAAATCGGGGCGGTGGACTTTAATCCCGTCGGCGGCAACCAGGCCCACGAGTATGTGGAGTTGCTGAACACCAACAGCTACGCTTTGGATATCTCACTCTGGCAACTGACTGGTGCCATTGATTTTACGTTCATGCCGGGAACTGTTATTCCGGCTGGAACCCGTCTCTACGTGTCGCCGGATGTCAAGGCATTCCGAACCCGCACCGCCAGTCCCAAAGCGGGGGAACGACGCTTTGTGGTAGGCCCCTACAAGGGCCAACTCTCGGCCCGGGGCGAAACCCTCATGCTGTTGGAACCAAGCGGTCGCACCAACTTCAGCCTGACCTACCCTGGCAATCCCAGCCTGGCCCAGCAATTCTTGCGCATCACCGAAGTCATGTATAATCCCGCCCCCGGGGGGGCGTACCCTGCCTCCGAATACGAATATCTGGAACTGCGCAATATTTCGACCACCATCCCTCTAAACCTGGCGGGTATCCGTCTCGCGAACGGGGTTGATTTTGACTTCAGCACGGGTGCAGTCACTCAGTTGCCTCCTGGCCAACGTCTTCTAGTGGTGAAAAATCCAGCGGCCTTCACCAGCCGCTACGGAAGCAATATCGTCCTGGCCGGGGTGTTCAGCGGTTCGCTGGACAACGCGGGGGAACGCCTCCAACTGCTGGACGCCAACGGGGAGGAGATCTTGGATTTCACTTACAACAACAGTTGGTACCCACTCACGGATGGGCTAGGTTTCTCCCTCATGGTGGCTGATGAGCAAGCCACACCCGACGCTTGGAATAATCGCGGGAACTGGCGGGCCAACAGCACGCTTCATGGCACCCCCGGCAGCGACGAGCCACTTGGCCTAATCCCTCCGACGGTGGTGATCAACGAGGTCTTGGCGCACACCGACCCTCCGCTGGAGGATAGTGTGGAATTGTACAACTACGGCACCAGTGTCATTGACATCAGCGGCTGGCTGCTGACGGATGACCTGGCCCTGCCCCGCAAGTACCGCATTCCGCCGAGCACCCTGCTTGCACCGGGCGCTTATGTGGTCTTTAAGGAAACCGACTTCAACGCCAATGGCACCGGCTTCAGCCTCAGTTCCACCGGAGATGGGGTTTACCTCTTCAGCGCGGATGCAGCGGACAATCTGACTGGCTACCTGCATGGGTTTGCTTTCGGACCCACTGAAAACGGCCGCAGTCTTGGCCGCCACGTAAACACCATGGGCGAGGAAGAATTGGTGCCGGAGGCATCCCTCAGCCTGGGCACGAACAATGCGGGACCCTTGGTGGGTCCAGTGGTCATCAGCGAAATCATGTTCCATCCGGTTGCAATCTCAGGCAACACCAATCCCACCGCCTACGTGGAATTGCTGAACCTGGCTGCCACCAACGTGCCCCTGTTCACGCTGGCAGAGCCCACCAACGCCTGGCGTTTGCGCAGCGCGGTGGATTACGATTTCCCCGTCAACACCTGGCTGGCCCCTGCGGAATCCGTGCTGGTCTGCGGCTTCGACCCTGCCACCAACCTGACCGCCCTGCAATCATTGCGGTCGTTGTATGGCATTCCCGCAGCAACGCGCATTTTCGGTCCCTGGTCGGGGAGTCTTCCCAATGACCAAGGCGTAGTGGAATTGCAAAAACCCGACTTGGCCAATAGCAACAACGTGCCTTATGCATTGGTGGAACGGGTTCACTATCGCGATACCGGCCCATGGCCAGCGCTGGCCGATGGCACCGGGGCGGGACTGACCCGCGTAACCCCCTCCCTGTATGGCAATGAGCCCACCAACTGGATCGCCGCCCGCCCCACCCCGGGCACCAATTACCTGGTCACGCAACCTCCGTCCATCGTCATCCAGCCCTCCAGCTTAAAACTGGTGCTGGGCTCCTCCAGCAACCTGATGGTGGCAGTCACCGGGAACGGCCCCTTCGGCTACCAATGGAAGTACCACGGAGTCAATGTTGAAGGGGCAACCAATGCCCAACTGGGCTTGGCCCCTGTTCAATATGCCCACGCCGGAGCTTATCAGGTGCTGATCATGTCGCCCGAAGGGGTGGTGGCCAGTGAATGGGCCACGGTGCTGGTGCAGGCAGCGGCTGGTTTCACCACTCAGCCGAGCATTCTGACCATGCTGTTTCCGTATCAAAGCACCAACTTGAATGCGGTCATCAAAGGCGACGCCACCCGTGCCCAGTGGTTTTTCAATGGAGCACCGCTGCCAGGAGCCACCGGATCCAGCCTATCGCTGTTCAACGTTCAGCCCACCAATGCTGGAAATTATGTCCTCATGGTAAGCAATGAGGTGTCGGTGGCCACCAGCCAGACTGCGGTGGTGAGCGTCCGCCTGCAACCGCTGATCATGGAGCAACCACGGAGCTTGTCGGTCTTCGCCGGGAGCAACACTACGTTGAGCGTGACTGCCGTCAGCACCACTCCGTTGCGTTACCAATGGCGACAGGCGGGGGTGAATCTGCCCAACGCCACCAATGTCACCTACGCGATTACCGGGGCTCAGGAAGCCCAGGCGGGAACCTATGATGTGATGGTGGCGGATAATTTCGGCACCACCGTGAGCGACTCTGTGGTGGTGGAAGTCAAAACTCGGCCGATCATCATGAAGGGTCCATTCCCCACCAACCTGGTGGTGCTGGTGGGGACCCCAGTGACCTATGCGATTGAGGTGAATGGTGCCCTCCCGATGAATTTCCGTTGGCGCAAGAATGGGTTTTCCATTCTCACCAACATGCTGCTCTCAGAGACCACCAGCGTCTTCTCGATCACCGGCACCCTGACCAACAATGCCGGCTATTACGAAGTGTTGATCACCAACACTTTTGGCAGCACCCCCCTCAGCGGTCGGACGTATTTGACGGTGATGGAACCACTCACCAACCAAATGCTGGTGCCGGGGTCCAACCCCGCTTTCAAACTGGTGTGTGTGCCCTCCTCCCCGGGCGCGGGGCTGACCACCATGGCGTTCAAATACCAGTGGTCATTCAATGGCACCAACCTGAATAACGCCACCAATGCCACCCTGACGGTCACCAACGCCCAAATGGAAAATGTGGGTGCGTACACGGTGGTGGCCACCAACCAAGTGGGTACCATGGCCAGCCAAACCGCTTACCTTTATGTCAACGAGCCGCCGGGGTGGGTATTTACCCCAACCAATTTGCTGTTGGATGTTGGGGCAGAAGCCCGTTTTGCTGGATTGGCCATGGGAGGGGGACAAATCACCTACCAATGGAGGTTCAACGAAACCTCTCTCCTCGGAGAAACGAACAGCACATTGGTCATCACCAATGCTCAATCGAGTAGCGCTGGGAGCTACCAATTGGTGGCCCGCAATCTGGCGGGTGCCATCACCAGCGCTCCGGCCTGGCTGAGCTTGGGAGAGGCCCCGGTGGTTACGGTGCAACCGCAAAGCGCGGAAATCCTTGCCGGAACGAATTATTCTCTGAGTGTCACCGCTAGCGGAACACCACCGTTGTTCTTCCAATGGCAACACAACCAGCAACCGTTGGCGGACGCCACGAATGCCACGCTTGTTCTGACCAATGCTAATTCCTCACAAGTCGGTGCATACTATGTTGTTATAACCAATACTTCCGGCGCGACCACCAGCCAGGTGGCCAGGCTTTTCCTGGCAGGGGCGGACCAGGATGGCGATGGGTTGTCAGATTGGCAGGAATACCGTCTCGGCACAAATCCGCAGGATGCGCATAGCTCCTTCAAGGTTGCCATCACCGGACCTGACGCTTCGATTCAGCAAATCACCCTTACTTTTGAGGTTTTGGCTGGTCATTCCTACAGTATCCAGCGCAATGAAAGTTTTGGGTTGAATTCTTGGCAGAATTTGACTAATGTAACGGATGTTGCCTCTAACCAAACCATGCAAGTTTACTACTCATTGCCAACAGGCGGCAACCGATTTTACCGGCTGACCAGTCCAGCCACCCAGTTCTAAAGACGCATTCCCAATTTAACAGCAGTGTTTCCAGTTGAAAAAACCATGAAAACCTCCAGTTCCACCTGCGTGGCGTTCCGTGCCCTGCGGACGCTGACCTACGTTTGCAGTCTTGTGATGGCTGCCGGATCCCTCCGGGCCGCCAGCATCACCATGACCAACTCGGATGCTGCGGGAGCAACATCTTTTAACACCAAGGGGAACTGGAACTCCACCACCGCCCCAGCTACCGGCAATGACTACCTGACCAGCACAAACGTCCTGCGCACTCCCACGAGCGGAAGCGCCACTTTTGCTGCCAACAATCTGACTATCAATGGAGGCGGTACACTGGCCTTTAAAACACCCGGCCCCATCACAGTGCCGAACTTGATCCTGAATGGGGGAACGGTCGCTCAATTTTCAGTTGGGGTAACCCCGGACACCTGCGTGCTGGCGGGCGCCATCAACGCACTCGCCCCTTCGACGTTGGACGGCAATTCCGCCGGCCGAATCCTGCTGATCTCCTCACCGATAACCAATACCGCCCGGCTCACCGTGACAAGCGTCGGAACTGCCAACGGCATTGTGGCACTAACCAACAACAATACCAGCTACGCAGCCAACTGGACCATCAATGCCAACGGCGTCCTGCAACTCGGCGTGAACGGCGCAATGGGTGCCCCCGGCAGCGGTGCCATCACCAATAATGGCACACTGACCTTCAGCCGTTCCGACTCCCCCACCTTTGCCAACCTCATTCTCGGCTCCGGTTCCATCAGCAATGCGGGCGCCGGCACCGTCACCCTTAGCAATAACACAAACAGTTACTCCGGCAATACTACTGTGGCAGCTGGCACGCTAAAGCTGGGTGGCGCAGCCGTGCTGGGCAGCACTAACGGTGTGGTGACTATGACCGGTGGCACGTTGGATCTGAATGGCAACTCCATCATCAAAGGAGCCATAAACGGAGGCTCCGGCACCATCACCTCCACTGCTGGCACACCCACTTATACGGTTCGCATGGCCGGGGGAAACACTGCGGCCCGCATGCGGGGACCCATCAGCATTTCCACTGTCTATCCTGGCAGTGGCAACAATTGGCAGATTTTCAGCGGCGATAACGATTACACAGGCTCCACCACAGTCGGCGTCGGCAGCACCTTTTCCGCACAGCATGCCAATGCCCTCGGCGGCACCGGTTCCGGCACCACAGTGAACGGAAATCTGGAGTACAAAACCGCCGCCAACACCACCTTTGCCGCCGAACCAGTGACCGTCAACAGTGGAGCTTCCATTGTCATCAACACCGGCAACGCGGGTGCCGGCGCGAGTCTGGTGGAAACGCTCACCGGCTCCATCAACCTGGCATCCGGAACGGCCAATTTCAACTTTGGGATTGATGCTGGAAAGAATGCCACCTTGCGTCTGGCTGGAGTGGTTTCCGGTGCGGGCAACCTCGCCAAGAACAACGGCGGCATCCTGTCGCTGGCGGCCGTTCACACCTACACTGGCAACACCTTGGTGAATGCCGGTTCCCTGCTCATGGAGCCCACCGGTTCAAATGCCAGATCCCCGCTGGTATTGGTGGCTTCCGGGGCCATCTTTGACGCCACCGCGCTGGCTGCCGGCTACCTCATTCCCGCCGGTCAGGCAATTGCGGGCGCTGGCGCGGCCAAGGGTATTGTCACCGCCGGTGCCAATTCAGGGGTTCTCCCTGGTGGCGATGGGGTGGCGGGCACACTGACCTTCACCAACGGCCCCCTTAACCTCAACGACGGAGCCATCCTGGGCTTTGATCTCTCCAGCACCACCACCGCCGTGGGTAGTGCCAATGATCTGCTGCAAGCCCAGGACTTGGTCATTGCCGGAAACGTTCAGGTCAATTTCGCGTTCTTCGATGGCAAACCCGTGATTCCCGGAACCTACACGATCATCAAATTCAGCGGAACGATGATCGGCGGCGCGGCGAATCTCGTGGCCACCGGTACCCGGTACACCGCCACTTTCGATGACACTGTGCCCGGCGAAATCAGAGTTACTTTCAGCGGTGCCGGTGCCAATATGGTCTGGGCGGGCGACGGGGCCAGCAACCGCTGGGATATCGCCCTTTCTCCAAACTGGCGCAACGGTGGGCAACCGGATGTCTTCCGCAACGGTGACTCTGTGGTATTCAATGACAGCGGGGCGGTCAACAACGTTGTGAATCTGGCCCAAGGCGTGGCTCCGTCGATTCTCACCGTTAGTTCCACGAGTAACTACATTTTCTCTGGCAACGGCTTGATCGCGGGCGGCGTGGTGGTCAAGGAAGGTCCTGGCACACTGATCATGAGCAATGCCAACACCTACAGCGGAGGTACCTTTGTAACCGAAGGCATTGTGAAGGTGGGCAACGTCAGTGCGTTGGGTGCCAATGGCACCACCATCACCGCGACGAACACTGGATCCATCGACGTCGGGTCCATTGATCAAAGTGTCAAAGGCTATACGTACGTGGTCAGCGGAGCCGGCCCTGACGGCCAGGGCGCGATTCGTAACACCTCCGCAACGACATTGGATGGAACCAAATCTGGCGTGAAAAACCTGATCATGCTGGGAGACACCACGTTAGGCACCATCAATAACCGCTTCGACATTGGCAGTGGCGGTTACGTCAACGGCAACAATTTCAAGTTCACCAAGGTAGGCAGCTGGCATCTGCCCTTCCGCGGTCCCGTGAGCAATATTTCCGAGTACGTTGTTCTTGGCGGACGGCTTTACGGGGAGGCCCCAACCCAGAACCAGATCAGCACCATCGCCCGAGTCTACCCTGGAGCGTCCTTGGGGGCATATTGCAACGACAGTCTCACCAACGGCATCACCAACTCGGCCGAAATCTTCCTGTACGGCGGGTCACTCGGTGCCGAAGGTTCCCAATCCGCCAACAACCCATATGCAATCTGGACCGGACCGGTCAATGTGATGACAGACTCTCTGCTGAACCCGGCACAAGCCAACGCCAATGCGATCGTGCGCCTGACGGGCGGCCTGTTTGGCAGCGCCGGTCTGACGGTGCTGGGGAATGCGGGCCAACGTCCGGTCGATTTGCAAGTTCCCAACCCGGGTTATACTGGCAACTGGATCATCAATGCGAATGGCTGGGTGCGGCTGTTTGATGCTGGCACGCTGGGCAGTGGCAGCGTGATCGACAATGGCATTCTGGACTTGTGGCAGACCAATGCCGCAACCTGGGCCAACAACATAACCGGCACAGGCTGGGTCCGCGTGCGCAACACCAACGGGGTGACCTTTGATGGCAGCGGCACCGTCACGGTCGGCAGCGGCACGGATGGAGGTCTTGAGGTTGGCCGTGACAATTACGGCAAAGCCATCTTTGCCGATGGGGCAAAAATCAACGTCACACGTTTGATGCTGGGCAATCCTTCCAATGTTTCTGGAGATGTGCTCCAAACCGGCGGCGAAGTGACGGTCACGCTTGGCAACGCCAACAAAAACCTTGGCATCGGCCACTGGGGCGGTGGTTTTTCGACCTACCGGATGCAGGGGGGAGTCTTGAATGTGCCCAATGGCAATATTGATGTGGGCAGCGACGGGGGAGGACAACTCCTCGTGTCAGGCGGTCTGATCACCGCCAAAGGCATCGCGGTGGACGGGGTTGGCAACACGGGGGCCATTCTGGGCACCAATGAAACCTTCAACCTGTCAGGGGGTGTCGTGATGCTCGGTGCCAACGGACTGACGACAACGGCCACCGATGGCGGCTACCGGGTGAATCTTTCCTGCGGCACCCTGGGTGCCCTGGAAAGCTGGGCGAGTTCACTCATGATCACCCTCTCGAACGAGCCGATCGCAACAGTATTGAACTCCGGCGATTACCAGATCACTCTCTCCGGCGCGCTGAGCGGTCCCGGCGGTGTGAGCAAGACCGGACGCGGCCTGCTGGTCTTGGGCAATAACAACGTGTACGCAGGTGATACAACCGTCAATGACGGCACCCTGCTGGTGAACGGCGCGATCGGAACCAATGTGGGCTCGGTCATTGTGGCCGGGGGGCGCCTGGCTGGCAGCGGCGTAGTCCGCAGCCCGGTCACGGTGCAAGCGGGGGCCACCCTCACGGCTGGATCACTGCTAGGTGCCGGCACCCTGACTATCTCCAACAGCACCACCTTAAGCGATGGCTCCGCACTCGTGTTCGACCTCACAAACAACGTCACCGTCGGCGGCACGGCTAATGACTTGGTGGACGTCAAGAACGACCTGACCCTGAATGGAACGATTCCAGTTTCCTTCAACTTCCTGGCCGGCGCTCCGGCACTGGGTTCACCCTACACACTGGCCAAATATGGCGGCACGATCACAGGCGGAGCAGCAAACCTGGCGGCACAGACACACTATGGCGTGTCCTTTGATGTTTCTGGCGGCCTGGTTAAGGCAACCTTCGCCGGCGGCGGCTCAAATCTGGTCTGGCGCGGCGATGGCGCGGCAAATCTTTGGGCGCAAAGCGCAGCGTTAAACTGGTGGAATGGCACGGCCCTGGATTTCTTCGGTGCGGGGGACCTGGCCCTCTTTGACGATTCCGGCTCCAACAATGTGCCAGTGCTTGTGGAAGGGACCGTCGCCCCGCTCTCCATCACCGTCAATTCCACGAAGGACTATGTCTTTGGCGGCAATGGCCGCATCGCGGGTGCGGGCTCCCTGGTCAAACAGGGCACCGGTACCCTGACGGTGACCAACGCCAACGATTACATGGGGGCCACCGTGATCCAGGGCGGCACCCTGGCCATCAACTCGGATGCCAGTCTCGGAGCGATTCCAACCGCCACAACGCCTGGCAAGGTCCAATTGAACAATGCCCGCCTCCTGGCCTTGGACAACTTGGCCGTACATGCCGACCGCGGCTTCAACATCGGGCCATCCACCGGCACCGGCGCTGGCACCATTGAGGTTCCTGAGGGTAAGACGATGCTGTATGCCGGGGTGATGACCAATAACGCGGCGGGCACTGGCACACTGGTTAAATCCGGCGCGGGCACCCTGGAACTCCGGGGCCTGAACTCCCACAGCGCAGGCACCCGGGTGCAGGGTGGTATTCTGGCCTTGAACACCGGCGGAGCAGCCGGTGCCGTCCGTAATCAGTTGGTCGTGGAATCCGGTGCTTTGGTGCTTTCGCTGGCGACCGACACCCTGGGTTACACTGCTGGCACGGTGGTCACCAACCTCGTCCTGAATGGGGGTTCGCTCATCCATGCCAAAGCGGCAAACCTCACCATTTTCCTTAACACCATTGAAATGACTGGAGGCACCCTCTCAGCCACCAATACCAGCGGTCGTCTGGACTTCGGATCCTCCACGAAGGTGAACACCTATGCGAGTCCCAACGCCTCGTTCATCGCCGGCACAAGCATCAACCTGCGGCAGAACAACAACGTGTTCACAGTCGAGGATGGCGAGGCGGAGAACGACCTCGCGATCACAGCCCCGATCATTTACAATTCAGGTGAGGCCTCGGCTGCCGGGATCACCAAAAACGGAACCGGCCGGCTCTGGCTGAACGCCACCGCGAACTATCCCGGCCAAACTCTGATCAACGGCGGAACGCTGGCACTGGGCTCCAACGCCGTTCTGACCGGGACAACCACCATTGTCCCGAACAACAGCGGTGTGTTCGATGTGTCGCAAGTCAGCACGGGTTTTGTGCTCACCTCCGGGCAGGCCATTGCCGGCAATGGCACCGTGAAAGGCAACGTCACCATTGGCAACAACTCCACAGTCTCGCCAGCGGGATTCGCCGCTCCCGCCACGCTTGGATTTTCGAACAGCCTGATCTTCAATTCTGGGGGCAAGTACAATGTCAACCTGGCGGCCACCACCACGGAAGGCGCCGGGGTGAACGACCTGCTGAATGTCGCGGGCGACCTGGTACTGAACGGGCCTGCCACCATCACCCTCTTCCAGCTTGAAGGTCAACTGGCGACCGGCACCTACCGCCTGATCAATTATGGCGGTTCTCTGATGGGCAACCCGACCAATTTCGTGTTTGTGAACAACACGGCCACCACGCGTTACGTTTACACCATTGATACCAGCGTTGCTGGACAGATCAACCTGGTCGTGAGCGGCAGTCCGGAAAGCCTGGTCTGGACCGGCTCAGGCACCTCGGTGATATGGGACCTCACCACCACCAACTGGACCAAAGGCGGCAGCCCTGATCGCTTCTTCAACGCCGACGATGTGCTATTCAACGATAGCACCCCCTACACCTCAATCAACCTGTCCAGCACAATGGCTCCGGGCTCGGTTGCGGTGGATACCGCAGCGCGCCTTTACAGCATCAGTGGCGGCGGCAAGATCACCGGCGGAACCGGTCTGACCAAGACGGGCACCGGCTTGCTGTTCCTCGGGAACAACAACGACTTCCTCGGACCAGTGAGCGTCACCGGCGGCACCCTGCGGCTGGGGAACAGCAACGGTCTGGGGGCCACGAACGGGGCCACCACCTTCGCTTCCGGCACCACGCTCGATCTGAACGGCAACGGTGCCGTGTATGAACCCGTATTTGTGCAAGGCACCGGGGTGGACAACGCGGGCGCGGTGGTCAATGGCAGTGCCACCTCGCTGGTTAACCTCGGCTTGCGAGGCCTTGTCACGCTCACAGGCGACACCCTGTTTGGTGGGCAAACCCGGTGGGACATCATCACAGGATCTCTGGTGGGCAATGGTTTCAAGCTGACCAAGACCAACTCCATTGAGATCGGCATCAACACACCCGGACAGGACACCGGACTGGGAGACGTGGACATTGTCCAAGGCACCCTCACCTTCCAGGGTTTCACCCGTTTGGGGGATCCGGCCAAGACCATCACCATTTCTTCCAATGCAGTGTATAACTTCTGGGCGATTGGCAACACCATTGCGAACCCGCTGGTCAAACGCACCATGCTGCTAAGCGGCGGCATCTGGAACAACAACAGTGGTGACGCCTGGCAAAACGGGCCGGTAACCTTGCAAGGCCCAGCCTACATCGGTGGCGGTGGCAACCTGCTCGGCATCATGGGGCCGATCGACGGCCCTGGCAGCCTGATCAAAAACTCCGCGCTCAAACTCGTCCTCACAGGCACCAACACGTTCACCGGTGACACCCTGGTCAACAGCGGCACGCTGATTCTATCCAACAGCGCTGTGTTGGCTGGCACCCCTCGCATCCTCCTGGCCAGCGGTACCCTGATGGACGTCTCCGCCTTTACCAGCGGTTTCAACGTGCAAAGCAATCAGATGCTGGCCGGTTCCGGCACGGTCACCGGCCTGGTGGTGGCTCCCTCTGGTGCCATTGTCTCCCCCGGTCGTGATTTCGTGGCTGGCACTCTGGTGTTCACGAACAGCCTCACGCTTAACGGCGCCATTCTCAATGTTGATTTGGCTGGGAACGTCGCCGTGGGTGGCGGCACCAACGATCTGGTGCAGGTGCACGATCTGACCTTGAGTGGCACCACGCTGGTGCGGTTCAACTTCCTTAACGGAGCTCCGGCTCTCGGGGTCAATTACACCCTGCTGCGCTATTCCGGCACCAAGAACGGATCCATCGCCGACCTGACGGTCGCGAACGAATCCGGGTACACCGCCATCCTTTCCGAGGCGGCCGGGGTCATTCAGGTGAGTTTCACTGGCAGTTCGCTGGCGCTGACTTGGGCGGGCGACGGTGCCGCCAATCTTTGGGATCTGAATGCGGCTCAAACCTGGCTTAACGGGGGTGCGGCGGCAGGCTTCCGCCAGTTTGATTCTGTCTCCTTCACCGACGCCGGCTCCGTGAGCCCGGCGGTAAGCTTGAGCGGCGTGCTGCAACCCGCCAGCCTGCTGGTGAACGCCAACACGGACTACACCTTTGCCGGTTCCGGCGGCCTGGCAGGAAATATGAGCCTGACCAAGTCTGGCTCCGGTACGTTGACGTTGGATACCCTTAATGCCCATTTTGGTAAAACGATCGTTACTGGCGGTACACTTCGCCTTGGATCGGAGTCTGCCCTCGGTGCCAATCCTGGCGTTTTCACCGCCGACCAACTGACACTCAATGGCGGCAGTCTGCGTGCCGCTGCCAATGCCGCTCTGGATGATGCGAACCGAGGCATCCTGATCGGATCCAATGGCGGAACGATCGCAGTTGATTCCGGTGCAACTTTGGTCCTCTACACTCCAATAACCGGAGCGGGTGGCTCTCACCTCGCCAAGCAAGGTGCCGGCACTCTGGTTCTCGGTGCCAACAATACCGTGACCAATATCCTGAGCATTGATCAAGGTATAGTTCAAGTGGGTGGTGGGTACTTGAGCACGGCCGGCACGCTGGGTTACCAGCCGTTTGTCACCAACAACAGCCAGCTGGTGTTTGACCGTTCCACTGCCATAACGATCACCAACCGCATTGCTGGTTTGGGTCAGGTTACCTATCAGTATAGTGGACCGCTCGGACCTCAGCCTCCCAATTTCATTGTCAACGCCGCCAACCTGTATTCGGGCACAACGGTTATCACCAATTCCCGCGTTACAGCTTTAACTGCTACCGCACTTGGCAGCGGTCTGGTGAGTGTCCAGACCAATGGCCAGTTGCATGTCAACGGCGTCACCATCACCAACCCCATAGAAGTCATTGGCTTTGGCAGTCTGGACGTTGCGCCCCACTTCCGCTACGGGGCCTTGCGATTGCAAGGCGGCACAATCAGCGGGCCCGTCACCCTCCTGGGGCCGACCCGCATCACAGCATACCAGAATAGTTTAGGTACCATTTCCGGCCCAATTACTGGCGCCTATGACATTGATTTCAATGCTGATAATGGAACGGCTGGCACAGTCACCCTGAGCGGAACCAACGACTTTGCAAGTGCAACTCTGAGCAGCGCCACAGTCACCATGGGCAGTCCTTTCGCCCTGCCGGCTAGTTCCACACTGCGCATGCAAGGTTTCTCCAGCAGTGCCGGAGCCGTGCTCAACCTCAATAATTCGACCCAAACAGTTGCATCGCTGCAAGGCACCCATCAGTTCTCGCCACTCTCCTCCATTCAAGGTGGAGGCATGTTGCGCGTGAATAGTTCTGCCGACGTCTACAATGGCCGCATTCAAGCAAACAGCATTGTCTCACAGATCGGCAGCGGCACTCTGACTCTCGGCGGCAACGCGGACAACGCCTCCGGCCGTGCCCAAGTTGACAATGGCACCCTGATTCTGGCCAAACCAAGCACAGCTGCTATCCATACTGTCGCCCAGGGTTCGGGCGGCACCGCACTATTTGTCAATGGCGGTACCGTTCAACTGGCCGGAACAGGCAATGATCAAGTTTATTTCCAAAGCGCGGTGCAGATCACTGGTGGCACTTTCGACTTCAACGGCCGTAATGAGGGCTGGCAGGCTCTAATAGGCACTGGCGGTCGAGTGATCAACAGCGCAGCGGGGACCACCAGCATTTTCACCATCGGTGAAAATAACGGGAACAGCAGCTACAGCGGTAGCCTCCAGGATGATGCTGGCTCGCTGGTCGTGGTCAAAGTGGGCACCGGCAACCTGGCCCTGAACGGGGTCAACACCCTGACCGGGACTCTGTCTGTCAATGAGGGCGGACTCACCAGTGTCGGCACTTATGCCGGTCCAGTGTATTTTGCGAACAACACCTCGCTCAGCCCGAATGGCTTCGCCTCCCCGGCAACCGCCACCTTCGGTTCCTCCCTCACACTCAGCAACGGGGCCAGGCTCAACCTTAACCTGACCAATAATGCCACGGTGGGTGCCGGGGTGAACGATCTGATTGAAATCGGTGGGGACCTGGTTCTGGCGGGTACGGCGACCGTGACAGTCTATCCCTTGGCCACTGAATTGCCACCGGGCACCTATCGCCTGATCAACTATGGCGGATCTTTGGTTGGCGGCCAGACCAATCTGATGGTCGCCTTCAGCGTGACCGGAACCCGCTCAACGCTCTCGCTGGACTTCGACACACCGCACCAGGTCAATCTGGTGGTGGGAAGCTCCCCGAGCGTCCTCGTCTGGCGTGGCACAACCGACAACAACTGGAACTTGGCGGTCTCGCCCAACTGGTTCAATGGGACGGCCTCGGACCTCTTCTACAACTATGATGCCGTGCGGTTTGATGATACCCGCACGTTTGCCGGCAACATCAACCTGCCGGTCACCGTCACTCCCCTAAGCGTGTTGGTGGATGCATCCACCGATTACACCATCGCCGGCAGCGGAAGGATTTCTGGCAGCACCGGTATCACCAAGAATGGACCCGGGGTGTTCTCCCTGGGCAGCACCGGAAATGACTATACCGGACCAATCCTGGTGAACGCAGGCGTGTTGAAGGCGGGTGCCACCAATTCCTTTGGTGTCAGCAGCAAGATCACGGTGCTCAACGGTGGCCAGATCGACTTTAATGGCATCAATCTGGGGCGGCAGTACACCTTCCAAATCGAAGGCATGGGTCCGGACGGACGCGGGGCGCTGATTAACACTGCGGCGGCCAGCCTGCACCAAAACCTCGCGCCGGTACGTGACATTTCTTTGACGGGCAACGCTGGCGTATGGTCTTCCATCAACCAGGTCTGGGACTTCTACAACGGCACCTTTAACGGCAACGGCTTCAAGCTCGTTAAGAATGGCCCCGGGCGGCTGGACCTTTGGTGCAACGTCATCAACGTGGATGAAATGATCATCAACGAGGGTTTGCTCTATCCCGAAGGTGGCGATAATCGCCTGGCCACCAACGTTACCGTCAATCCCAATGGCACTCTGGGTTTGTTCAGCACGCAAAGCCATAGGGCCCGCGTGGTGCTCAACGGTGGTTCAATGGTAGGCATCGGCAATGCCACTTTGGCGACCATTCTGAATGGGCCGGTCATCCTGGCCAGCAACTCGTTCATGGGTGACTTTTATGTTTATAGCGCCGGAGCGACCACCACCCATCTGCAATTGAACGATGAGGTCAGCGGCCCGGGATCCCTGACCAAGCTCAACACGAACACTGTTTTCCTGGCGGGTACGAACACCTACACGGGCGAGACAATCATCCAAGGTGGCCGCATCGCCTTGCTGGCCACGGCCTCCATCAGCAACAGTCCCTCCATCACTCTGGGCGCTGCCGGCAGTTTGCAGGCCACCAACTTCCCGGTGTTCTACCTGGCTCCCACCCAGACGCTGGCGGGCAGCGGCACAGTGATTGGAGCGGTGGCTGACTCCACGGGCGCGTCAATCCAACCAGGCGGCCCGGGCACCTTCGGCACTCTCACCCTGAACAGCAACCTGACGCTCACTGGCGGTGGCGTGCTGGTCTTTGATCTCAACACCGTCACCACTGAGGGCGTGGGCACCAACGACCTGCTCAGCGTGGGACGCACCCTCACTCTTGCCGGAGCCACCGAAATCAAGGTGAACCCCACCCGGGGTGCCTTCAACGCCAGCGCTTATACACTGATCAATTATGCCGGAGCACTTGTTGGAGACACCAATCTCCTCACGGTTAGCACCGACTTGCGCGGTGCCACCGCCACCCTCGACTTCAGCGTGACAAATAAGATCCGCGTCAGTGTGACGGGCGGTGCCGGCACGGATCTCCTCTGGGTGGGCGATTACATGAACAACTTCCTTGTGGCAGGTTGGAATATTGGTTTGGATGCCTGGTGGACCAAGAACAATGGAGTGGAGACCGACATCTTCCGGGCGGGTGACAGCGTCAAGTTTGACGACTTCAGCATGAGCCCCACGGTCGAACTGGCGGGAAGCCTCTACCCGGGCAACATGCTGTTTGAGCAGGACCAGCCATTCATCATCACTGGTCCGGGCCGAATCGTGGGCAATGGCACGCTGACCCGGACGGGTGCCGGCACCCTCATTCTGGCCAACCAGGGCATCAACGCTTACAACGGATCCACTGACATCCGCTCGGGTGCCATCCAGGTGGGCGACGGCGGGTTCTATGGCTCCCTCCCCTCCTCCACCATCACGAACAACGGCACACTGATTCTGAACCGCGCAGACAGCTTCACGCTCTCCAGCCCGTTGGAGGGTGCCGGCATTGTGCAAAAGCTTGGACCCGGCATCCTGACCCTGGCGGGTAACAGTCCAAACTTTGCCGGTAACTTCGCCATCAATAATGGCGTGCTGAAACCTGCTTCCACGACCACCTTGGGCTCCATCCTCCCGGGTGCGGCTCCCATTGTCGCCAACGGCGGCGCATTGGATCTGAACGGGCTGAATCTCGGTGCCAAGCCGGTAAATATCAGCGGGGCAGGGTCAGACGGATTGGGCGCAATCATCAATAGCGGTGCGCAAAACCTAAATGCCCTGCGCTTTGTGAACCTGGCTGGGGATGCGACCGTAAACGTGGCGGCCAACCGTTGGGACATCCGTGCGAATCCGGACGCTGCCCTCGGCTCCGGCGGCCAGCCCTACAAACTCACCAAGACTGGCAGCGGTTTCCTGGCCTTGGTCAATGTGGGGGTTGATCCCGCCTTGGGCGACATTGATATTACCGGCGGCACTTTGGAGATCGCCATGGGCACCAACGGGGCAGGTCTGCCCTTTGCCCAGCTCGCCGGCAACCCGCTTAGCAACCTGATAGTGCGTGCGGGAGCCACGCTGGATCTTTACCAGCTGAGCAATGTGCTCGACAAGGTTGTGGTGTTAGCTCAGGGGTCCACGATCTACAACAACAGCGGTGTCAATACCCAGGCGGGCCCGGTGGTGCTTCAAGGCAACGCGACCGTCAACGTCAGCGCCAACACTCTGGTGGTTACCAATACCATCAGCGGCCAGGGGTTATTGACCAAGATCGGCAACGGACCGCTGCAAATTGGCAGTTACGGCCCTGGCGGCGCCTTGAATGTTCCGATTTCAATTACCGCCGGCAGTCTGGTATTCCTCCAGGGGAACAGCTTACTGCACACTCAGAACATCAGCGGCGTTGGCACATTGATGCACAACCCAGGGGCCGGAATGCTGACGTTGTCAGGCACAAATGCACTTGCTTACCTGCTGCCTCAGAGCACCAATTTCGCCTCCCCCATGGTGCTCGCCAATGGTTCGGTGACCTACGTGTCCACAGACCTGCAAGTCGGCCGCGATTACCCGTACGGTCGCCTGATCATTGATAATGGGGCCAGCCTCACCGTGGCCAACAACTTCTTCCTTGGTGATGGCTCAAGTCGCACAGGTGAAGTAACCCAACTGGGCGGCTGGGTTAATCCTCGGAGTGGATTCCGCGTCGGCCACTGGCCTTCTGAAACAAGTTCCTACACACTGGAAGGCGGATCGCTGGTGCTGACTGGCACTACCGCAGCTACCAATGAGAATCCCGGCATGCTCTGCCTGGGCGTTGATGGCACTGGCGTTTTCACTCAGCGTGGAGGTTTGGCCAGCGCCTTTGGCATACTGCTGGATAACCGTAGTGATACTCCGGGCGTCGATACCTTCACTTTGGAAGGCGGCACGTTCTTCGTGGGGCCGTACGGCATCAACAGCGGCACCGCCAATGCCAACACTTCCTACGCCATCTATCTGGGCGGCGGCACCCTGGCCTCCAGCAATCACTGGGGCTCTCCCCTCGCCATGACCCTCACGGGAACAAACGGGGACACCACCATCGATACCGGGTTCTTCACCAACACCCTGAGTGGGGCTATCTCCGGAACGGGCGGTCTGGTGAAGCAAGGGGCTGGCACTCTGGTTCTCAGCGGCGGGAACTCGTATCTCGGTGCTACTCGGGTCGGCAGCGGCACATTGCTGATGAACGGCGTTCTCAATCTCGGCGCAGGGGCTATCACCGTATCGAACGGGGCCACCTTGGGCGGCTCCGGTACCATCGCAGCTCCTGTGGAAATCCAACAGGGTGCCGCCTTGGCTCCAGGAAACTCCATCGGTCGTCTGTGGATCAATGACGCCCTGACGCTGGCGGGAACCACCGCCATCGAAATTAACCGGTCCGCTCCCACATTGAACAGCGACCGCGTCTCCGGAATCACCACCCTCACGTGTGGAGGCACCCTGAATGTGACCCTGTCCGGGCCCACTCCACGTCATGGGGACACATTTGACCTGTTTGACGCGGCCACAACGGTGGGAACCTTCTCGGCAGTCAACCTTCCAACCTTGCCCGCCAATGTCTATTGGGATGTCTCCCAACTGTACGTGGATGGAACCATCCGCGTTTACTCCATCGTGCCAGCCATCTTGGGTGTGACACCCGCCTCGCAGGCGGTCGAATGCTCCAGCAATGCCACGTTCACAGTGACCGCCTCAGGTGCGGCACCGCTGAGCTACCAATGGTTCGCCGGCTCCACCCCGATTTCGGGGGCCAATGGCGCAGCGCTGACCCTGCCCAGCATCAGCTTGACCGATGCAGGCAGCTATTCCGTGATCGTTACGAACGGTTCCGGAGCCGTCACAAGTGCACCGGTGATCCTGACTGTGGAGGATCATCAGGCCCCCATCTTCGTCTCCAGCCCGACGGACCTGCTGGTGGCCCTGGGGAATAACTGCACCCCGCTCGCACCGGATGTTCTCCCGCTGTTGCTGGTGTCCGATTGCAGCTCCATCACCATCACCCAGATGCCGCCAGCGGGCGTGATGCTGCCGTCCTTGGTCAGCCCAGTGATGGTGGTCGCGGTGGATGCCAACGGCAACGCCGCCACCACAACCGTAATGGTCACGGGCACCGGCCTGCCCGCCTTGGCCCGCAACAATGAGGAGACCACCCGGGCCAATGAAACCCTGACCGTCACGACCGCCAGGCTGGTGGCGGATGATGTCCATCCGGAAGGCCGCAGCATGTCGGTGACCGGAGTCTCCGAAACCAGCACGAACGGCGGCACGGTGGTGTTCGACGGTGCCAGCATCAGCTACATGCCGGTGACCAATTTCTCCGGTGTGGACGCCTTCACCTACACGAACACCGACTGCGCGGGCTTCAGCTCCGTGGCCTTGGTGATAGTGACTGTGCAGCCAGATGTCACTCCCTCAATGGTTTCCATCACGGCGCAGACCATGGGTGTCGACCAGGTGCTGACCGTCATCGCCGCAGGTGTTCCAGGCCGGTCCTACCTGCTCCAGCAGGCCACGGAACTCCGGGTGACCAATACGGTGTGGACCACGCTGACGACCTTGCAAACCAGCACCAACGCCGCCTCCGGCACGAACGTGGGCCAGTTGATCTACCTGCAGACCAATCCGCCCTCACCGGTCTTCTTCCGCACCCGCAGTGCGAATGAATAGCCCGGATTGAAACGAATCCAGCGGCTGCGCAGAAATGTGCAGCCGCTTTTTTGCGCCCCGATCAGAAATACAACCCGAAAAAAAGCAACGCCCTGACTGATTCAGCCAGGGCGTTGCGCGCTTGAGGTCCAGCGGACCCGCTACTTGTTGATGGCCAGCAATTCCACTTCAAACACCAGTGTGGAGTTGGGCGGAATGGCTCCGGGATAGCCGGCACGACCGTAGGCCAGATCCGGCGGAATGGTGAGTTTGACCTTGTTTCCCACCCGCATGGTGGCCACTCCCAGATCCCAGCCCCGGATCACCTGGCCAGCCCCCAGCACAAAGGCAAAAGGCTCATTGCGGTCCACGGAGCTGTCGAATTTCTTGCCGTCCATGAAACAGCCGGTGTAGTGAACACTGACCGTCTCCCCCCGACGGGGAGCGGCACCAGTGCCGGTGACTATTTTCTCAATTTGAATTTCAGGCGTTGCCATGGGAGAAACTTGCACCACCTGGGAGCGGGGTCAACTGCGAAACAGTGTTTTCAGAACACAGCCACGATTGTTTGCGACTGGAATCCGACGCCCACCGCAAGGTGAAGCTTTTCCCCCTGCTTTCGGCCGATCAACTGCCGTCCCAGGGGCGACTGAGGTGTGATGACCAGGATTTCCCGCTTTTGCAGGGTCACTTCGGTTCCGCCTGCCCGGGGGGCAACCAGATACAGTGAACGTTCCCCCACCGTGTCCTCCAACTCCACCAAAGCACCGAGTTCAATCGGCTCGTTGGCCAGCCAGGACCGCACTTGGAGCTTCTGAAAATCCTCGATGGCCGCCTCAATCTCAGCCGCCTGGCGTGACTGGCCGTGGGCCAGGTAGGAGGCCTCCAGACCACGCGTGTCGTACTTGTTCTCCGCCTTGCTCTGCTCGTGGGTGGCCTCGGCATGGGCCGCGTGGGCTGCCTTGATGTAAACATCCAGCTCGCCCACCAAATGGGCGATTATCTTTTTTATCAGCGCACGCTTATTCATGTCCAAGAGGGCCAGTTTAACGCAGGCTTGCCCGGGCGCGCAAGTCCGGGCAAGCCACGAAAAAGTTCTACTTCTGTTCCAGCAGCCGGATACGGCGGTACTCCATCTGGCCACGATCCCCTTCCAGGCCGATGGGACCGGTGGCGGGCAATTTGTAGGCTTCCTCAAGCACCTCACCGTTGCAGGTGCAGCGAGCCACCCCGCCTTTCACCTCCACCACCACCTCATTCCAATCCTGCGCCTTGTAATTGGCCAGGTTTTTGTACGGGCCTGCCAGGGGATAATCCCGGCATTGCAACTGCGGTTGGCGGATGAAAATGCCACTATCCGCGTTGGGGGTGGCGCGGAATTCCAGTTTCAGAGTGAAATTCCCGGGAAACTCCCGCGTGGTCCAAAGCTGCTGAATGCGGCTGTACTCTGGCGGAGTGGTCACGATCAATCGCCCGTTGCGCGCCACATACCGCCCCTCCGGGCTGGTGGTCCGGCCCGCAAATTCGTTGGTGCGATACCCCCAGCCGGTCAGGTCACGACCGTTGAACAGGCTGATGAAGCCAGGTTCCAGGGTGAAGGTATCGGGTGCATTTTCCAGGAAACCGAGCGTGGCCAGCAAAGGGCGCAAGCCCGCCGCCCACTTGGCGTAGCCCGTCTTGTTCGGATGCAGCACATCGGGAAACTCCTCCACTTTGGCATCCCCTTGGGCATCCGCAAACAACGGCCAGGTTTCCAACAGAATCACCTGTGGATCCCCCTTCACGGCGGCGGCGTAAAGTTTGTTCACCTGCTTGATTTTGTCAGCCGGGCGTTTTTTGGTGGCCGAGCTGGGAAACACCTGGCACAGAATGACCGGCATCTTGGGGTTGTGCTGTTTTAAGGCGGCCAGGATCAGCTTGAGGTTGGCGGCTGTGACCTCTGGGTCGGCCTCTTCCTCCAGATCATTGGTGCCAATCAGCAGCACCACGCCGCCCGGTTTCAGGCTCAGCACATCCTCCGCCAGACGGATCAGCACCCCCCGGGTGGTATCCCCGCTGATGCCACGGTTCGCCACCTTCACGCCGGGAAAGGAGTTGCCCATTTTATCCCCCCACCCCTGGGTGATGGAATCCCCCACAAACACCAACGCCCCCTGATCCCGCTGCACCTGGCCAGCCCAGCCAGCCCGGCGCTGCGCCCATAGTTTGCTGAACCAGTCGTAACGTCGGATCGGACCGGCACCAGGCAATCCCTCGTCAGTCGCTGGCAGCTCAAAGGATACGTCGGCACCCGGCAGAGCATTCGGTTGGGCCACGGCCAGCAGGGCGGTCAACAGTGAAAGGCCTAAAGATTTTGATTTCATGGATCGTGTTCTGGGTGAGTCTGGGCGGTGACCAGCCAGGAATCAAGCGCGGAGACACCTCAACCATAAATTCGAACCATTCTTGTATTCAGCATTCCAATATATAGTCCAAGGTAGCATCCGCCAAACCGAAGGGCATGACGCTCGTTACCGCAACATCTGGACCAACGCAGTGAACCAGATGGTACCCAACACGGATTTTCTAGAAACACAGCCCTTACGGCATTTGAATCAGATAGAACCGTTGGGGAACAGATGGAGTGGTTCGATTGGTAAAGGAAAATGTGCCATCCGGTCCGAACAGATTGGTTTCAATCGGGGTCCAGTTCACCACTGGCAGATTCATGTTCGTGGTGGTTAGCACATAGTAGCTGCCGCCAGCCGCACCGGCAGTACCCCGGATGACCATTTCGCTGCCTGACTGGGAATTTATTCCCGCAAATCGAGGTTGGGGGGGCGGCAGGGCGGTGCCAGCGATCCGCAAAGTGCCATCGCTGTGCAAATTATTGGTTTCCCAGGATAATCCTCCAGGGAGCGTGGGAAGGCTCAGGGCGGCAAAGGCTCCCGAGTAGGCGGTTGATTCGAAGAGCTTGAATGATTCTCCTCCGACCGGAGCACCTTGCAGATTGACCACCAGCGTTCCCCCCAGGATGAGGTTGGTCAGGCCTGAGACAGAATCACTCAAGGTTGTGGCACCGGCTTTGACGACATCCATCACCGTAAGTCCTCGCAGGGTGAGGGAGCTGCCAATGGTCAATACCCCAACGCTTGAGGCAACGCCGGGAGCCAGTGTAGCCCCTGCCTCTATGGTCACCGGAGAACGGATCGCACCAATTCCGCCAAGCGTTCCCCCGTAGGCAGTCACCGACGCTCCACCAATGGAACCATTGACCAGCAACACACCATTGGAAATGATCGATGTGCCGTTGTACGTGTTGTTTCCCCAAAGAGTCCACGTGCCTGAATCTTTTTTCCCCACCGAAAGGGAGGTGGTCACGGGGCCATTGGAAATCGCGCCCACGACCTCACCATTGGCAACGCCGGCGAAAAGCAAAAGGCGGGTGCCCGTGGCTGTAGGCCCGCCTGCAATACTGTTCTGGATACGCATAAGGCCGCTATCGGATTGCAAGGCAATCCACGAACCACCCGTGGTGATATCGATCGGCCCAGTCCAGGTGTTGGTATCGCTGTAGTTGACAAACTGGGCAGGCCCCTCCCACCCACCGGTCCCGATACCCCGGCACGCCAGGGTAAGCGCCTCAGGGGCAAATAAAACCCCGCCAGCCAGTTCAAGGCGCCCGCCCGCACCCGGAGGTGGGATGTTGCCACCGGCCACAATGGTGCCGCCGTCCGTCGTACCAAGCGCGTTGGCCGTACTGATGCGCATCACACCATTGTTATTCATGACAGTGGTCGTGTTTGTATAGCTGTGGTTCCGGTTGACAATCAATGTTCCGCTCCCCGTCTGACGCACCGAACCGGAGCCCGTAATTTCATCAGGGAAGGTGACTGTATCACTTCGGTTAAAGACGAGCGATCCATTGTTCGTAAGCACTCCACCCGGCTGCGACATAATGCTACCGGTTACGCCATTGGTTCCGATTTGCAGCGTGCCACCGAAGAGTGAAATGACGCCGAGACCGGTGCCGCTGCCAGCGACATTGGCAACAATAACCGTGCCTGTGCTGATGGTCAGACCGCCGGTGAAAGTATTTGATCCGGCCAACTGCAGGGTGCCCGCTCCAAGTTTGACAACCCTGCCATCACCACTGATCTCCCCATCAAAGACACCGCCCCCATTCACCGTCAAAACACCTGAGCCAAGAGCAACGTTACCACCTGCCTGCCCGCCACCATTGAGGGAGGCAATGGTCTGATTCAGCCCATCCAGGTCCAGAACCGTGCCGACAGCATTGCTCAGGTTCACGGTGGCGTTGACGGGCAGCCGATCTGCCCCGCCAGCAAGCTGCAAGCGGCCACCGCCGACATTGATCGCGCCGGTAAAGGAATTGGTACCGATGTTGCCGACCGTCAGCGTTCCGGCCCCCAACTTCGTTAACCCGCCGGAACCAGTGATTCCACCACTTCCGCCAAAGGTGAAATTGAGGAGGTTGTTGCTGACGATCACCGAGGCAGGATATAGGTCTCCGCCAAGGTTAACTTGGGATATCGAAGCGCTGTCGTTGAATACAACCGAATCCAAGGAGTAAAACATTTCCAGCGGCCCGACCCTCTGCCAGGAATAGCTGTTTTTGAGATCCCAGATCCCTCCGGTTCCACCCGCCCAAGAAATAGTGGCCGGAGGTTCTCCGCTGACCATCAGATTCACCTGCCCCATGGTGGATGTGTCAAAAGTTAAGAGACGGCGGGCGGTTTCCAGTGGCCCGGTAATCCTGAACTGAGAGCTGTCACCGCTCAGCCAGTCTGCATGGTTGATAATCCGGTACGACCCGTCCCCCAGCACCCCATCCAACAGATTCAAGGTCACCAGATTGGTGCCAACCATGGTCAGGGTTCCACCAACCGAGATCAAATCATTTGAGCCACCTATTTGGGATGGATCACGGCAGAGATCGAGCACCAAATTGCCGCCCTCGCTCAACGTAAGGTTGTTCTGGGAGGTCACGGAGCTGTGATAATGAGTCAGCGTGCCAGGTATTCCTCGTCCTCCTGGGATGATCGTTGCACCGGGACCCTGAATAAAATCTCCCGTGATGGTCCCGCTGCCCTGCACCGTCTGGCCTTCTCCCAAAGTAAATCCACCCGGCTGCCCTGTGACATCGAAGGTGCTGTTGGTCGGAAGGTCAATCGTGGTCCTGCCGGCGATCGCCGCATTATTACTGGCGAACAGGGTGGAAACAAAAATAGTGGATGCATTCGTAATGATCCCGCCGTCGATGACCACTTTATCCAAAGTGATGCTGCCTGCGGTGGCGTCTCCGGGAGGCTGCATATCCAGCGTTCCGACATTTGAATTTCCAGATCGCACGGTCAAGGAGGAAACACCGCCTCCATCATAGATCCGCCCGCCGATGGACACTTTTCCAGAAATGATCAAGGTGCCGGTGGCGCTGCCATTGGTGGTTGCCGCCATGCGCGCCAAACGGACATCATTGGACATGATCATGGTTCCTCGCTCCAGAACGTTCACCGTTCCCGTCGCGATGGCCCCGCTGTTTCCATTCTGATAACCGATTTCCAAGGTGTTGCCTGTGATATTTCCCGCTCCGTAAGTGAGCACGCCGATGGATTGGGCGTTCTGGGCTGACGTGCCGTTGCCATTGTACGTGCGAGCCACATAAACAGTATTGACCCAGGCATCCACAACCCCGCGCGTAAGATCAATCATCCCTCCCGTGCCGGAGCCAACGGCCCCCACTTCCGCGTTATCCCCCACTGTCCACAACCCCATGGGACCGGTCCCGGCCTTGTTCCGAAACAGGGCATAGCCTTCGGTCACATTCGTCGCAAAGCTCAAGGTGGTCAGGGCTGGCAGCGTCGAAGATTTGCGCCGTCCGATGACCATTCCATAATCCGAGAAAATGGCATTGGTTTGCCCAAGGCGAAGTGCTGATAAAGGCCCATTGTTCTGCGGACAATCCCCAATCGATAATCCCCAGCTTGAGCTGTTGCACACAATCAGATTGGTTTGGGCCAGGATCAAAGTTCCGGCCGAACGGTTCCCGGCAATCCCGGGCTGAGTAGTGCCAGTCGAGGCACCATTTCCGACACGCAATTGATTAACGTATGCCTCAAAGCGGCCCAGGCCAGCCAAATCAAGGGTGGCGTTTTTATTTCCGCTGAGTCCGCTGGTCTGGGTGATGTCGATATGAGCCGCCGGGTTGCTGACGATCAAGGTTCCTGGTCCCGTGATGGTCGCGTAAACCTGGGCCGCACCACCGTTGTCCGCCCCAGTGCCCACAAAAAGGGAGTTGGTTGTGACATAAGTGCCCATGGTGTTGACCGTGCTTCCAGTCACCGATAAGGTTGTCTGCTCCGGGATATGGGTGGTGTGAAAGGAATTGCTTTGCGCTTTGTAACTGAGGGAGGAGAGGACATAGTTCAAGTCCACCACATTGTTAACCTGACCGGCGACGGTGGTGGAGACGGGAGGAGGCCCACTCGGGAACAGGATATCATCCCCGTACAATGTCGGCGGTATCCCATTCGACCAGCCTTCCTCGGAGGACCAGATGATATCCGTGATTCCCCCTCTCCAAGTAATCGAGGCCGCCTGGCAAAGCTGCCCCATTCCCAACAACATCCCAAAGAGGCCCGCCCAGAAAACGATATTTCGTCCAGTACCGATCATGCAGGATCTTGAATCGGAGATTCCGGATTCGCCGAAGACTCGGGGAGGCTGTTTTGACGGTTTCATTGATTTCAGGTGCTATTGGTCTGATGTACTGGCATCAACAACGAAACCCCGCCCAGCGACGGCCAAGCCTCTGCTGGGTTGAATCTATCATTGGTGCTTATCTATTGCCATTTAACTCCAAATCGTCCCCATGGTCAAGTTCGGAGTGGAACATTGTCGCGGGTGGAACATGCTTTTCGGCCTGCTTTAACTACCAGCCAAGCACCCCGATTCACCCATAATTCGGACCATTCGTGTTTGCGGTTTTCGGGCAGACAGTGCAGAATGAGGTCCGCTCACATGAAAACCATTTATCAATCGCTACTCCTGGCCGGTCTGCTCGCCATTTCCGCTTCCACCCAGGCAGGGGATGTCGGGGTCGGCACCCGTCCAATTCCCGGGGCCAAGATCATGTTCGACGGCACCCGCCAGATGCTGGATGACCAGTGGATCTACTGGGAAGGCCCCGGCTTCAAATCCTCAATGCCGATCAAGTGGAAGATTGTGGAAGATCCGGTGGACAAGGGCACCGCACTGATGACGGACGACCCGGCGGCGGCCGGCGGCAAATACGGGGCGGCAGATATCGTCACCAAGCAGGCCTTCCGGGATTTTCGGCTCCACGTGGAGTTTCTCATCATGAAACCCGGCGGCAATAGTGGGGTGTATCTGCAAAATCGCTACGAAATCCAGGTTCTGGATGGCGACAAGACGAAGCACGGCCTGGGCGCTGTGATCAATGAGACGGAATCCCCTTATCATGCCTATAATGGTGTCGGCAAATGGAATACCTACGACATCCTGTTCCGCGCCGCCCGCTTCAAGGACGGCGTAAAGGTGGAGCGGGCCATGCTCACCATGTACTTTAATGGCATCAAGGTCCACACCAACCAGCCAATCAGCCAGGTCTGGGGTGGTCCTCGCTCCGGCATTGACGGTGGCAACGACGGAGGCAAGGGCATTACCGACATCCCAGGCGGTCTGAAACTCCAGGCCGAAGGGCATGATGTGCGTTACCGCAACATCTGGATCAAGGAAGCGGACCTGACCGCACCCAATACGGACTTTTAAGCAAAAACACCGCCTACGGCATCATCCGGAATCATCATCCCAGTTTCAATCTGGCCGATGATGGCGGCGGCGATCCGAGCGATACGGAGCACAAGGCTGGCTGTGGGTTCAGGCCTTGAACTCAGTGCCGTTCAGATCAGAGCCGCCAGTTGATGACTCACCGACTGCCCAGGACTTGCGCCAACTTCATTGCACGCCAATTCGATAAAACCGGTTCGTGCTGACGGGGGTGGGGTCGATCACAGTCTGACGTGTGCCGTTGCCCACGACACTGCCCACCGGCTGCCACACAGCGGGACTGATGCCGGGGCTGCCCAGCAACTGGTAGGTCTTGCCACTTTCGGTGTCTATTTCAGCCGCAAAACCCGCTGCCCTGGAAAACCGGTGGTTTTTCATCTGCGGCCGGACTGGTGGAATCACGGTGGTGCCGTACGGAGGCACAATCGCCGTCAGGAGCATACCGAAGGCGATGTCGGAACTGGTGCCGCTGGCCTGTTTGACCTCCACAGCCAGTTGGTTTTGTCCGGTCTGCCAGGCGATGTTGGTCAGGATGATGGCTGGCTGGAGAATCAGGTCGGCAGAGGCGGCAGGCAGCAGAGCCGGGGTTCCCACTGAGAGCCGTGAATAGTTGGTGGACACCCAGGCAGTCGTCGGCATGTTGGTGGAGAAAATGTTCACCCCGTTGAGGTAAAAGGCCGCCCCGTCATCCACGCAATGACGCAGGCGCACCACGGCACGCCGACCATCAACACCAGCCGGCCATTGGACCATTTTCCGGAAATAATACGTCCGCACAAAATAGGGGCTCCCGGTCAGCGGTGCGGCCAGGGCTGTTCCCTCAAACAAGCCAGCCGGGATGGCTGGCAGGGTGCCGGTCGTACCCCGAAAGGTGAGAAATCCAACTGTCCAGAGCGAATCGTCGTAGGCCGCCAGTTTCCAATCATCGGCATCGTGCCCCATACCAGTCTCGTCATAGGCCCATTGATTGTCGGGATTTGAAAAATCATCGCTGGCAACCAGCAAGACGATCTCGTGAAAAAGGTCGGTGGAGGTGTTCTCCGGCACAGCGTTGGGGATATGGGCACGGTCCAGCACGCCCGTGACGCGAAGGGTGTAGTTGGTGAGGAACAACCGCTCTGTGGTGGTGATCAGCACATTGCTGGTGCCCACCAACACCGCGGATAGCACCGTCGGCGGGAGGAGCTGATCGGCACCTGCCAGGGTCACTGTATAATTGGCCAGGTTCGTGACGGAGCCCGCCGCCAGGGGCTGGTCAAAAACCAGGGCAATGCGGCGCAGATCTGCCATGCCGACAGCCTGGAGCAACACCGGAGGGCGGGTATCCGGCAGCACGGTTAACCGGCCCGGATAATAGGGGAAACTGTTGGTGACACCGTACAGATTGGAGGCCACCAGCGAATAATGGCCGTCATGGGATGAATTGACGTTGGTGAGCGTGTGGGTGTTGTTGGTCGCGCCGGGAATCAAAGCCCCGTCGTGGAACCACTGGACTGAGCCCACCGTATTGCTGAAGGAAGCCGTAAAAGTCACGGAGGAACCCTCCGCCACGGTGGCGTTTGTCGGGCCTTCCCGAAACAGGGGAACAGAATAGGATGAATAGGCAGAGAATTCCTCCAAACTCCAAGCCATGAAGCCAAACCCATAGCTGCCTCCGCCAGCATTGATGGCATCCACGGTGCCCTTAAACTGTTCCTCCCGCACCGTGAATGTTCCGTTGGCATTCGGTTGGATGTCCTGCCAAACCACCATGGCTCCCACGGCGCGGTTATCACCGGTATTGTAGGCCTGTTGGTTGGAGCCCAGAGATGCCACCTGAGCCGCTGTGACTACCCCAAAGCTGGAACTTCCCGGCACGTGAACGGGTTCTGGGGCCTCGGTAAATGATGTGGCAACGATGGAAACCAGCGTCCACCGGTCGGTAAAGTTGGCCCCCCGAACCGCCGTCCCCTTGAACCGATAGCGTCGTTCCGGGTTGAGCCCGGCGAAGGCATAGGTGATGAAAGTGGAGCCTCCGATGAAAATGCTGTGTGGTGAGGTGCCGGTTCCAAAATTGACATAAGGCCTGAACCAGTCGCTCGCCGGCGTTCCCACATTGGGAGCTGAAGCCCCTGTTCCAGACGTGTATGTCCCCGCATTGGAAACCGTGATCGTCACGGTGGCACCGAGCACCGCCCCGGAAACCACATCTTTGAGCGGCCCACTGAGCGGAGCACCGCCATAGGCGCTATATCCGGTCACATTCGTATTGAGCGCCGGTGAGGGCAATATGTGGTCGTTGAAGGCCTGCCAGATCAGACCCTGCCCGCGCACCGGAATGGCCAACGCCAGCACGGCTCCCAGCACGAGAACTGTTTGCCCACCCGCCCACTTCCAATGGTTTTGTTTCATAATCACGATTATCTGCTCGGCCTGTTCCCCAACCCTCGCTTTTTCGCCCTGCCCTCAAGGCTGGCGAATACGATAAATTGCCTTGTGCCGCTCCTCCACGCGGATGGGATAAACCGCCTCCGCATTGGTGGCGGTCACCGTACCCACTTGCACAAAATTGCTCAGCGACCCCACCGCCGCCTCGACGGCGTAACTCAGACCCACCTCCGCATTCCAGGAAAGCCGGACATGATTGTCAACGGGTGGGGTGATGCGTGCCCAAATACCCGGCGGACCGGCCAACTGGACGCGAACACCTGTCAAGGTGGCCGCCCCCTGCCCCGCGCCGGAAAAGGAGACGCCTAAGGCACCCTCATCAAGTTCCCGGGTTTGCCCGACCCCGTCCCATTGCGAACCACCCACTACGGCCCCCACCCGGATCACGTCGCCCACCCCGATGCCGCCCAATTCCGCCAGGGGAATAGACATCATCATGAAATCGGCATTTTGCTCCAGCCGGTTGGCGGCATTGGGAACGGAACTATGGGGCGACCGGTTGAATTGCTGGAGCCGCGCCCCCGGCACGTCGCCAATGGCCGAATCCAGACGAAACAGGCCCTGTCCGGTACTGAAATCCATGTTGGTGCGCAAAAAGCCCCGGTACTGCCCATCCGCATATTCGTCCCCCAGCACACCGGCAATGGCCGGACTGAAACCCTCGAACGACAGGTTCTCCAGGCAATCCAAGCCGTCCACCCCCTGCCCCTCGGGATCCAGCACCCCGTTGCCCAGGCCCGCCATGTTACTGACGCCCGCCAACCGGGGGGATTCGATGAACACAAACACATTGTTGTTGCTGTAAAACATGGCTTGCTGGAACCCGAGGTAAAGGTTCGTGGTGTCATGGTTCACAAACACCTGGCCCAGGTTGGAAAATTGGCCGCTTCGGGGGTAAAGCGGCTTCCCCACAAATCCCAGCCGTTGCCCGTAGATATTCCCGTCCCCATCGTTCGGAGCGTTGGTCGGAAATGCGGGCGAATTCCAGGCGGACTCGTAAATCTGGTCGGTCGGCAGGGTTCTTTGGATCACCATGCTGTCCAGCACAGTCCCCGCCACACCCACAGTCTCCACCCAGAGAGTGTCGTTGGTGACACTGATCCGGGTGAAGGCGTTGGCCGTCACGAATTGGGCCAACGCCGGGTGCATGGTGCTGAAAGCGTAGGTCGTCTGTCCGCCGCTGGAGTTGACCAGGCTATGCAGGCCATTGGTCGGGGCAAATCGCTGGGCGTTGTGGTCATGTCCGCTCAAAACCAGTTGCACCCCATACTGCCGCGCCAGGGGTGCCAAAAGCTGGAGAAACTCCTCCGAATCCCAGAGCCCGCCATTGTAATTGTTTCGGGCGTGATAGGCGGTGGTGGCCGCCGGCAAGTGGCTGAAAAGCAGCTTCCACGGTTTCGTTGACTGGGCCAGGTCGTTCGTAAGCCAGGCATATTCCACCGTGGTGGCATCCAGCACGAACGTGGCATTCCACGGATTGAACAGGCAGACGAAATGAACATCGCCATGATCAAAGGAATAAAACAGCTCACTGCCGTTGGCGCTGTTGGTGGGCAGGTAAAAGTTCTCCTCGAACACCGTGCTGTCCAGGGTATAGGACGGTGCGACATCGTGATTGCCCGGCACCATGAAGAAGGGAATGCTGCTCATCACCGGTTGGAACGGATCAAAAAACTCGCTTTGCGGTTGGGCGGGTGCGGTGCCAACACCGGAGTGGTCGCCGCCATGAATCGTCAGATCCGGATCACACTTTTTCATCATGGCGGCCAGGCTCCGCGTGATGGAGTTGCCACCCGCCGTATCGCTGATGAACGTGAAACGGATGGCCCCCTCTGTCTTCAGCGTGCGGAAGGTCTCCACACCGGTGGTCAAAGTACTCTGCTCATTATCGCTGCGGATGCGGTAACTGTATGAGGTGCCAGGCAGCAGGCCGGTTAAGGTCACCACATGGTTCGTCTCCAGCACTTCGCTGTTGATCGCCAGCCCCAGACTGGCGGTGGGCCCATACTCCACCACCGTGCCGGAAGGCTCCACCGTCCGCCAGATGACTTGAATGCTATTGGTGGTCACATTCTGAAGAAAAGGTCCCCGCACCACGGCGTTTTGCCCCGCCACCTCCCACCCAATCAACAGCCCCAACCACAGCCAAACCCACGCCGGGCCAACCGGCACGGCGGAATGCGTGGATCGACCACACCTGCCGGCAGCATGCACGAGGCATCCAGTGCCATCCACCACCCTGGCGGTACAATCCTGCCCGCAACCAGAGTGCAGCTCATTGCGATTTACGCTGAATCCCATCACATGTTCCCTTCAACGATACCGGGGTGAGTCCACCTTGTTGGTCCGACCAGACATTAAGGCATCGCGCTTGGCTCGGAACGCTTTCATTTCATTCTCATCCAGAATGCCATCCTTATTCAGATCGAATTCCCTGGAGCTGATAAATACTCCCTTGGCTCCAGCGGTTGACCTTGGCGAGGGAAAACCAGGGCTTACCCTAGAGGTGGGTGATCCCGGGGTCGAGAACGGCTGAACCTTGTTGGTGCGCACCGTTGGCGGATTCACCTGGCGCGCAAAGCCAATTGTCTCTGCCAGACTGTTTTTTGGAACAAGCCAAAAACCTCTGTACAACGGGATGGCAACCAGCAAATGATCGCGCAGTATTAAAACCTTCGACGGCTGATTTTCTGCGGATCCCATTCTCAATCGCTGCGGTTTCTCCACCAAATCCAAGTTCAGGAAAACCGGTTCCTCATACTCCGTACTGAAGTGCACCAGGGTGATGCTTCCTTCTGAGTACCCTCGCAGTATGTACATCTGTTTCCCGTCGAAATCAAAGGTATATGGATTTGTTCTCCGTGATGGAAACAACCACAGGCATGGAAAGCGGGAAGCAATAGGATAGGCTCCCCGACTTTCCGGCGTGATTCCAAAAATAGCAAGAACTGGTTCGTTGGCATTCAACCACAGCGGTGAATCGACCACGCTCTCGTAGCCTAAAGCCGCGAATCCCTTGCTCAGCCTTACCACCCTGGCTGAACGTAACAGTCCGTCAAACGTGGAGCGCAGCACCCAGGTATTGGATGAAGAATCCAGAGCGTAGAGACGGTTGCCCAGCATCGTACTTATCTGCCCATCTGGCCCCTTGAACACATGATTATTCAGCGAACCCGCCAAATCCAGCGGCCCTTCCGGCACGGTTCGACGATTGCTGGCCAACAGGATGCTTTTGCCCGTCTGCACGTCGTATTCCATCAGGGCATTGGGCGAGATAACAAACAAACGCCCATCGACGCCGGAGAGACTGGCATCAACCGGAATCTCCATGGGCAGCTCCCGCCATTTCTTATCGATAAAGTTGCAAACCATCAGCTTGCTGTTGCGCAGGTGAAACAAATTATCACCCACAACTTCGAACGAAGTCAGGCCCGTATTCTTGTCTAAACCAAATGGCAAACCTATGATATTTGTTCGCAGCACAGGTGAACTCATCCCAACCCGCTCTACAACCAGAGTTTCTGGATCAATTTGGCAGATGTATTTTTCATGCCAGGATCGCAAGGTGGCACTATATCTGTAGTCCATGTCCAAACTCACCTCGACTTCCGCCAAAAGCCTGCCTGCACGGTATTCGATGGCCCGTACGGCAATATTGGTCTCTGAAATTCGCTCGCGCGGCTGCATGGTGTTTTCCGGCTTCCAGAAGTTCTTCAATGTGAGAGTCATCACGTTCGAGGCTCCAACGGATTTCTGCCGGGCTGGGGACTCAGCTGCTGGGGGGGCAACTGTTACCGGTGGAATCATCGGCGTTCGACTCGTCGAAGCCGGCGGTGCGAACCCCACTGGTGGCGGTCCTTGCGGGGCTTGTTCCTGGACACCGATAGCCTGAATTTCCTGCCCGATCGGGCGACCTCGAATGCCCCCCTGCCATAGTAGACGCCGCGAAATCAGATCCCGGGACTGCGTCCACACACCCAAAAGATCCTGATTGTTGGTGACCGCCGGCCAAGTGGCTTTCAGTATTGGCAGCATTTCTTTACCAACCGTGATTGCGGTCTCAATCGACTCGCCCAAGCGCGCTTTCAGAATCAAACCTTCCATCTGCCACTGCAAATTCGTAGAGCGGCACACTTCATTCACAAAGCCCGTCCACGCTGGAACACTGCGGGTCCGGCCTGCCGTGGTCCAGTCGAACATTAGCGGTTCAGTCCAGTCTCGATTGAGGGTTTCCGCTCGATACCGCGTGAAACACCCTTCCCGCAGAAACTTGCGATACAATTCCACTTCCTCTTCCGGCGTGTCACAAAACGCAGCACCGTTGATAAAATAGTACCGGGACCAGGGTTTGGAATGCGGCATTTCCTTTAGCTTCTCCAGCTCGCTCTGTTTGGCTCGGTTATAGTCGGATTGTAGCTGTTGCTCCCGCCGTTCAAGTTCCCTCGCCACTATGAAGGCTGGCAGGTTATTGGTGTACAGAGGCACGTTGTTCTTACGCCAGTAAATGCTGTTGCTGCACACCAGGTTCCAATGTCTGGTTTCGGTCGCCGCCAGGCCATCCACCAACCGGAGCACCTCCCGGGCGAGACCGCGCAGGTCAGCCAGGGATTCGGCCTGCGAAAAACTGTTGGTGTCGAAATGGGCAATCTTCAGCACCTCAGCAACGTTTACCAGCACTTCGCTCCCTTGCAACTTCCACTCTAGCAGTGGAAGGAGTTTCCCCGCGCGCAATTCAATAGGTACCTGATTGACCACCCCCATTTGCTCTGCCTCAAGATAAATGGAGCAGGCCTTTTTAGCCAGCAACACTTGCGCCATGGCAAAGGGAAAACGTCCGACATACAAGGGGATTCCCGGCGGGGGCATACACTCCATGCGGATCTGGGCCAAGGCTGCTTGAATGCGCAGCTTGGCCGTCTCATAATTCTGCCCACCCAACGCCCAAGCTGCCTCGACCGACTGCTGTGCGGCGGCAACGTTGCCCCATTTCCAAGCCCACTGCGCTTCCTCAAAGTACTTTCTGGCCTCATCCACACCCGTCACCAACAATTCAGACGTGCCCTTGACGTTGATTCGCTGGAGAATTGACTGAACCATGGTTTCGACCACTGCGGCACGGTTGGTCCGGGGGCCACTGACGTCAAACTGGAGCACCGCACCTCCTCGTGGGGTTTTGATCCGTCCAGCGATGGTCATGCGCTCAGGATCGTATCCCTGGCTGTCGATCATTCCCTCCACCAAATATTGGCCGGTCCAGAAGTTCTCGTGCCCCAACCCCTGCTGGTCCTTTTCCTCCTGAGAAAGTTCCAATCGACGGCGTTCCAACACAAAAATTGATGGCTCCTGAATCAATCGGCGTATCAATAATGATGTCATGTCGTTATCCGCCTCCATCGCCTGCACGCTGTGGATGGCAGAACGCACTTGCAGGATGGATACCGGGACGGCGTCCTGGGGCAAAACTTTGAGTTTGGGGATGTAGGGGGTAAGCTGTCGGCCCATCCATTTGGTCCAACTCACCGTTTCTGCCAGGGGCCACTGGCAATCGTACTCCGCCAATGCCACCCCCGGTTTTACTGCCACCAGCCGGACAACCAGCAACGCATTGGTCTGGCTCCGTTTTCTGATTTCCAGGATCAGCAGACCATCCGCGCCCAGCACCTGCCCCAGACGCAGAAAGTTGCCCTGCTGAGCAGCGGACAGGTTTTGCTCCCTTTGCACCCGTTCAATCTGGGAGCGCTCCAGCAATTGCAGGCGATCATTACCCGACAATTCAGCCGTCAGCAGATCGTTGATGGTTTGAAGTTCAGCCTGCTGCCCGACAACAGCCAGCTTGGCACTCTGGCCAGCCTGGGAGGGCGCTGCTGGCGCCGCCGCCGTCAGCAGAACCAGGCTGATAAAGCAAACAAGTCGTCTCAGAGAATCCATGCCATATCTGCCGGCTGCGGATTTGCTCCGGTCGTGAAAGGCCCCTTGGCTGATCGGCTGAAAGTCAATGCCATTCAAAATGAATTCCTCGCACTTCCCGCATCAGTTATTCCCGGGTGTTCCTGCTCCGTTGGTTCGGCTTGTCTGAAGGGCACTGCGCCTTTCCATGAACACCTTCATCTCCGCATCATCAAGTTTCCCATCCTTGTTCAAATCAAAATCCATCGGCTTCAACCTGGGCAGCGGAGAATTTGAGCCCGCTGCGGGTGGATTCGGTTTTCTAACACCAAGGGATGCTGGCCTGGGTGGCTGGTTACCCAGCAATTCTTTGCGTTTCTCCTCGTAGGCCGTTTTTTCCTCACGATCCAAAAAACCATCGTTGTTGAGATCGAAATCCTTCTGGGTGATCGTAATCCTGTTCGTTCCCCGCTGCACCGTCAGGGTGTTATAAGCGATTCCGTTGACGGGAATGCTCACGTCGCTTCGCGCTGGTGCGGTGGGTTTTACCTCCCTCTCCGCTGCCGCCTTGGCTTGGCGAGCAGCGGCTACGACAGAAGCCAGCTCAGCCCTGGAGACCAGCCAAAAACCGGGAGCCCGGTTCCCGGCAACCAACAAATGCCGCGGCAGCAGCATCACGGCCTCCGGCAGTGGCATCACTTCCGTAAAGGGTTTCTTGTTTTCATTGGGAAACCTCAGCGGCACGGCGATCGGCACCGGGTGATTCGTGCTGTAGAACACCAACTCCCTGCCACCATCCATGGTTTGCGTCACCTGATACAATTCCCGGCCATCGAAATCCATCCGCAAGGTTGGACTGACCGCTTTCAGATCAGGCCACACTACCGGATAGGGATTCTTTTCGGTTTCGAAACCACGCCCCCCTTTGACATCAAACAGGCACATCAAAGGCTCATTGGGGCGGATCCAAATCAGGGTGGACTTTTGATCCAGAACGCTGCAGGACAGAAAACCTTGGTTCAATTTCACGATTTGCGAACGACTAGGATGCTTAAGCATGGGGCCGACTTCCCAGATGTTGGAGACCGCATTCAACATGAACAGTTGGTTGCCCACCATGGTGCTGATCCATCCATTGGGCCCTTGGAACAGGTGGGTGTTCAGGGAGGGAGCCCGGTCCAGCGGGCTTTCCGGCGTGGAGCGCCGCGTGCTGGCCAACAACACGGACCTGCCAGTCCGCAGGTTGTATTCCATCAATGCAGTAGGCGCAATGATGAACAGACGCCCATCCACCACCGAGAGGCTGGCACGCAGGGGAAGTTCCACGGGCAATTCTCGCCACTGCTTGGTGGTCAGATTATAGGCCCGCAACCTGTTGGTTTGGACGTGCACCAATTCTTCCCCAACCAGTTCAAAGGGGTATAATCCGGTTCGCACATCGCTGAGCGTGTTGCTGGGAAACCAATTCGTCCGGATGGCAGGCGGAGTGGTATGGATGCGATCCGTCGCCAGCGTGTCAGGATCAATCTGATACAGGCTGGCTTCATACAGAGTCTCCCGTTTGGGATTATTAACATCCTCCTCCGGAAATTCCATGCCCATCTCGACATTCACCCAAAGCTTGCCGGCCCGATAATCCACCCACCGATAAGCCACTGTGGTTGTCCGCACTGGCCTCTGTGGACGCAACGTGACCTCGGGAATCCATCGATTGGTCAGTTCAACACCGGCGCTGTTGGTAGACACCATGGCTGCAGAGGGCGGTGACACCACGGCCGACACGGCAACTGCGACCACTGGGGCAGGTGCTGCTGGTGCTTGCAGCGGTTTGGGAATTGAACCCAATGCCAATAATGCCGAGCGGAGGGTCCGACCTTGAGCGCCGCCATGGTCCCCGACAAGATTCGCAATGCCGTCTCGTGCCTGGTTCCAGACTACCACCAGACCTGCCTCATTCGTCACCATCGCCTGCGTTTCTCCGAGCAAAACCAACATTTCCTGGCCCAAACTATTGACCATGTCATATTCGTACCCGGTCAGCGCCTTCAGCACAATCCCTTCCATTTTCCATGTCAGGTTGGTGGATTGGCAAACCTGGTTCAAGAAGGCCTTCCAGGCAGCAGGATGCGGGGACTTCTTCGAGATGTTCCAATCATACAAAACAGGATGGGATGGCGTGCTTGAACCACGGTTAAGCATCTCCTTCCGGTGCTTGGTGAGGTAACCTTCCTTGAGACAATACCAGTACAAGGGCACACCTTGCTCCGGCGAATTAAAAAAACTGGCACCATCCATCACCAAAAAGAGAGGCCACTCTTTTGAAAAAGGCAACTTCTGAAGCTTGGCGGCTTCGGATTCCTTGGCATCCCGGTAACTGCTGGCCCTTCTGCTGGC
>CAIYYI010000499.1 GCA_903930345.1 uncultured Verrucomicrobiota bacterium
ACGAACAGCCCCGTGGGGCCGTACGCCATCGTGCCGTCGGGCCTGACCTCCACGAATTACGCCCTCGCCTACACCAACGGCACCCTGACCGTGACGCAGAGCGTCCTGACGGTCGCCGTGGATGACCGGCAGCGCGGCTATGGGGACGCCAACCCGGCGCTCACGGGCACGCTCAGCGGCGTGGTCAACCAGGATGACCTGACGGCCACCTACGCGACCCTGGCCACCTCCGCCAGCGCCAGCGGCACCTATCCCATCGCCCCGGTGTGGGGCGATCCCGATGGCCGGCTGGGCAACTATGCCGTGGTGACCAACCTCGGCACCCTCACCGTGACCCAGGCCGTCCTGACCGTCACGGCGGATGACCAGACCCGTCTCTACGGGCAGACCAATCCGCCGCTGACCCTCGTCTACCGCGGCTTCGTCAATGGGGACGAGGCGAACGCCCTGACGGCGGAGCCCGTCTGCACCACGGCCGCCGGGGCCGGCTTCTGCCTGGGCCGGTATCCCATCGTGCCGGCGGGCGGCGTGGCCTCCAACTACCTCTTCACCTATGTGGACGGCACCCTGACCATCACCCCGGCGCCCCTGGCCGTCACGGCCGGCAGCTACTCCCGCTCCTACGGCCTGCCCAACCCGGCGTACACCGGCAGCGTCACTGGCCTGGTCAACGGGGATGTGGTCCCCGTCGGCTACACCTGCGCCGCGCTCACGAACACCGCGCCGGGCATTTACCCGGTCGTCCCCGCCCTGTCGGCGCCCGCCGGGGTGGCCACCAACTACAGCGTGACGCTCAACCCCGGCGCGCTGACGATCACAGCGGATGATCCGCCGGTGATCACCCTCAGCCAGGAGCCCTGGCTCCACACCGTGGGGGCGGACCCGCTCTACCTGGAGTTCATGGGCCTCATGGAAGGCAAGCTGATGGACACCAACGCCCTGGTGAGCGATGGCGGCAGCGCCCATTTCCACGGCGGCACCCTGGCGGTGACCCTGAGCGAGCACGGCAACGGGGCCGACCAGCTCCGGCTGGTTCCCGGGGATTCGGGCGCGGGCCAGGTGGACCTGCTGGACGGGGTGGTGACGTTTGGCGGCGTGGCCTGCGGGACGCTCGCCGGCGGCACCAACGGGGCGGCGCTGGCGTTCAGCTTCAACAGCAACGCCACCCCGGCGGTCGTCCAGGCGCTGGTGCGGCGGCTGGCGTTTGACACCACCGATGAGAGCACCGATTCCCGGACCGTGTGCCTGGTGCTGGCCGACGGCTCCGGCGGCGTGAGCGAGCCCGCCTGCCGGGTGCTCGGGCTCAACCGTCCGCCCAACGCGGCCACGGACCCTCTGCTGGTGCGCTCGGGGGCCGCCACGGCGATCAGCATCCCCTGGATCTTGGGCAACGACACCGATGCGGACAGCGACCCGGTGACCCTGGCCACCTTCAGCAGCCTCTCGGCCAACGGGGGCCGCGTCTATCAGGCGGGCACCAACCTGGTCTACATCCCGGCGGCCAACTTCGCCGGGGCGGACCTGTTCGCCTACCTGGTGGCGGATGGCCGGGGCGGGGAGGGCTTTGGCATCATCGGGCTGACGGTGCTGCGCCAGAACACCCTGTCGCTGGACCTGAACCAGATGCAGGCGGCGGGCGTGCGGGTGCAGATGGGCGGAATCCCCGGTCGGACCTACCGGATCGAGACCACCACGGACTTGGGCCAGTGGACCCTCCTCACCACGGTGGTGGCCAACGCGCAAGGTGTCATTGACGTGGTGGACACGGCCGCCCGCAGCAGTGACCGGCGCTTCTACCGGGCTGTGGCCGAGTAGGGCGCCTGCAGGGGGACGGTCTCAGAACCGATGGGGGACCTCCGGCTTGCCGGGGGTCCCTTCGCCTTATTTGCAGCGGCGCAGCGGCGCAATGCTGTTAAACCGGACTTGACGAAATTGGGAGCAACGGGTATCCGGACGGCGGACCAAAGCCAAGAGCCGGAGGGGACTGGCAATGGCCAAAGTGCCCCAGTTCCTTTCGGTTCGATGGCAAGTGAATTGCTCTCACCTGTCGCCAAGCGTTAGAACCTGATGGGTGACTGGACGAATGGGTAACCCTTTTACAAAATGAACCGCTTTCTTGAAATCTTGGTCCTCGCGGTGCTGGTCACGGATGCATCCGCCCCGGCGCAGGAACCCCGGCACCTGACGGCCGCACAACGGCGCATCCTGGCCGGGCCGGCGCTCCCGGCTCCCGAGGCCGCGTTCCGCTTCGACCGCCCGGCCGGACCGCAGTTCACCGAGGAGCAAAGGCAGGCCCAGCGCGCGGCGGCCCAGCGGGTGATGCCAATGGTGCTGGAGGCGTACCGCAGCGGGGCCGCGTCGGTTCGCGTTTCACCGGGCGACTACCGTTTCGGAAAGGAGAGCTGGGATCGTGACGGGGTGGTTTATGCGCTGGAGTTCTCCGGCCTGCAGCGGGAGCCGGAGCAGACGTTCACGATTGATGCGACGGGGGCCACATTCTGGTTCGACCTGCCCGACGACCAGGCGCCCAAGGCGCATTTCTCCGTCGGGTTCAAGGAGTGCAACAACATCGTTTTCCGCGGCGCCACGCTGGACCGCGCCACGCGGGGGCATGTGGAGGGCCGGATCACAGCGCTCGACTTCGCAGCGAACCGGATCGAGATCCAGCTCTCGCCCGGGCTCACCGTTCCCACCCACTTCAGCGACAAGCTGGAACAGCGGATCGTCCCCTTCAAAGCCGACGGCCGCTTCTGCGCGCCGCTCTACGCGCTGCAACAGGGCGGCACGCGGCTCAAGTATCGAGGCATCGCGCCCGGCTCCCAGCCCGGGCGCTACTGGGTCACGATGCGCGAACCGGCGCTGCTGGACACCATCCGCCAGCCGGACTGGCAGCGGGCTTACGGAGAACTCGGGGTCTTGCAGCCTGGCGACGGGCTCTCGTGCGTCTATGCCGTGTCCTGCGCCATCGAGCTGGTGAGGTGTCGGAATGTCACGGTGGAGAACCTGTCGGTCTTCATCCCGAAAGGCTGGGGCGCGGAATGGGGCGGGGACGGGGGGCACTTGTGGAAGAACTGCTATTTTGGCCCCCGGCCCGGCACGAGCCAGTGGCAGGGCGGAGAAGGCTTCATGTTTTGCGCCACGCGCCACGGCCCCACGCTGGACAACGTCACCATCCGCCACACGATGGACGACACGGCCAACTTCCACGGCTACTGGGGTAGCCTCAAGAGCGTGGCGGGTAACCGCGTGACCTTTGATTTGAACCACGAGTTCCGGCGCACGGTGTGGCGCGATGCAGCCACGGGGGACCGGTTGTTGTTTCACGACCGGACGACCGGCCAGACGCTCGGCAGCGCCACGGTGACCGGCCGCGACGGGGCCGCGATGGTGTTGGACAAGGCGGTGGAAGGCTGGACCAACGCCATCGTGGAGTGGCCCGACCATCAATGCGCTGGCTGGACGATTCAAAACTGCCATTGGCAGGACAACTACCAACGGCTGCTGATCCAATCCGGGCCAGGCATCGTGCGGAACTGCACCTTCACGCGGCAGGGCAGCGCCGTCGAGCTGAACAGCGTGATGCCCTACGTGGAAGGCGGGGTGCCGCGCGACATCACCATCACCGGCAACGTGTTTACCGACGTGAACCCGATACCCCACGGCGCGGCGGTCACCGTCTATTCCCACACATTTGGCCGCAGCGCGCCCTCATTCAGCAACATCGTCATCAGCGGCAACACGTTCATCCGGCCCGGCGAATCCGCCATCGCCTTGAGCGGGGTGAACGGGGGGGTGATTACCAGCAATCGGTTCGAGCGGCCCGTTGAATACACGGCGCTGGCCCGGCCCGGGGAGCCGCGTCGGCAACAGGCCATCTGGCTGGCGCGTTGCGCCGACTTCCGGGTGGAGGGGAATGTTTTGACCGACCCCGGCCACCATGCCACCCGCGACGCCACAACCGGCAGCCCTGTGTTGGGCTACGACAGCCAGAGCAGGAATATCCGGCTGGATGCCGCAAGCCAGCCTGGAGCCAGCAGATGAAGGACCTGATCCAATCGGAGCAAGCAGAGAGAACAGAGAGTTCTCTCTCCGTGGCCTCTGTGATCTCCTGAAAAATGGGGAAAAACCGGAAATTGGGAAAGTTGACAGCAGAAATCATTACTCCATCCAGACGCGATAGAAGCGGGCCGGGGAGACGAAGCCGGCAGGGTCGAGGATGGGATGGGGATTAGTGAGCAGGTTGGGCACCCGTTGCAACGTGGTCCAGTTGGTGCCGGCCAGATTCGTGTTGTATTGCACCACAAAGGAGTTGCTGACCATGCCGTTCAGGTGCAGCACCGGAGAGCCCGCCAGCAGGCTAAGCCCCAGAGCTGGGGGCGACACCACCGTCAAGACCACGCTGGAACTGGTCACTGAGCCGCCGAGGTTGGCAACGACAACCTGGTAAGTTCCCGAACTGCTGCTGGTGAGGTCAGGCAAGGTCAGCACCGGACTTTGTGAGCCATAACCCCCAAGCCACAGTTTACGGACACGATTGTAATAAATCTCGGCAGTGAAAAGATGACCGGAGGAATCCAGGACCACATCCATCGGGAAAAACCGGTTGGCATTGGTTGCAGGCCCGCCGCCGACGGCCACGGTGGAGATGAGGCCGGTGGGGCTGACTTTGCGGAGGTAGCCATTGCCCCAATCCGCAATGAAAAGAGTACCGGTGCGGTCCACCGCCACGTTTGAAGGAGATTTCAAGCTGGCACTGGTGGCGGGGCCGCCGTCGCCGGAAAAAGCGCCGATGCCATTACCGGCTACGGTGGAGATTAAGCCGTCAGGGGCGACCTTGCGGATGCGATGGTTGTTGTAATCCACAATGAAAAGGTTGCCGTTGACATCGGCCTTCACGCCAACCGGACGGAACAGGCTGGCATTGGTGGCGAGGCCGCCGTCGCCGGAGAAAGCCCCGGTGCCATCGCCGGCCACGGTGGAGATGAGGCCGTCGGGGGCGACTTTGCGGATGCGATGGTTATCGTAATCCGCAATGAAAAGGTTGCCGTTGGCATCGACCTCCACGGCGTTCGGGAAATTCAAGCTGGCATTGGTGGCGGGCCCGCCATCGCCGGAGAAAGCAGCGGTGCCGTTGCCCACCACGGTGGAAATGAGGCTGCCGGAGTCGACTTTGCGGATCCGGTGGCTATAGCAATCGGCAATGAAAAGGTTGCCGGCACCGTCCACCGCCATGCCCGACACATAATTCAAGCTGGCATTGGTGGCGGGGCCGCCATCGCCGGAGAAAGCAGCGGTGCTGTTGCCGGCCACGACCGTGATGATGCCGTTGGGATCGACTTTGAGGATGCGCTGGTAGAGGGATTCCGAAATGAAAACATTGCCGCTGGCATCCACCGCTACGGCGTTCGGGTAAGGCACGCTGGCCACAGAGATACCGTCCTGCAAGGCCTCGCCATTGAACAGCCATTGGTAGTTGAGGGATCCGACGCCAGACGCGGAGACAGACAACCTGGCAGTGGTGCCGATGCCGACCGTTTGATTGGTTGGCTGGCTGGTGATGACGGGGGGATAAATGACCGACAAGGCGGCGTTGGAAGCGGCCATAGCGCCGATCTGGTTGGTGACGATAACGGAATAAAGCCCGGCCTCGCTGGCCGTGAGCGCGGTGAGGGTCAGGTTGCTGGTGGTGACGCCGGAAAACTTGTCGTCATTGGTCAGCGGGGTGCCGTTAAAAAACCATTGGTAACTGAGCGGCTCGGTGCCGGAAACGGAAACGCTCAATGTGAGGTCGGTGCCAGCGGCCACCATTTGGTTCGTCGGTTGCTTGGTAATGACGGGCGGGTCGAGGATCAACAGGGAGGCAATGCTGCTTGTCACGCTGCCAGCCGCGCCGGTGACGACAACCTGGTAATTACCCGAATTGGCGACGGCAAGTCCATTCAAGCTCAGCGTTGGACTGAAAGAACCATTGTCGCTGAGCGCTACCCTGCGGATGCGATGGTTACTTCCATCCGCGATGAAAAGGTAGCCCATGCCATCCACCGCCACTCCCGAAGGGTAATTCAGGCTGGCATTGGTTGCGGCTCCACCGTCGCCGGAGAAGGCTGCCGTGCCATTACCTGCCACAGTGGAGATGAGGCCGTTGGTATCAACTTTGCGGATGCGATGGTTGCCGTAATCCGCAATGAAAAGATTGCCGACGGCATCCACCGCCACTCCCGAGGGGTTACTCATGCTGGCAGTGGTTGCTGCGCCGCCGTCGCCGGAGAAGCCGTAGACACCCTTGCCCGCCACAGTGGAAATGATTCCGTTGGCATCGACTTTGCGGATGCGACGGTTAATCACATCAGCAATG
>CAIYYI010000500.1 GCA_903930345.1 uncultured Verrucomicrobiota bacterium
GCCAGTTGACATGCTCGTGGTTCCCCCGCACAAACACCACCTCGGGCGCGGGCAACCGGTTGAGACGACGGGCGCACTCGGCAAAGGAGAGGGTCCCCGCATCCACATGCCCCGTGATGTCGAGAAAATCACCCACCACCGCCACGATATCCGGCCGGTGCTGTTCCACCGCCTCCTGGAGGTCCCGGTAGAGATTCTCCCGGCAGTGGATATCGGACACGGTCAACACGGTTAATGTTTGGCTCATGACTCTCCCGCTTTCCTGATGCACTTTATTAGTGGGGCGTTCACATGCCCGCACAGTGCAGGCCCAGCGGTTTCACGATAATGCACGGATCGGCCGCTGGCAATCCTCCTTCGCAACCGTGCCTACCACCGCTCCCAATCGGCCAGGAACAACTGGTCCGGCATGAAACCGGTGGGGGCGCGTTGCAACGGAAATCCGGTGGGCACCTCCCGGCGCAGCACGACCTCGACAATGAACACCCCCCAACCGACATTGTCGCCGCGAATCCAATCGCTCAGGAAACGGCCGTCCAGCGTCAGTTGGGTGAGGTAAAGGGCCTGCACCGGCTTGCGCTGGTGAATGGCACGGAAGTCATGGTCGCTGTTGAGCGTCAGCAACACACAGGGACGATGGCCGTACCAGGCCACCGCCCAGGGCATGTCACTCATCATCAGCTCCCGCTCGCCCATCCAATCAGCCGTCATCCGGATCTTGGGCGGGTAGTAAGGCGGGTAAGCCAGGGGGTTGGCGCGGGTGAAGACCACGCCCAGCACAAAGGGTGAGAGCAGCACCAGGACCACGACCCCCAGGATCAGCGAACGCAATTCTGGCAGCGTCACGCGCACCTGGCCCAGCAAGGTGCTGAACAGGGCAGCACCGCAGCAGAAGACCAGGGGCGAGGCCAGCACGAGCAGATTATCCGAGTTTAGCTGGCCAGTGTCATCGCTGAGATGGGTCCGGCCCAGGGCCTGCACGAGGGCAAACACCGCCAGCGTCAGCAGCACGAAGATGCGCATACGCCCCAGCGCCTGACTTTTGAACGGAACCAGCAGCCCCACCAGGAAGAAGGCGCTGAACCAGCTCCCGCCCAGCAGGGGGAGATCATGGGTGAGAATCTCGCGCAGGTTCTTGATCAGTTTGTCCGGAATATCGCCAGCCTCAACGCGGTTGAAATCCGGCTCCAAGGAGCGCTCCAAGCGGTTTTCCGGGAAGCTCTGGGTGCCCTCATACACAGAGTAGCTGGCGGTGCCAAAGAAGGTGCCGGTGAGATCGTAATTGCGTTTGATCCACGGGCTGGTCACGGCGGCAAAGGAGAGCAGGCAGGCCAGGTAAAGGCCGCTGCGACGGGTGTTGATGAACGCGCCAATGAACACGGTGACCGGGATGAGCAGCCAGGCAAAGGAATACCGGGTCATCGTTCCCAGCCCCACCAGCAAACCGGCCAGACCCGCCACCAAGGCCAGCCGGCCCTGGCTCCAAAGCCCCTCCTCAGCGCCCTGCTCCAGTTTCACCAGACACCACGTCACCCCGAGAAACAATACGAGCAGCAACATCGTGGACAACCCGGAGGCGCTGAACCGCCAGAGCAGTTCGGAGCCCAACAGGGCGGCGACCGTCAACCACGCCACTAGGTCATCGAACAGGTGCCGGGCCAGGCCGAAGGTCAGCCAGAGGGCCAGCACGAACAGCAACTGGTTGAACAGGGTGATGATCACCTCCGGTTGAAAACGCACCCATTTGACATCCAGGCTGCTGTTGAAATCAAACGGCAGCACCTTCATCAGCCCCGCCAGAAGCAGCGGGTAAAGGGGGGGATTTGAGACATCGTAGTGGCCCTCCCTGAGGCTGGCCCGGGCCAGGATTTGATCGACCGCCTCGCGCTGCTCGGGCAGCCACTGGTCGCGGTTGGCAGGCAGGGTGCGCAGCAAGGCCTGGGCCTCATCGTTGGCGCGGCGCTCCAAGAGATACAGGCTGAAGGGCCGCACATACTGCGTCTTGAAACCGCGCCCCTCCGCCAGGTTGCGCCCCAACTGGGCGGCATCCATGGCCTCCGGGCTCGCGAAGTTGCGTTGGGCACGGTAGCCATATAGCATGGTCAACGCGGCCGCCACCAGGAGGAGGAGCACATAGCGCATCACGCGCGGGCCCGTCCCCTCCTCCATTCGGTGTATCCATTCCTGCAAACCCGGCATAGCTCAAATATCTTCCAGTTGGTAGGCGTGTAATTTGCGGTGCAGCGTGCGGCGGCTCATCCCGATCTTGTGGGCGGCCAGCGTGCGGTTGCCACGGGATTCCTGCAGGGCGCGGATGATCAACTGCTTTTCCGCCGCCTGCAGCGTGAGATCGCCCTCCACCACGGGGGCGGCCTCGGGTACGGACACCACCGGCACACGGGTGAAGGCGGGGAGATCGCGCACGGTAATCTTCTCCCCCCGGCACAAGACCACCGCGTGCTCAATGGCGGTGCGCAGTTCCCGCACGTTCCCCGGCCAGTGGTATTGCAGGAGCGTCTCCATGGCATCGGCGGTGAACTCCGTCACCGGCTTGGCGTTCTCGCCGGCGAACTCCTTCAGGAAGCTCGCCGCCAACATCGGAATGTCCCCCCGCCGATCACGCAGGGGCGGCAGGTGAATCTCGACCACCCGCAGCCGGAAAAACAGGTCCTCGCGGAACACCCCGGCACGCACCAGTTCCTCCAGATTCTTATTGGTGGCTGTGATGAGCCGCACATCGGCGGTCATGGTCTTGTTGGAACCCACCCGCTCAAACGTGCGCTCGCCCAGGAACCGCAGCAGCTTCACCTGCAGGGTCTGGTCGATCTCGCCAATCTCATCCAGAAAAAGGGTCCCGCCCTGGGCCTGCTCAAACCGGCCGATGCGCCGCTCGTGGGCACCGGTGAAGGCCCCCTTTTCATGGCCGAACAGCTCGCTCTCCAGCAGGGTGGCGGACAGCGCGGCACAGTGGACCGTGACCAGCGGCATGCGGGCGCGCGGGCTGAGCTGGTGCAGGGCTTTGGCAATAACCTCTTTGCCGGTGCCGCTCTCCCCGTGCACCAGCACGGTGGCCCGGCTGGGGGCGACCTGCTGCACAATCTCCAGCACCTCCTGCATCACCGCCGACTGCCCGATGATGTGCTCCAGACCGAATCGACTTTCGAGCTGCTGCCGCAGGGACACATTTTCCGTCTCCAGGTTCTGGGACCGCACCGCGCGCGCGATGCGCATCTCCAGCTCCTCAATCTGCATGCGGCCCTTGGGAATGTAATCGTCCGCCCCGCGCTTCATGGCCTCCACGGCCAGCTCCTCGGACCCGTAGGCCGTCATCAGGATGCACACCGGGGGGCGGGAGAGCGACTTGGCCCGGGCGATCAGCTTCATGCCATCCTCGCGCGGCAGGCGAAAATCCGTCAGCAGCACGGCGAAGTGCTCGCGCTCAAGCAGGTCCATGGCGCTGGCGGCGTCCTCCGCCACATAGACATCATAGTGGTCATCCAGGGCCGCGCGCAATCCCTCGCGCGTCGGCTTCTCGTCATCGACGATCAACAACATTGGCTTAGTCATGCAAATGCGCCTCCAACAGCCGCGGGCGCTGCTCGTGCAGCGGGAACCAGACCCGAAAGGTCGTGCCTTCGCCCAAGTGGCTTTCCACCTCGATCCGCCCGCCATGCTCGCGCACAATCCGCTGCACGATCATCAGGCCCAGGCCGGTCCCTTTTTTTTTGGTGGTGTAGAAAGGTTCAAAAATCCGGCTGATCAATTCCTGGGGAATGCCTCCGCCCGTGTCGCTCACGCTGACCGACACCCCGGTGTCGTTGCTGCCGGTCTGGAGTGTGAGCTGTCCCCCCTTGGTCATCGCCTGCATGGCGTTCTTGATCAGGTTCACCAGCACCTGCTTGATCTGCGCGGGATCGATCGGAGCCAGCGGCAAGCGCCGGTCCAGCCGCTCATGCACCAGAAAGCCCCGGTTGTCCAGTTCGGGCCGCACCAGCTCCACGGTCTCGTTGACCACCTCATTGAGCGAGGCCAGGTGCAGCTTGGGCGGCGAGGGCCGGATGGCCTGCAGGAACTGGGTGACAATGTAATCCAGACGGGAGATTTCCCCCTTGGCCACCCCCAGGTATTTTTCCAGCTTGGCGGCGATTTCCGGGACATGGTCAGGGGTGACGGCGGGAGCCGCGCGACGGGTCCGACCCACCGGCCGGATCCCCCGCCAGTCAGCGCCCAGCTTCTTCAATTCCCGCTCCATGAGCTGCAAATGGATGTGCAAGGCGTTGAGCGGGTTGCCGATTTCATGGGCTACGCTGGCCGCCAGCAGGGTCAGGGCCTGGATGCGCTCACTTTCGATCTGCTCGAAGGTCTGCTGCCGCAGCTCGGTGGCGTCATGCAGAATCAGGGCCACCCCCGAGCTGCCGGAGGCATCGCCATCCAACGTGGCGGCGTACATGCGAATGAACCGCGTCCGGGGGTAGGTCACCTCAAATTCGTGACGCACCACCGTCTTGCCCCCCTCGTTGTCAAACCGGGAAATCTTCTTCCAATCCAGTCCGGGCAGAAACCGGGTGACCGGCTGCCCCTCGGGCATCTCCGTTGTCAGCCCGAGCAGGCGGGTGACCGCCTGGTTGAAATAGAGGACGCGGCCGGCCTCATCCACCACCAGCACCCCGTCCTCAATCGTGTTGAAGAGGGTCTCCAGAAAGCTGCGCTCGCGCGCCAGCCGCTGCACGACCGTCTGCAAGCCCTCGGCATCAAGACGGCCGATGTGCCCGAGAACTTTGTCAAGGAAACTGGATTTGGGAGACGGCATTGGATAGGGAGACCCGACAAACCCCGGCGGGGTTCAAAACCATTTTTTCTTTTTAAACCACCAATAAGTGGCCAGGGTGGTGACCACCGTGAGCCCCAGAGCCCAATGGTAGCCGTATTCCCACTTCAATTCAGGCATGTGCTGGTAGTTCATGCCGTACCAGGTGCCGATGATCATGACGGGCGTGGTGATGATGGTGATCATGGTGAGGATCTTCACCACCTCGCTCGTCTGGTTCGATGACATGTTCAAATAAACCTGCAGGATACCCGTCAGCGAATCGGTGTAGTTTTGTGCCAGTTCGCTGATGTGAAAAAGGGCGTCATAAACATCCCGGTAATAGGGCACCAGATGGCCGCGGATCAACTTGAACTCGCCCCGCGCAAACCGCCCCAACACCTCCCGCTGCGGCCCGATGATCTGGCGCAAATGCAGCACCTCTTTTTTGATCTGGATGATTTTGTTCAGGGTGTGCTTGGAGGGCGACTGCAACACCTGGTCTTCCAGTTCCGAAATCTCCAGTGACAATTCGTCCAAGGCCGGCTTGTAGTTTTCCACAATGCCATCGAGCAGAGAGTGAGCCACCCGGTCAGGCGCACGGGCGATGTGAACGTTGCTCTTCAGGCAGCGCTCCTCGACCATTTGAATGCTGCGCAGAGGCACCAGGTGGTAGGTCACCAAAAAGTTTTTCCCCAGGAAGAAATTCAGTTCGCTGGTCGCAAACACACCGTCCTTGCGGCTGTAATCCACAGCGTGAATCACCATGAACAGGTACTGGGCGAACTTGTCCTCCTCCTTGGGCAGGTATTCCTCCACCTTGGGCGAGGGACTCACCATGACGCAGTCCTCAACTGACAGGGTGTGGAAGTGGAAAACATCCTCAAGCACGCACTTGGTTTCCTCGGGCGTGGGGTTTTCCAGATCCACCCACAAAAAGAGATTGGTATCGGCCAACAGCGTGGGCATCAAGAAGATCTCAACGTCCTTACTATGCAGCCGACCCTGAGTGGTAAAGGCAAACGACCTGATCATAGCACTTAACAGCCGCCGGGCAAAATTCCCAGCGCCAATTTGACCCAACGTACTCCCGCACGGGCTCACTGGCAACAAGGATTCCGCTGTTTATGTGATTTTTTGTCCCGGTTTGAGGCTGGGGATTGAAGGTGGAATAAACGAGCGAACCTCACTAACTACAACGATATACAAATGCTGGAGGAAGGTTTTTCCAAACCACTTTGCTGGTGGCTATTTCCGCGAAATGCTTGCGCAGCCGTTGTCGGAAATGGTGGGCAGTGGGCAACCAGCGCGTATGCACGTACGCAAAGGTGGTAAACTTGCCCTGCTCACTGAGCGTGCCGAACACGGAACGTAAGATGCGGTCCTGCAATTTGCACCCCATGTTGCCCCAAGGCAGGGCGCTGATGATGTAATCCGCCCGCTTGCGTCCCTGCCGGTTGAGGCACCGGCGGATATGTTCGGCGGATTCGTTATAAATCCGGACTCCGTCATGGCGGCGCTGCAGCTTGGCGGCGTTGGTGGCATCCAATTCAAGGGCGAGAAAAGTGGCTTTGGGATTGATGCGGCGCAGGATTTCCCGGGTGATCACCCCGGTGCCCGGCCCCAACTCCACAACCACCTCGGCGTTCTCCAGATCACAACCGGCAATCACCTCCCGGGCCAGGGAAACAGAACTGGGCACCAAGGCACCCACCGAGGCTGGATTACGCAGGAAAGAACTGAAAAACTGCCAATAATCCACCAGCGTGGAATCTTTGGGCGCCTCCCAAGCAGAGGCTTGCTCCCGGGAACCTCCGGGGCAATCAGTTGCCGTCCAATCTCGCGTTGCAAACAGGTCACTCATGCCCAAACCAAAACAGTCACCTTTTCGTTCACCGTCCAATCGTGATGGAACCGGACAACGGCCTGCGCTCGCCGGCGCATCCACTCGCGGAACCATTGGACGCATCCTAGACTTTTCACCGGCGAATGTCCATAGCTGGATTTTGACTCAAAGGGGACCGAAAAACCGGGGCAACAAGGAAGGGAGCGCGGAGGTTCTATCCTTCCCACGCTCCCTTCGGGGTACCGGCCGCGCGATACCCCGGAGGAAGAGGTATCCGCAGCTTCGGGCAGAGTCTCAAACGGCGGGAATGACTCCAGAGCGACAATTCCCGGCCAGAAGTCTCACTGATGCCGTCCCCCGTCACTCTGCGGGGGGGCAACCCGCAGCCCTCAGGACGCGACCACGCAAACATTGTTATTCTCACCGAACGGATTCGGCACACGCAAAGTACACTCCGGATCCTCGCGCCATTCACCATCCACCAGGAATCGGTAATGATAGGTCCCGGGAGCAAGGCTGACGGTGGTGCGCCAGATCCCATCCTGGCTCTTCCGCATACTGATGGGGCGTTCCTGCCAGTGCGAAAAATCCCCCACGAGCATGACGCTCATGGCGGCGGCCGCGCGGAAGGAAAACACCTGATTCACCGTGTTGGCTGATTGGGTTTTCATATGACGGGATTGTTTTTGGATTCCTACTGCACTATAGCACGGGTTGTCCAAATCGCCACCAAAGATAACGCTGCCCGGTTGTTGGCTGCGGGTTGATAGCCAAAGGGAATGAGGAAGGCGGAACGTGCCGTGCCATGGGAAACCGGGGTGGAGGAGCGGACATCGCACGCGGGTCGGAGGAATCCCCACCGGGTTTTGGTTTTCCAGCCTGCTGATTCTAATGAGTCAAACAAGCTCCCGGTGCTTCGGCGCAGTACCAACAAGAACA
>CAIYYI010000501.1 GCA_903930345.1 uncultured Verrucomicrobiota bacterium
CGCAGAGCCACTTGTGGCAATTGCCGGTGTAATAGGCCGCGCCGAGGCGGCGCAGATCCAGCGGCACCAGGCCGGGAGCGTGGGCACCATCCACGAGGGTATCAATCCCCCGGGCGGCCAGCTCGCGCACCACGTCGGCGATGGGGAACACCAGGCCGGTCTGGCTGGTGACGTGGTCCACCAGCGCCAGCCGGGTGCGTGGGCTGGTGCGGGCCAGGATGGCCTCGGTCACCTGGCCGGCATCGGCCAGCGGGAACGGCACCGGCGCCACCACCACCCGGGCCCCGTGCCGGCGGGCGACGTAATCCAGCGTATTGCGGCAGGCGTTGTATTCCTGGTCGGTGACGAGCAGCTCATCCCCCGGGGAGAATTCCAGCGACCGCAGGACGGTGTTCACGCCGGAGGTGGCGTTGGTCACCAGCACCAGATCCTCGGCGGGCGCACCGACAAAATCCGCCAGGCACTGCCGGGAGGCATCAAGCAGCGGCTCCAGCTCCCGCACGAGGAACTGGACCGGCTCCCGTTCCACCCTCTCCTGCCAGGCGTTGCGCTGCGCCAGGATGGCGCGGGGGCAGCTCCCGAACGAGCCATGATTCAAAAACACGACCTGAGGATCCAGCGGCCAAAGGCCGGGATCCACTGCTGGCTGCTCAAAACTGGAGAACCCATCGTCCACATTCATTAGGCCACTCCTAGCATGGATGCGCAGGGAACAAAAGCCCCGGATGCCGAATTTTGGAACTGAGGCATTGACCCCCGGCCGCCAGTCGGTTACCCCAGACGCCATCTATGGCATTTGATTGCACCAATTTTGAGGAACAGGTTCTGGAGCGCAGCCACACCGTGCCCGTGCTGGTGGATTTCTGGGCGCCCTGGTGCGGTCCCTGCCGCACGCTGGGCCCCCTTCTGGAATCGCTGGCGGCGGAAGCCACCGGCCGGTGGGAACTGGTCAAGGTCAACACCGAGACGACCCCGAAACTGGCGGAGGACTACGGCATCACCAGCATTCCGGACGTCAAACTGTTTGTCGGCGGACAGATCATCAACCATTTCCAGGGTGCCCTGCCGGAACGCGAGATCCGCAAATGGCTGGAGGAAGCCCTGCCCGGCCCAACGAGCAGCAAGCTCTCCATGGCCAAAACGCTGCTGGAGCAGGACCAGGATGAAAAAGCCATCACCCTGCTGCGGGAACTCCATCAGGAGGACGCGGCCAATGAGGAGGCACGCCTCCTTCTGGCCCTGGCCACGCACCAGACGGAGCCCGATCAGGCGGAAGAGCTTCTATCGACCATCGCCGACCATTCCGACTTTGTCGATCGGGCCCGCATCCTGCGCGGTTTCATCCGGTTTGTGCGGGTGGCGCAAAGTCCCGCCGCCCTGCCGGAACACGCCGTGCGGGCCGGCTACCTGGCCGGAGCCCAGGCCCTGACAGCGGGGGATTTTGACGCCGCCCTGACCCACTTCATCGAGGTGTTGCGCCGCAAGCGTGATTACGACCAATCCGGTGCCAAGGAAGCCTGCAAGCTGATTTTCCAATTCCTGGGCTTGCGCCATCCGATCGTTGAAAAACACCATCGCGCCTTCAGCAGCACATTGAATTCTTGAATGGGCCGTTTTATTCCTTTTCCGGCGGCGGTGGGCCAGTCATAGTGTCAAGCACAAGCCCAGAGCACATTGCCTTATGACCAAGCAAACCGGTTCCCTGCATCGTCGCGATTTCCTCAAGCTCTCCGCTGGCGCAGCGGGGGCGCTCACCGCCACCTCGGTGGCCGCTCCCATGGATCTCGTGGCGGCCCCCAAAAGCCAGCCGGGCGGTGTGAGCCACTCCTCCGTCCACGCCGGAGAACGCCTCAGCCGGGTGGCCTTCCCCTTGGGCGGCCTAGGGGCGGGCATGATCTGTCTGGAAGGGACCGGAGCCTTTTCCCATTTCTCCCTGCGGAACCGGCCTGAGGTGTTCAACGAGCCTTGCACATTCGCGGCCGTGACCATCAAAGGCAAACCAAACACCGCCCGCATCCTGGAGGGACCGGTGCCCACCTGGAAGCTGTTCGGAGCCCGGGGCACGGGCAACGGCGCGAGCGGCTCCTCTTTTGGCCTGCCCCGTTTTCGCCAAGCGGTTTTCCAGGCCCG
>CAIYYI010000502.1 GCA_903930345.1 uncultured Verrucomicrobiota bacterium
GGATGTTGGTTATCCCGAGATAATCCACTCCGCTGATGGCGGTCATGTCAGTAGTGGTGAGCACAACGGAAGCCGCCCCGGTATTCCCGTTGGTGCGGACGATTACCACAGTAATGTTGGTCCCATTTTCCAAAGCGGCATAATTCGTCCCGGTGAAAGTGAAGAACCCAGGGCCGACATCCTGATCAAAAATGTTCACCAAACTGGTGGTGTAAACCCCCATCGTGGCATCACCGATGGGATTGCTGATCGCGACCTCAATGGTCTCGGTTAATTCCACCAAGGAATCATCCACAATGGGAATGGTGAAGGACTTGGGCGCGGTATCCCCACTGGCCCAAGACAACGTGCCACTGACCGGGAAGTAGTCCAGGCCAACGGTAGCGGTTCCATTGGTGGTCGTTGTGTACTGCACCGAGACTGGTCCGATACCGCCGAACAACCGCATCACGGTGACCGTCGCCACCGGATTGGTCTCGTATAGGTAATAATTGGGGGTGCTCAAGGTGAAGCTGCCATTGACCAGATTCACGTTGTTAATGTACAGAGTCGCGTGCTTCAACCCAAGCACCACATTGGTGGCACCCCGGGCGTTTGAGAGATTGATCAGCACTGTTTCGTTGGTTTCAGCGATCAGGTCCCCGATAATCGGGATATAGAATTTTTTGCTGATTTCGCCATCAGCAAAGGTGAGTGACCCATTAGTAGAAACGTAATCCTGACCAGCAAAGGCCGTTCCGTTAGCGGTTGAAAAGTCCACGGAAACGATCCCGCTCCGGCCATTGCTGCGGGTAACCGTTATGATGGCATTGGTTTCAAACTCGCTGACCTGATAAGCCGTCTGGGACAAGGCAAGCGTCCCAGCGGCGAAGTCATTGTCCACGATGGTAATGACGGCAGCCGCACGACCGAGAATGACCCCGCCGGCCGAGTTGTTCAGGTGGATGGTGAACTGCTCGTCACCCTCCACGCGGTTATCGTCGATGATGGGCACCAGAAAGAATTTATTGGCTTCACCCGGTCCAAAAGTGAGGGTGCCAACCGTGCTGGTGAAGTCAGAACCAGCCACCGCTGTCCCATTGGACAAGGTGACATCCACCGAGACATATCCATTGGTGCTCCCCAGACGCTCCACCGCGATTTCGACGAACCCGGCAACCGCGCCCTCGTTGACGCTGTACTCAGACCGGACAAACTGCACCAGATTGTCATCATTGACGATCTGCAGCTCGGCGGTTGAATGCAGGTCCAGCAATGCTCCGCCGGTGGTATTGGTCAGGAAAAGGCTGACGGTCTCCGTGGACTCAATGGCAACATCATTGATGATTGGCACCTGGAAGTTGAGCAAGGTCTCGCCCTCAGGGAAACTCAGGCTGCCAGCCGCATTCACGTAGTCAGCGTTGGTGGTGGACTCGTCGTTGGCGGTGCCGGCACGGGTGAAATAATCAACGCCCACAACCCCGGTGAGTCCCCCATTGCGGCGAACCGTCACCACGGCATTGGACACCCCCTCCACCACCGAGAACCCGGTGGCCAAAAATTCCAACCGGCCGGGTCCAAGATTTTTGTCACCAATCAACCGTGCCAAATACGGACGGTGAACACCGTTGAACGTGGTGAACCCACCGCCGATGACAATCTGCTCGTCGGATTGGTTGATGACCGCACCAATGAAGCTGTCAGCCCCGGTGCCAAAGTTAATGGTCGGATCGGTGGTGCCATCCACATTCAGCCGGGTGATGCGGCTGCGATTGACCCCGTTGAACTGGGAGAAATCCCCGACAATCACGGCCTTCCCATCGCTCTGAAGCGAAATGTCATAAACCGCCGCGTTGGCCCCGCTGACGACATAATTGGTATCCACGCGTCCACTGGGGGTCAAGCGAACAAAGAAGTTGTGGTTGGTTCCAGCAACCAAAGTGAACAGTCCGCCAATCAGAATGTTCCCGTCGGCTTGCACCGCAATGGCGCGAACCGATTCATTCGGACCCAGTTCGGGATCGAACGTCGTGTCCAAAGTGCCATCCGGATAAATGCGGGCAATGTGACTGCGAGGCACGCCATTGTACTTGGTGAAGTCACCGCCGATGAGGAGTTTGCCATCCGGTTGCGGTGCTATTTCATGCACCGTTCCATTCAGGCCCACCCCGGTGTTGAATTCAGAGACCAACGCGCCATTGGTGTGCAGCAGAGCGAGAAATGGCCGACTCACGTTGCGGAAGGTGGTGAAGGACCCTCCCAGCAGAATTTTGCCGCTGGGCAACAATTGCATATCGTAAACCGGATTGTCCGCCCCCGAACCAGGATCAAATGATGCATCCAAGCGACCATCGGGAAGGATGCGAGCCACCCCGCTGCGGTTGGTGGTGTCAAAAACGGAAAACCGACCGGCCAGCAGAATCCGCCCATCTGGCTGAACCGCCAGGGAATAGACCGTGTCGTTGGCCCCACGATAAGGATCGAACGAGGTGTCCATGTCTCCGTTGATGTTCAAACGGGCAATCCGGTAACGCGCCAATCCGGCGACACTCGTGAAATCACCAGCCACCAACAATTTGCCGTCGTTCTGGGTGGTGATGGCATGGACAAAGTTGTTCGCACCCGGGCTGGGATTGAATCCCGTATCCACGGTGCCAGCCGGGACATTGAGCGATTCGTCATCCACCAAGATCAGAACGGCGTTGGTGTACAGCCCCGGTGTTGCTTTGGCGAAATTGGTGAGAGCCAACAGGATGGTCTCATTACCCTCCAAAAACGAATCATTGAGAATCGGAATGTCAAAGCTGTTGGAAGTCACCAGATCGCCAAAGGTCAATTGGCCAAACACCGCGTTAAAATCGCTGCCGTCGGCCGCAGTTCCCAGCGGAGTGGTCGTGAAATCGACGAAAACATTTTCGTTTCTGCCACCGGAACGAGCCAGAGGAATGCGTGCAAACCCGGCTTTTTCATTCACATAATAAACCGGCTGGCTGAAGCCGATGGTGCCGTACGAATCGTCATCCACAATATTGAGGATGGCATTGGTCTGGAAACCGAGGCTCGCGCCCCCTGCGGCGTTGCTCAACACCAGAGTGATGGTCTCCGCCCCTTCCACAAGGAAGTCGTTGGTGATGTGTACGGTGAAGGTCCGAACCAGCTCGTTTTCAGCGAAATTAAGCACCCCGTTGGTGACCGAGTAGTCGGTCCCACCAATGGCCGGACGAACCGCTCCGTTAAACACGGCGAAGTTCACCGCCACCGCGCCCAGATTGCCGCTGGTACGACGCACAGCAATGGTGGCCTCCCCGGCTGCCTCAGGCACCCAGTATTGATTGGTGCTGAAATTGAAACTGCCATTGCCATTGTCGTCGTCCGTGATGACCAACACCGCGTTCGATTGAACAATGGTTGCGCCTGCCGTAGGATTATATAAGCGCAGATTGACCGTCTCATCCCCTTCCTTGCGGGTGTCATCCTTGAGCGTGACGGTAAACACCCGGCTCGTCTCCCCAGACTTGAAGGTGATGCTGCCAGAAGTCGCATCGTAATCAGCCAACTGCGGCGGGGAACTGAGCGCCGTACCATCACTGGTGGCATACTGCACTGTGACCTGGCCGCTGGTCCCGTTGGTGCGGAACACCGTGATACTGGCCGTCTGTTTCTCTGCGTAAAAATAGGCGTGACCGCTGAAGGCAATCTGACCGGGGTTATAGTCATTATCCAGAACAACGATGCGGGTGGTGGTCAGCGCGCCAAGGGCGGGACTGTTGGTTGAATAAACCCCCAAACCCGTCGGCTGTGACACCTTGACAAAAAGCTCCCGATTGCCATCGACCAAGGCATTGTCGATAATGGGAATCGACAACAACTTGGTGGCCATGTCGCAATCCGGCCAATAAAAGAGATTGGAGACGCTCTGGTAATCGCGACCGGCCAAGGCACTGCTGTCCTCCGTTTGCACCACCACGCTCAAGGCACCCAACGCCCCGTTGACCCGGTTGACCCGGATCGTGATGTAACCATTGGAGGTGTTTTCATCGACCGAAAACACCGGGGCATCAAACTCGATATTGCCAGGCATGTTGCGGGAGGATGGGTTATAGCCACCGATAATCCGCGTCACATGATAGCGGGCATCGACCGTGGCAGACGAATAGCCACCCCCAATCAGCCCAAAGCTGCCGCCAATCATGACATTCCCGTCCGGCTGCATGGAAAGGCTACTGATGAAGAGATTGGGCCCCGGCTGGGTCCAATTGTAGTAATTATCCATGAAACTGGTATCCAGAGTACCGTTGACATACAAACGGGCCAGGTTGAGCCGACGCGTTTGGTTGAACTCGGTAAAATCACCACCAACCACGGCCTGGTCGTTAGTCTGCAGAGCGAGGGTGAAAATCGGACCGTTGAAGCCGGTGCCGGGGTTGAAATTCAAGTCCACGGCCCCATCCAGGTTCAGACGGGCAATGCTGCGGCGGGGAGTGGTCCCAACCGAGGTGAATTCACCACCCACCACCAGTTTGCCATCACTCTGAACCTCCATCGCATAAACGCTCCCGTTAACGCCCTGAACCGGGTCGAACGTGGTATCCAAGCTGCCGTTGCCCCGCAAACGTGCCAAGTGGTTCCGGGGCGTGCTTTCAAAGGTGGTGAAATCGCCACCCACATAGACAAAGGTCGTGTTGTTGGTCTCGATATCAAATGAAGCGGTGTAATTCCAGAAGTTGGTGCCCGCCCCACCCTCATTCAAGACGATGGTGACAAGGGAACTCGCTCCAGGCCCGAACGGCAGCACGAAGAAGGCATTCCCGAGCAGATTGGTTTCCAGTATCCGGCGACCATCGAAATAAATGCGGACATTATCCAGGTCATCATTGAAATTGCCGGTGAACGTCAGCACTCCCTGCCGGGCTGTTCCCAGATTCACGAAATTGGTATGCGTGCCATTGGTGTCACCAAAAGCACTGGCGATCAGCGGAGCTTTGGGCGTGGGGACCGCCACATTCCAAACCGCACCATCGGCGCCAGTGCCGGAATCAAAAGTGGCATCCAGCAAGCCATTGGCCTCAAGCCGGGCAATGTTGTTGCGGGCGACACTGTTGAACTCGTTGAAATCACCACCGATGATGATTTTGTTATCCCCCTGGATGGCAACCGAGTAGATGACACCCCCATCGTTGACCCCGTTACCCGGAGCAAACGTCCCATCCAACGATCCATCCTGATTCAAGCGGACAATGCCCCGGCGACTGGTGCCGTTGTACGAACTGAAAGCCCCGGCCACGATGATCTTGCCGGCGAAGGTGGAATTCGGAGGGTAAACCGCGATATCAAACACATCGCCATCGAAACCGGATCCCGGTTCAAAGGTGCCGTCCAAGTCGCCAAACAAGGTCAAACGGGCAATGTGATTGCGATAAACACTGTTCATCGAATCGAAACTGCCGCCCACCAAACAACGGCCAAGATTATCCACCGCCACCGCATAGACCGGCTTATTGGCCCCAGGATTGGTATTGAAGACATCGGGATAATTGTAGAACCACTCGGAAGCACCGGCTGGTTGATCCTCAAAAGGAATGGTGACGATGGTGGTGGATTGACGCCGGTCAATGATGTCTGCCGGAATGCCGCTGACCTTGGAGTTGAACAGTTCAATGACAATACTCTCATTCAATTCAACCCGGGCATCGTTGGTGACGGTGATGGTGATGTACTTGGTGGGTTGATTGTCATTATTCTGATCAACCCAATTCAATCCGTTCCCGGGAGCACGACCAATCGGCATCACGGTCGGATAAGGGGACCAGTCGTTGACTTGGGGGCTCTCGTAATCACCCAGATCAAACGGGCGCTCGGTGAGTTTGGTGATCGAATTATAGGAGGTAAAACCGCCCCAGTCGGCAAACGACTGCGGGAGGTCATCCGGTCCCCGATAAACGGCGTTGGTCGTGCCCGGACAATAGTCACGCGCATTCAAAAGGCGGAAATCAGTCGAGATATTTCCCTGGATGCCACACTGACGAACGACCGGAATGCGAATGGTGCGAGAACCATCCTCATACACATAGGACTGGGCCACACCGAACAACAGGGAACCCGTGCTCAGGTCGTTATCCAAGATGTTGACCACGGCGGTATTAAAGTTGGTGGATTGCGCGCCAATAACGTTGGTGAGCGAGATCCCAAAGGACTCACCACCCGTCTCGACCAAGCAATCGTCCAAAATCGGAATGATGATGGTGTTGGTCCCCTGCCCGTTCGTGAACGTCAGGGTGGTATTGACCGGGGTGTAGTCCAATCCGGCGGAGGCCGTGATATCTGTGGTGAACACGTCAATCGTGGCAATACCGTCCAACCCACCCAAACGAACCACTTGAATCACCACGTTCGTGGACCATTCATTGACTGCGTAAGTGGCTGAGGAGAAGCGAATGGACTTTTCATTGTCGAAGATGGAGACAATGGCCGTGGAAACGTTCAGCGTGGCATTGCTGGGATTACTGAGGTTGACAGAGAAAAACTCGGTGATCTCAGGAAAAATGTCATCAACAATCGGAACCTGGATGTTGGCTGTGGTCTGGCCGTTGGTGAAAAACAGGGTGCCGCTGGTGAGCAAAAAGTCCGTGCCGGCAAACGCGGTACCGTCCAGCGTGGTGTAATCAATCTGGGCATTGCCGGTGGCAGGAATGCGGGTGACCGAAAGAACAGCGGTTCGACCCTCCACCACACCCGGCGCGGAGGAGACAAAGGAGATTGTCTGGCCGTAAGCCTGCCCAAGGCCCAACAACACGGCCAACGGCACCCACAGAAGATTAAAACCAGACGTTACCCTGGCCAATTTGCTTGTCCTAAACATATTCAATTTCTCCGCCAACATAGCTCGGTAAACCGGATAAACCGGAAGCGAACAGTACTGATTCACAGGCGCAACCGCCATCGCATAAACGGTTATGCTTCACGACATTGTCAAAACTGGCAAGCATTATGGCTTCACCAGCCTAAAGAACTCATAGGTGCCAATCGCCGGGAAGGACACCCGATAAAACCCATTGGTTTGCACAGGAATGATCGAACCGACTGGAATCCAAGGGCCAACAAATGAACTGCCAGCCTCCAGTTGGAATCCGGTTTCGGTATCAGGCCAGGCAACCGTAACCAACCCACCTGAATGCTCCACCAAAGCCCGGGGACCCGGAATGAAGGTGGTCATCTCCAAACGCCAGCCACCTTGTAAGGATCCGGCATCCGAACCCTGATCATCAACAATATACAACTTCCAATCGCCATTGGGATTGGTGCCATTGAAGGCCGCCAAACTGGCCACATACGGTCCAGCAGGGGCATTGGGCGGCAGGGTATCGCCCTGCTCGTAGTCCGTCGGACGATAGGTTCCCGTTGAGATCGGCGAGTTGTAAGGCAGGTTGGTAGCTCCGACTTCGCTGAACACCAGATCCACCCGGTCCAAATCGTAGCCCTGACCAGCGTCCGACATGAGCATCACTTTCTGCCCCTGAGGCCCAACCAGCAGGACATCAATATCCGCCGGATATTTGTGTGACAACCCAGCCAGCGTCACGCGGACATTACTGACCACTCCGCCCAACCCGGAAACCGTCATGGTGGAGGGATACTCGCTGGCAGGAGCCCCATCCTGAATGGTCAGGGCCGGGATACTCACGAAGGAACCAGGCACCACGACCGCGCTGACAAACTGGGTGCTGTTATCGCTCGGCAGAAAATCCGCCAATCCGCTGGAAAGAACCAAGTCATTGGTGAACCGGCCAAAAGCCTGCGGAGCGACCACCAAAGTGGCCGTCGCGGAGGCCCCATTGAACAAACTGCCAAGGTCGAAACGAACCTGCCCATTGGTCACGCTGAAGAAACCCTGGCTGGGAATGGCCGAAACCAAAACAAAATTGGTTGGCATGGTCGCGACCAGCGTGACGTTTGTTGCCAGGTCCGGACCCTGGTTGGTCACGAGCATGGAGTAGGTGAGATTTTCCCCGGCCTTCACCAGCACCGGAGTCACCGTGGCATTCAAACCCAAATCCGCAGTTCCACCAATTCCTCCCTGAAGCGAACTGACAAACACCGTGGTGTCCAAGATGGAATCAGTGGTATCAGCCACGATGAAGGTCAATGTATGAATCTCATTGCCCGGCGCCACATTGGCCTCAAAGTCAAGCACCGGGTTGCTGTTCGGTGCGAGCACGCCATTCAATTCGGTGCCCGCCCAGAACCGCATGTCCGGGTGATTGATATTCACAGGTCCGCCAGCGGTGTAGGCCATGTTCACCCCATCCAGATAAATGCCGAACCCGTCGATAAAGGAACTGCCAACGAAGACATCGAATTCCTCCGATCCAAAGACCACCTTGAAACTGACCTTGTTATAGCCAGGCATCATACGGAACCGCACATCCAATTGGGCCACGTCATAGTGATAGTAAGGAACGATGTTGGTGCCGTTGGTATAATATCCGGTAATCGGCACGAGCAAAGTGGCTTGCTCCGGCGTTTCCAGCACTCCGAAGCCAGTTGTCTGGGATTGGGAAAGGCTGGGGCCGCTGCCGTAATCCTCGACATTGCCGCTGCTGAGCACGACACCCGGATGAGTCAATCCATAGCCGTTGGGTCCGGTGATGAAAAACCGACCGGTGGACGCGGCCGAACCCTCCCGCCGGGTATTGGAGCCAAGCGATGCCGACACAATCTCAATGCCCTCATTCCCCTGACCGATGACGGCCGCAGCCAACTCGTACGCATTGGTGTTCCCCACCACGACGATCCCACTCCCGGTCAAACCCGCCGAAATCGTCGTGGTTTCAGCCGCCGTGTTGTTGGCAAAATTGGGATCCATCTCGGCGGCCACGACAGAGACAACATTGGTGAACACCCCCGCCACCTGAGGCTTGCCCTCAATTCGTATAATGACCGTTGCCCCACTGGCCATGGTGCCCAATTCCGTGACAATGGTGCCACTCGCGTAGTAATTGCTGCCCCCGGCATTGTCAATCGCGGAAACAAACTGGATTTGGGTGGGCAGATTGTTGAAGACGGTCACATTGTGAGCCTCAGCCGGACCGGCGTTCTGCACGGTTAACGTATAGACCACCTGGCCATTCAGATAGGCAGGGTCAAACACATCCGACACCCGCACAATCACATCGGCCGAGGTCAGGGCCGTGGAAACCACGGTGGCCAGGTTGGGACTCAGATCGGCTTCCACGGCCGAGGCGGTGACTGTATTCGTCAAGCCACCGACGATGATCGGTTTGACCACAATGGTCATTTTGGCCCCTTCCCCGAAAGCCAAGGTGCCCACATTGAAGTGGATTTCGGCATTGGTGCTCACCTGATAGGAACCACGCGTGGCACTCACGCCCACCAACGACACACCCGAGGGAAGGAAATTGGTCATCATGACGCCTGTGGCCACCAAGGGACCATCGTTTGTAATGCCGATGACATAGGTGAGGTTTTGGCCGGCCAGCACCGGTTCCGGAGTGGCCACCATGTCCAACACCAAGTCAGCCACCACGGCCGGGGTAACCAGCACCGTCGCAGCCGCCTGATTATTCAATGGAAGGACGTCCGCCTCATCCGCGCTCACGTGAACCTGATTATCTATCAATCCCGCAGAAACCAAGCGAATGTCAGCCGAGACAACCGCAATCGCCCCGACCGGAAGACTGCCAAGCTGGAAGATCACCTCACTGCCGCTGTTGGTGATTGTTCCTTGGGAAGCAAGGGCATTTTTAAGCACGCCGCCCACCGGCAGCGGATTACGGAGCACCACCTGAGTGGCAGGCAACGGACCGAGATTGGTGACAGCAGCCAAATAAGTGACTGTTTCACCGGCCATGACCGTATTGGTCAAGGACAGCAAACCCACACTCAAATCCGTGACAGTGGCCGGATCGACCGTGGTAATGGATAACGTCCACCCATTGGTGATGACCCCGGCATCGGACCCACGGTCATCCATGATGTACAGGGTCCACTCCCCGTTACCACTCTTGCCATTCATGGCCGCCAACCGAGTCCCATAGCCGGTGGTCGGGGCCGGCAGGGCAAAGAAATCATTGGGGGCAAAATCCGTCGGGTGATACACCCCGGAAATCATGCGACCGGACGCGCTCAACCCGTTGGTGGCCTCATCCGCAAAAACCAATTTGAGCCCCGCCACGGAACCGAGGCCGCCAGCGTCGGACATCAGCAGCACGGCATCCCCGCCGGGCGAGACCAACATGACGTCAACGTCCGTGGGGAATCCGTGGGTAAACCCATCCAAGGTGACCACGACCCGGGCAATGACCCCGTTCAAGCCAACCGCACTGATGGTGGCCGGATAAGGATCGGCGGGAGCCCCATCCTGAATGACAATGGGTGAGCGATTCGTAAAGGCAAAGTCGCCATAGACGGAATCGTCATCCACAATGGTCAGCACCGCATTGGTGATGCGGCCCAAAAAGGCCCCCACCGGGTTGACCAGGGAGAGATGCACCGTCTCAGCTTTTTCAGGGATCAAATCGTTAATGATCGGAATGCGCACGATTTCGTTGGTTGAACCCGGCAGGAACACCACCTCGGCGATGACAGGAAAGTAGTCCAAGAATGTGGTTGCGGTGCCGTCCGTCATGCCGATCGTGATTCGGTTTGTGCCAAAAAGGGCGCCTTCCCGCACCACCACCACTTCCGCCACATTGCTGGCCTCATAGCCCACATAGTTTGTGTAGGCGAAATAAATGGAAACCTCGTCGTCCACGATCACCAGCGTGGCATTGGTAACGCCGCTCATGTCCACATTGGGCGGGGCATTGGTCAGGAAAAGCGCCACCGTCTCATTACCTTCCACCAGGAGGTCGTTAATGATGGGCACGGTGATATTTTTGAACACCTCGCCCGCCGCGAAGCTCAACGTGCCCTTCGAAGCGGTGTAATCAAGGCCATGCAGTGCGGTACCATTTGTGACCACAAAATCAATGGTGAAGGCGATGTTGGTGTTCCCAGTGCGGATCACCCGGGCCAAGGCCGGGCCTTGGTTTTCCACCACCGTCGATAAACCCTCGGCAAATTCAACCCCAATAATGTTCGAGCGCTCATCTCCGTGGATGCGGGCTATGTGATTGCGTAACAATCCATTAACAGCAGTGAAATCGCCTCCGATCATAACGGCAGAATCCGGTTGGACCAACACGGACAGCACTGCCGCATTGGCACCGCTGCCAGGATTGAAGATGGTGTCCAACGCGCCATTTGAACGCAGGCGCGCAAAGTAGTTGCGAGTGGATCCGTCATAGGAATTAAAGGCACCACCGATGATGATCTTGCCCGTGCTATGCACCGCCACCGAGTAAACGGTGCCGGAAGGTCCCGCCCCCGTGCGGAAGGAGTCGTCCAGCGCGCCACTGGGGAGGAACCGCGCCAAATTGTTCATGTTGGTCCCCCCGGCCGAGGTGAAAGCCCCGGCAACGAGCACCCGTCCATTATTCTGAAGTGCCAAGGAATAAACCGGTCCGTTGGCTCCCAGTGCGGCAGAAAAACCAAGATCCAACTGTCCATCCGGCAACAACTTGGCAACGCCGCCACAGTGAACCCCATTCACCGCAGTAAACGCACCACCAATCCAGATACTGCCGTTGGTCTCCACCACGATGCACTGAACCGCACCGTTCACCGTCGTATTGAAAGCAATGTCCACGGTACCGGTGGAGGAGAGGCGAGCCAAACGACTGCGACTGACGCCAGCCACTTGGGTGAAGTCACCCCCCACCAACACAGTGCCGTTGGTATGCATGGCCACCGCCCGCACTGCTCCATTTGGGCCGGTCCCAGCATTAAAGGAAAGATCCAAGGAACCATTAGCGTTCAGGCGTGCGACGCGGGAACGGGTCACCCGGTCGATGGTGTTGAAAATGCCGCCGACCAAGATCCGCCCATCAGGTTGGCTGGCAATGGCATAAACCGCCGCATTCGCGCCCGAACCGACGTTGAAACCAGGATCGACCACACCGATGGATTTCATACGACTGATACGGTTATAGACGAATCCATCCACAGTGGTGAAATCACCCGCGAAGACCGTGCTGCCATCAGGCTCAAGTGCCAAGGCCATCACACGACCATCAGCACCCAAGCCAGTGGTGTACTCATAATCGACGTTGCCAGGGGTCTCGTTATCGACAATGACCACCGTGGTGTTGGTGTTCGTACCAAAAGCGAGCGATCCAGCCATCGCATTCACACCCAAGTTGACAAGGCCCTTCAGCAAAAGCTTGAAGGTCTCATTCCCCTCGCCCAATTGGTCGTCCACCATTGGGACACTGATGATCTTCACGGTTTCACCTGGTCGGAATTCAACGTTTCCCGCTCCGTTGGTAGCTTGGGCAAATTCATTACCATTAAACGTGAACATGTTTGAAACAGCCTGGTAATCAAGACGATTGGTGGCAGTCGCATCCATGCTAAAGTAGGAAACCCGGACGGGATTCACAACTCCCCCCAGTCGAACCACCGTAACCTGCGCATAGGTTTCATATTCGCGCACGGAGAACTGCGGTGCGCCAAATTCCAGATAACATTCATCATCCAAAATGCTGAGCACGGCGGGAGCGCCGATGGTGAGGACTTGGTTGGTGCTCAGGTTGGTCAAAGTCAGGGTGATGGTCTCATCGCCCTCAAAGAGCACGTCATCCCGAATCCGCACGCCCACAGTCTTGTTGGTTTCACCAGGCCCGAAAGTAAGCAACAGCGTCTTGGCGTCAAAGTCGGTGTTGGTGGCGGTACCGTTGGTGATGACCAAGGTGATGGTAGTGGTCAGATTGGTCAACCCGGCACGGAGCACGGTAACCACCCCATTGGTGGAGGTTTCGTTAACGACAAAAAGGTTGGTGGAAAATGTGACGCTGACATCGTCATTGAGGATGGTCAACACGGCTGATTTCTGACCACCCAGCGGCACTCCACCGGAGGGATTTGAAAGCGTCAACAGCACGGTCTCATCCGGTTCAACGAGGTCATCATTGATCAGGGGAACCGTGATGTTTTTCACTGCTTCACCCGGATTGAAGACGAGCGTTCCATTGGTCACCACGAAGTCTTCAACCGCCACCGCCGTCAGGCCTGCGACCACATAGTCAATGCTGGCCGTCCGGTTGGTATCACCGCTGCGCACCACGGCAATAACCGCATTGCTGGCATTTTCCAAGACCCCGTACTTGGACTGTGAAAATTGGATGGTGCCGTCATCCGACCCAATCCAAACATCAGCATAGGCCACGTTCACACGGTAACCGGGGTATTCCAACAAGCTGAAGCGCACATTTTCCGGAATCTCCTCCTCTGGATCATCCACCGGAACCACTGGCACATAGACCTCGTTAGTCCCGGCAGGGATGACAATAAAGCCAGAATGGCCGTTGGTGGTGAGCGGCACGTAGTCATTGCCACTGGCCGCCGAACCGGCGACGGCATAAGCAACCAAAAGGTCAGAGGTAACAGAACCCGAACGGCTTATGCGGAACATGCCGGGCACAGCCCCACTTTCATAGGCATCGGGAGCAAACGCGTCCACGGTTACCAAACTGTCTCCCACATCCACGATTGTGATCGTGTGGAGAGCGTAATCCGCCGCCCATGCATTGGTGATGACATTCTTAAACCCATCGGCATTATTCGTGGCTTCACGATAAATTGCGTTCACCAAACGCAGCGTCAGGGTGCGATTGCCCGCATTCGTGGAATTCAGGATTTTGACGGCAATCGCCAAAATATTGCCTTCCGGATTCAGGAAGTCCGGGGGGGGATTGGGTGCGTTAAATCGGCTGAAAATCAGCTCGCCCGTCGTGCCGGTAATGGGCTGGTAATTAAGGCCCGGTATAGCCGTACCACCCGCGACATAATATTTCACAACCACCTCCCGGTCCTTCGGAGGATTGGCTGAACAGCGCAGGAACAAATTCACCCCACCGGCATCCTCGCGAACCGTCGAACTGCGCAGCATAAAGCCGACTGCAGGATAAGTCGAATCCCCGTCGTTGGAGGACACCCTGAGGGACGCTCCGCTACGACTGCCAAGATTGTAATCCGATCCCGCCAACAACTGGATGATCACCGTGTCATCACCGGTGACCGCACCAACCTCACGATAGGGATCATCATTGGACCCGGTTGCCCGGATGCGGATGGTGGCGGTCGCCGAACCGGCAGCGATCAGGACATTGGTGCCAATGCCGGCATAGTCGGCGCCCTCCACCGCCGAACCACCGACCTCGAAATAAACCACCAACCCATCGGTGGTGTCCCCGGTGCGGGTGACCGTAAACGTCCCCTCCCCCGCACCCTCAGCCGCCGAGGCATCCGTGGCCGCAATGGTCACACTGGGCAAATCATCCTGCAGCAGGACCGTCGCGGCGTTTTGGCTATACACGTTGTAGGCGGTGTTGTCAGCCAATTGAATCACGACGGTCTTGTGGCCGACGTTTTCCGGTTGCGGAATCGGGGTGATGACGATATTGGCTGAGAGGCTACCGGCTGGAATAGTCACCCTCTGGGGGAGTGCTTGGAAGTCAACCCCGCTCTCCGCAGTGCCGGTGACCAAGTAAGTCACCACCAGCGGCTGGGACAGATCACCAGACCGAGACACGGTCACTCGACCGTTGTTCCCACCGGTCTGACTGGCCACGGAATCGGTGGCAACGATGGCCACATTGGGAAGGTCGTCATCGACCACGATAAAAGTGGACATCGAGAGGCCGGAGGCAGAGTATCGCGCCGGATTGGGAGTGAGAACAACATTTCCCTCCTCGTTGCCCTCCACGGACAGATCATTGATGGCAGTCACAGGCAGCAGGACAAAATCCTGACCAGCCGGAATGGTTATTTCCCCAGGCAACTGCACGATGTCAATCCCGTTGCTGACCATACCGGTGACCGTGTAGTTGACGGTCAAATCATTGGTGATGGGGGCACCGGATCGCATGACCATGATGATCGCGCTGTCCCCCCGGGTTTCAACCGCATCGGTGTCGATGGTGTAAAGCCCCACACTGGGGATGGCGGGAGCATCATCATCGACCAACAAGGTCAACGCTTCGGCACCGGACATGACATAAGTGGGGTAAGTGGAGAACCACCACAACTCATTATACAAACCGGTCGGCAGCAACTCCCAACCCGGAGCTTTGAAGGTCTGAACAACGTTGGTCCAGTAATCGTTCGTGTTGCCAGGATTATCAATGAACATGGGCTGAACGCCGGAGTTGGTGGCGGGCAACTTGATGGCCAGTGAGATGGTTTTGTCGCCGGAACCAACCGCATTGTCGATCCCTGTGAGATCGATATTGACGGCGGTCTCATACGGTTGAAAAAGCACCGTGCCGACCCGGTTTGTGCCGAGATCCACCGTGTAGTCATCCCCCTCCACCGCCGTACCGCCCAGCGTATAGTAAACCAGCAAAGGAGTCTCGAGGTTACCCACGCGGGAAATAGTGAACCCTCCATTGGTCGTGCCGGACTCGGACACATTGGCCCGCTGCGTGACCGTAACCTTGGTCAGTGGCAGAGCTGTGTGGTTGACATTGATGACGTCGGATCCGGCAATTTCGACATTGCCCACAAAGTCAGGCTGAATGCGGTTACCGAACAAGAAGGCTCGGCTTTTATAGGAACCCGAGGCCAGATCGGTCATGGTATAGTTCCCCCGGCTGTCAGTCAGCGCAAAGCGATAAGCGGCGTCACCCTCTCCATTGTGCACCCGCACACCGGACACCGGATTCCCCTCCAAATCCAGCACCTGCCCGCTCATCATGAAGGAGGTCGGAGTACCGACTGTGACAACGACGTAGGTGGTGGTCAACCCTCCCCGCATGTCCGAAACCTCACAACGAACGACGAAATTCCCGCTCGCATCAAAGGTTTTGGTTTGCACAGGGCCATTGGTGCCAAACGACAGATCGCCAAAGTCCCAATTAAACGCCAACGGATCACCATTGACGTCGCGGGCGGTGGCGGTGAAGGTGATGGTGGTCCCGTTGGTGACCCGCAAGGCAGAGGCCACCAGGGTCAGCGTGGGCGGCACATTGGTGGGAAACGGGCCGATATTCACGACCACATCCATCCATTTTTCCGGACCCGTTTCCCCACCCATGGCAATGGGTGTGATATGGATATTGGCCGCAGAATCTGAAAACGTGCGTCCGACAACGACCGAGGCATCCTGCTTTCCGGAAGTGGACACGTAGGAGGTGTCCAGCAATACCGTTCCCAGTGAACCGGAGTTCCACATCAACTCCAAGCCGTTGCTGACCCAGGGATTTTCCGGATAACCCTGGCGATAGCTGGCCCAGTAATCCTTGTCCGAATCCTTGCGGATGCACAGGGCATAGAGCCTGCCGTCGGTGATGCTCGGATTGTCAAAAGCATAGATGCGGTTGGTGCCACTCTGTCGCACATATTTGACAAATGGATCCGGCAGCCAGTTGAGCTGGTTTTTAAAAATCACGTTGTAGTGACCAGAGCCGCCGCCCATCACATCGTAGGGATCACCGTATTCCACCGAGTTTGGCTTGGCCCCAAAATACGGAGCATTGACGTCATCATGGCCGATCAGGCTGTCCTCATCGATGGGATAAAAAGGCTGGTTTCTAAGCTGGGGATGGCCAGGGTTGGCACCGCTGAGATCCGCGTAATTAGCATGGCCCAGACCAATGTTATGACCAATCTCATGGGTAAGCGCACCGGCAGAGCCATTCAGCAGGCCATCAGAACGGCCGCCGAAAGTCGCCTGAGGGGCAACGCTGTTAAACATCACGTAAGCAAAATCATACTGCCAGGCGAAATAGCCCAGAGTGGCGGCAACGGCGGCCCCATCCTGGTAAACCTGACTGACGTTTTCCCCGTAATAGATCTTGCGGTACGGCAAACGCAGCGGGGGGGTCACCGTGGTGAAGAAGTTGACCGTCCCGTAAGAGGCCTCGGTGTAAAACCGGTTGTTGGCATCCGCCGTTGCATAGGCACCATCGGAATCCTGAGGAGGCATCGGATCATCGGCGAACAGTACCGGCATGTAGAGCAACGTCTTGACCCCCTGCGTCCAACTGCGACCAGCGATGGGCGGCGTAATGGCTTTGGCTACCGAACGTTTTTTGGACGCCAACTCCCGCTGTGACGCCTTGAGGGCGGTGTTTAACTCCGTCACGTGCCCCGGACTGCAGAAGTGCAAAAAAGCACCGCCGGCATCCGCCACCACATGGGCATCTGATTGTCCACAGAGCGCACAAGCGGAACTGGCTGCCAGTTTGACATCCTTCACCAGTGCGGTGGCTTCCTGGGGATCCAAAACCCGCAAAATCTCCGTGCTGAGCGCCATGAGCGGCTGGCCCTTTTCATCGGGAATGGTAACCCCTTGGAGGGGCACACTCCGGGCCGAGGCCTGTCGCAGCTTTTCCCCGTAGGTATAAGCCCGATATTGAACGTCACCGAGCTTGACGTAGAACTCCTGGGTCTCAGCCTCAGGTTGCCGGCCAGCCGGAGGGTCCACATAGACTACCTTAAACTCGCCGCGGCCGCTGATCGGCGTTTCGACCTGCTTGCGCAGGGATTCGGGCAACATTTGGCGAACGGTATATGGCAAGACGGTGGCAAGAGCCGCTTCAGGGTTCTGTCGCACCAACGCCAACATTTCAGCGCGGTGTTGCCGAACGAGTTCCTCAGCTTGGGAAGCCGATTGAGCACGTACTTCGGGAGCAGCCTGTGCCCATTGAACGAGGTTGGTTATGGGCATCGCGCCACCAAGTCCGGGAGCGGGAAGGCGGTCTGGAGCAACCAGCGTCACCGCAGCTTGCGTGACCGGCATGGTCCGGACAGACTGCTGGGGCAGCGCCGACATCAATGACGGTTGCTGGGGCGCATCCTGTGTCGCAGGGGCAAAGGCCACTTTGCCGACGACCACGAATAATGCCGGGAGGGCGACAGCCGCCAAACCGGTCATAATCCACCGAGTCTTATTCATGGTTAACATTTTAGTTTACCGATATTTAAGGCTGCCATTCCAGTATTGACTGGAGCCGCCATCTTGTCCTTCCGCCACTGGTTTACCCGGGCCAGGATTCATCATTCCCGTCGCATCGGCCACCTATTCCTGTTCACGGAAACATCGACTCTACCCGGACACGGTAGAACCGAGGGCCGCTGCCAGAGGGCGTATCTGATATGGATGTGCGTCCAGTTGCCGACTGCACAAAATTGGTCAACGGACGCCATCCGCCCGGGCTCAGGATATCCATGTATTCCACCTGGTTTGTGGCCCCGGCTGGAGCCACCCAGGAAAGCGAGGACACCAGGGCCGGAACCGCGGAAACAGTGACCGTCAAGTCCACCTGGTAGGAGGTGAAAACAGGGGTGGGATCGAAACGGTTGACAATCCCGTCGCGGTCCGAATCGTAATCCGCACTTTGCAGCAGGGCGGAGTTGAACGCCTGCATCACGCCAGGTGCAATATTAAGATTGGTCGTGCTCGCAACGCCAGCGTAGGAAGGTACCCAACGGAAACGGCCTCCAAGCGCATTGTTGAGCTTGCCGACCGGCAGGTTGGCGTTGGCAAAATAGATGGTTATGGTGGGATCAATCTGGAAGACCGACGAATTGATGTTGGTCGCATTGTTCCTTAATTCAATATAATCCGCATACAACGCGTTGTTGGAAGTCGCCCCACTGAACACAAACAGCGTTGAACTCGCCCCATCCAGCACCAGTCTTCCAAGTGCGGTATTATTGGAGAAACCCGCCGCAGTGGCCCCGTGATCCACACCCGCCCAAACGTGGTTGACCTGGGCGAACTGCGCCGCAGTGGAAGTGAGCTTGGTCCCGAGCAAATCACCGCTGGCCGGATGCCGCCACAATTGGAAGCCATCAGAGACCGCCCAATCATTTTTGTCCCCTGCCCCGCCATCAC
>CAIYYI010000503.1 GCA_903930345.1 uncultured Verrucomicrobiota bacterium
GCCCAATTGGGCAACAATCTCGGTACTCCAGGGTCCGCCAGTGTACGCTTTAGCTGTGCCTTAAAGTAATTTGTACCTACTGTGCTTTCCAGCGTCATGAAGTTACTACGCAAGTAGTACGTAAAGGTTATTGATTCACTATAAGGACCTGTTATAATCTCATTTGTCCCGAACAGCCACATAGGGAAGCACGGATACGGCAATCGCTCAGTTCGATCAATACCTTTTACGATGAACTCCCCTCCGACTTTAGCCCAAATCTCGGCATTAACTGGGGCATTTCCATAAAAATCAATATCGTATATATAAAACACAAAGTTGCTGATCCCATTAAACTCTTTAAAGTTTGTTTTTAAATCAAGGGATTCCCACTTTCCTATAGTATTCTTCAAGAATTCCAAGCTAGATTCCGCATAAAGGGTACATCCTGCTATTGCGCTGATTAGAACCAATGACATTATACGCATAAGAACTACTCCTATTGATTAAACTCTGCACCTTAAAGGGGCCAGCCCAGGGTTTGGTTTGTTTATCATGCCGGGTTCCCTTCAGGTGCGGCTGAGGTTGTCAAAGGGGTCATTTAGATATCCAGTCCATCGACTTTTGTTGGCCCCGGTCATTCCACCCTTTCCCATTTTGGGTCCCATCGGCCTTGGTTTTCCCCTTTCAGGGGCGGCCAAGGACGACAGACAACCACGGTCTTGCCACCACGCGGCGGCCATACACGGTGCATCAGAGGCTTCATGGGATCAAACTACGCCCAACCGGCCCGCCAAAGCGACTCAAAAATGGCCACCGACCGCACCCTCGGGAAACGTCCCCCACCGCTGAGGCACCGCCATACCGGTCCCAATCCCCCAAGCCATCCGTGCATCCAGCCAGCCACCCAACGCAACAAACGCTCGAAAACCCAAACCCGGTGGGGCGAACCTCCTGGTGAGCCGTCAGTATCCCCGTTTGTAGTACAGGCTTCAGCCTGCCCGAGAGGCGTGCCCAGCTTCGCGCGTTCCGCCATACCCCAAACCCGGTGGGGAGAGGCTCCCGGTGAGCCGTCAGTTTCCCCGTTTGTAATACAGGCTTCAGCCTGCCCGAGAGGCGTGCCCAACTCCACGCGTTCCGCCATACCCAGCCGCAGGTGGGGAGAAGCTCCTGCTGAGCCGTCCCCGTCTGTTTTGGTCCCATGTTATTCCTGGCGGGGGCGATCTCGAGTTTCTACGGTTTCCCAGTTTCCGGATTGACTCCGACTTCCCGTAGGTATAACGTTAATGGTAGTGCATAATGAAACTAGGAAACATTTCCCAATGAGTAAACGCTCATACCTCTTTGCCCGGCTTGTCATAGCTGCCTGCTGCATTTCTGGGATTGTTCTGATGCATATTCATGCAGACCAACGCTCATTCGCATATTCTTGGGAGGATGGCATCTTGAGGCCCTGGGGATCCGGACTTGAGCTGCTTGGAATTCTGGCCCTCGCCGCAATCGCCATCACTTTGCTCGGCGCAATCATCAGGCATGGCACACCTGTCCAGCGCACCACCGCAATCTCTTTGATTTGGTTTCCCGCATGGTACTTAGGATTTTATGCACTTCGGTGTCTGCGCTTTCTCAACTACTAACCAGTCCAACCAATCGTACCGGGGTCATACCAGGGTCAAACCGTAGAAATGCCATTTGGTTTTCATCGTCCTCTGAGTCACCCTCAAGTCCTTTATTTTGCACAGCCATGGCAGGGTCATCGGCAGGGTGAAACCGTTACCCGCCCGGCCTCCGGAAGAAGCCGTCAAGACCGCCCTTGCCCAGGCCGAGCACCACTGCGCCGGCAGGGCCGCATGAACCGACCATGAACCCCAACCGCTTCGAATCCCGCACCGTCTTCCTGGGCGCTTGGTGATCGTGCCCCGTGCGGTTCGCCCCCAACCAACGGCCCTGCTGGGGGTGCCAATCGACCGCCAAAAATCCGCATCCGCGGCAACAAACCCGTCCAAGCCGTGGTTTCAACCCGATAAATCCGTGCCCATCCCGGACAAAAACCGCACAAATCCAACGTAAAACAGGCCAAAACCGCGCAAAAAATCCTAACAAAAATCCTAACATTTCCTACCATATCCTAACAGTAAAGATGCGGGAAGGGGTGGCAGAGCGACCAAACTCAAAAACCCATAAACTCCTTATAACAGCCTTATTATAAGCATATTACCATCGTTTTACCTCACCTCACCACTACCCCAAAAACCGTTTTGAAGGCAAAAACGTACCGATTTGAATTTCGCCATAACTCACTCGCCATGAATTGGATGCCGCAAATATCCATTTCAAACCGGTACGAAAAAATATGTTTATTCGTACCGATTTGGACCGATTTGAAATCCCTGCGCTACCCTATGACTTCGCTCTCCAGCGCCCACCATTTTAATGGGCCTGTATCAGCTCGCCCTGTGCCTTCCTTCAAGGCCAAACACGGTTTGCATGCAGGGTTGAATTCCCTGGCTTGCCAGTGTTCAATGGTGCCCATGAACCGCCGCTCCCCCTTCCGCCTGCTGGCCTGGCTGTCCGCTGCTCTCTGGTTTGCTGGTTTCACCGCGCAGGCTGCGGAGCCCAGGCCCAACATTGTCATCTTTGTGGCCGACGACATGGGCTTCCAGGATTGCGGCGTGTACGGCTGCAAGGACATTCCCACGCCCAACATTGACTCCCTGGCGAAGCACGGGGTGCGGTTTACCCACGCCTACACGTCGGGCTGCGTGTGCAGTCCCACGCGGGCCGGGCTGATGACGGGCCGGTATCAGCAGCGGTTCGGCTTCGACGCCAACGCGGAAGGCCAGGCTGCGGGGGACAAGGGGCCGCGGGCGCTCGACCTTCAGCAGGTGACTCTCGCTCAGCGACTGAAGGCACTGGGCTACACGACGGCGCTGATCGGCAAGTGGCACCTCGGCGCCAGCCCCGGTTATCTGCCGACGCAGCGCGGGTTCGACGAGTTCTATGGCTACCTGCCATTCGGCATTGGCGCGATGGCCCCGGACGGCCCGCCGATTTACCGGGGGACAAATGTCGTCGCGACGCCAAAAAATCACATGGAACAGTTTTGCACCGAGGCGCTCGCCTTCATTGACCGGCAGCAGAAGCAGCCGTTCCTGCTCTATCTGCCGTTCTCCGCCGTGCATGGGCCGATGGTGGGGCCGGAGCCGTGGCTCAGCAAATTCAGCGCCCTCACCCCGCCTCCCCGCCGCAAGTATGCCGCCGACCTCGCCCAGATGGACGACGTCATCGGCCGGGTGATGGCCCGTTTGCGCGCGCGTGGGCTGGAAGGGGACTCGCTGGTCTTTTTCTTCAGCGACAACGGCGGGTCCGGCGGCCCGACGAGGAACGGTCCGCTGCGGGGCACAAAGTGGACGCTGTGGGACGGCGGCATCCATGTGCCGTTCATCGCGCAGTGGCAGGGGCGCATTCCGGCCGGCCGGATCGTGGATCATCCGGTCATCCAGGTGGACGTCCTGCCCACGGCCATCGCGGCGGCGGGCGGACAAATCAAGCCGGAGTGGAAGCTTGATGGCGCCAACCTGCTCCCGTGCCTGGAGGGCAAATCGGCCGCGCCACCGCACGACGCGCTTTACTGGCGTTTTGGCGTTCAGTACGCCGTCCGCCAGGGCGACTGGAAGCTGGTAAAGCCGCACATCAATAGCGAGCCGAAGCTGTTCAACCTGATTCAGGACCCCGGCGAGCAGGCGGACCTCGCGTCCAAATCGCCGGACCACGCCCGCAAACTCCAGGCCCTCTGGGACGCCTGGAACGCCAACAACGAACCGCCCCGTTGGGTGGACAAGCGTTGGAACGGCGACGGTCCGGCCGCGAAAAAAGCCGCCCCGGCACGATTGAAAACACAACCAAGCAAGTAGTATTTGCCGGGGAACCTCTTGCTTGCCTTAAAAAAGTGAGTTGACAGAGAAGCGGAAGAATCATACATACTTAACGGTCGTTTAAAACTACCGTTTGGGAGTATCGAGCAAACATTGATGTTCAAAACCGAATTTATGAAAACATTTCCTGCTCTTTGCCTGGTGCCAGCCTTGGCCGCCCTGCTCACTGCCTGTTCCCGTCCGGCCGCACCGGCCCCGATGGTGCCCATGGTCACGGTGGCACAACCCCAAGTCAGCACCGTGACCAACTGGGATGAGTACCCCGGGCATCTGGAAGCGGTGGAGTCTGTGGAAATCCGCCCGCGTGTCTCTGGCTACGTGGCGTCGATCCACTTTGCTGACGGCGCGCTGGTGAAGGCGGGCGATTTGCTGTTCGTGATTGATCCGCGCCCCTACCAGGCCATCCTTGAACGGGCGCTGGGTGAGCACCAGCGGGCCCGGGCGGAGCGCCAGCGGGCCCAGGCGGAGCGCCAGCGCGCGGAGACGCGGCTGGAACTGGCGCAGAATGATTACCGGCGCGCGGAGGAATTGCACCGCAAGAAGGCCATCTCCGAGGAGGAATGGGACGCGCGCAACAAGGCCCAGCGGGAAGCCGAGGGGGCGCGGGATAGCGCCCAGGCGGCGGAAGCGGCCACGGAGGCCGCGCTGGCCACGGCCAAGGCGGTGGAAAGTGCCGCCCAGTTGGACCTGGAATACACCCGCGTGACCGCTCCCATCGGTGGACGCATCGGTCGGCGGTTGGTCACGGCCGGCAACCTGGTGCAGGGCGGCGGGATGATGCCCGGCACAGTGCTGGCGGTGCTGGTGAGCGTCAACCCGGTTTATTGCACCTTCGAGGCTGATGAACGGGTGCTGCGGCAATACCGACGCACGGGCGCGCTGGGGGATGCGAACCGCAGCCAGGCGCTGCCCGCCTGCGCGCTGGCGCTGGAAGGCGAGGCGGGCTTTCCGCACGCGGGGGTGATTGATTTTCAGGACAACCAGATCAACCTGGCGACCGGTACCCTGCGCCTGCGCGGCGTGTTTGAAAACCCGGCGGGCACCCTGGTGCCGGGCGGCTTTGCCCGGGTGCGGCTGGCGGCGGGACGCAGCGAATCCGCCCTGCTGATTCCCGAGGCGGCCATCGGGTCCGAGCAGACGCGCAAATTTGTGTTCGTGGTGAACGCGGAGCAGAGCGTGGAGGTGCGTCCGGTGGAACTGGGGCGGCCGCAGGGAACGCAGCGGGTGGTGCTGGCGGGCCTGCAACCGCAGGACCGGGTGGTGATCAGCGGCGTGATGATGCTGCGCCCGGGCATCAAGGTGCAATTGCAGGGGGCCGCCGCGCCGGGGGCCGTCCCGGCGGGGCAGGGGAAATAGGCCCCAGCCCGGGCAACCTCCACCCTCCAGACTTATGAAATTCGCACACTTTTTCATCCATCGCCCGATTTTTGCGGCGGTGCTCTCGATCTTCATCACCCTGGCCGGAGGGATCGCGCTGTTTGATCTGCCGATCGCCTCCTTCCCGGACGTGTCCCCGCCCACGGTGTTCGTGCGCGCCCGGTATCCCGGTGCGAATGCCCAGACCGTGGGGGCCACGGTGGCCACACCCATCGAGCAGGAGATCAATGGGGTGGAAAACATGCTCTACATGGCCTCCTCGTGCGCGGCGGATGGCTCCATCTCGCTGCAGGTCACGTTCAAGGTGGGCACGGACATTGACAAGGCGCAGGTGCAGGTGCAAAACCGGGTGGCCGTGGCGCTGCCGAAGTTGCCGGAGGAGGTGCGCCGGCTGGGCGTGGAGGTGCGCAAGCGCTCGCCGAACATGACCATGGTGGTCACCCTGCTTTCGCCTTCCGGGACTGTGGATGACATTTTCCTGAGCAACTACGCGTTATTGCAGGTGAAGGATGTCCTGGCCCGGCTGCCGGGCGTGGGGGATGTGTTTGTGTTTGGCACGCGGGATTACAGCATGCGGATCTGGCTTGATCCCAACAAGGTGGCCGCCCGCAACCTGACGCCGGGCGAGGTGGTGGCGGCGATTCGCGAGCAGAACGTGGAGGTGGCGGGGGGGATGTTCGGCCAGCAGCCGGCCGCCGCCGACACGCAGATGCAACTGGTCGCCCTGGTCAAGGGCCGGCTGGTGACCGAGGAGGAGTTTGGCAACGTGATCATCCGCGCCGATCCGGGCGGCCGCATCACCCGGCTGCGCGATGTGGCGCGGGTGGAGCTGGGGGCGCGCGACTACAGCGTGGACGCCTACATGGACGGCAAACCCACCGTGGCGCTGGCGGTTTTTCAGTTGCCGGCTTCCAACACCATCGAGACCGCCGATGCCGTGCGCGCCGCCATGCGGGAGATGAGCAAGCGGTTCCCCTCCGGCATGGAATACCGGATCCCGAAGGACGATTCGGAATACATCCGCGCATCCATCCACGAGGTGATCAAGACCCTGGTGGAGGCGATGGTGCTGGTGATCATCGTGGTGGTGCTGTTCCTGCAAACCTGGCGCGCCTCGCTGGTGCCCCTGGTGGCGGTGCCGGTGTCGCTCATCGGCACCTTCGCGGTGATGGCGGCCATGGGGTTTTCGATCAACAACCTGACCCTGTTCGGCCTGGTGCTGGCCATCGGCATCGTGGTGGATGACGCCATCGTGGTGGTGGAGAATGTGGAGCGGCACATCGCCAACGGGCTGTCCCCCCTGGAGGCCACCAAGGTGGCCATGGAGGAAATCACCGGGCCGGTGATCGCCATCGCCCTGGTGCTGAGCGCGGTGTTCATTCCCACCGCCTTTCTGCCGGGCATCCAGGGCAAGTTCTACCAGCAGTTTGCGCTGACCATCGCCGTCTCCACGCTCATCTCCGCCTTCAACGCGCTGACCCTCAGCCCGGCGCTCTGCGCCCTGCTGCTGCAGCCGCACCACGCGCCCAAGGATTGGCTGGGGAAGCTGATGCACGGCTCGGTGGACTGGCTGTTCAACGGCTTCAACCGCCTGTTTGAGGGCGGCCGCAATGGCTACCTGAAAACGCTGCGGATCGTGATCCGCCACGGGGCCATCGGGCTGTTCCTTTATGCCGGGTTGATCGCCCTGACCTGGCTCGGATTCCACAAGGTTCCCACGGGCTTCATCCCCGCGCAGGACAAAGGCGTGCTGATCTGCTATCTCCAGTTGCCGGATGGCGCCGCCGTGCAGCGCACCAAGGTGGTCAGCACCCGGGTGGCCCAGATGCTCAGGGAGACCCCGGGCGTGGAATCGATCCTGAAGCTGGATGGGTTTTCGATCCTCTCCTTCGGCAGCCTGCCGAACGCTTCGACCATGATCGTGCGGCTGCAACCCTTTGAGCAGCGGAAAAATTCCGGCCTGACCTCGGATAAAATCCTGGCGGCTATCCAGCCGAAGCTGCGGGGCGTCAACGAGGGCATTGCGGCGGCGTTCGGCATGCCGCCGGTGGATGGGCTCGGCTCGATTGGCGGCTTCAAGCTGCAAATCCAGGACCGGGCCAACCTGGGCGCCCAGGCGCTCCAGGCGGCCGCCTTTCAGATGATGGGGGCGGCCAGCCAGGATCCGCGCGTGCGCGGGGTGCTGACCACCTTTCGGGCCAACGTCCCCCAGGTGTTCCTGGATGTGGACCGCGAAAAGGCCAAAACACAGCAGGTGCCCCTCAGCGGCATCTGGGACACGCTCGGGATCTACCTGGGCGGCCTGTATGTGAATGACTTCAACCTGTTTGGCCGCCCCTACCAGGTGGTGGCGCAGGCCGATGCCCCCTTCCGCGCCCGGCCGGCGGATGTGGTCAACCTCAAGACCCGCAACGCCGCCGGGGAGATGGTGCCGCTGGGCAGCTTGGTCACCGTGCGGGACAGCGCGGGGCCGACGCTCGTCAACCACTACAACCTTTATCCCAGCGCCGATCTTACGGGCGGGGCCGCCCCGGGGATCAGCTCCGGGGATGCCATCGCCATCATGAACCAACTGGCCGCCCAGCTTCTGCCGCCGGGGATGGCCGCCGAATGGACGGAGCTGAGCCTGCTGGAAATCCAGGCCGGCAAATCCGCCATGCTCATCTTCCCCATCTGCGTGTTCATGGTGTTTCTGGTGCTGGCGGCGCAATACGAGAGCTGGTCCCTGCCGCTGGCCATCATCCTCATCACCCCGATGAGCCTGCTGTTCGCGATCCTGGCCATCTGGGCCCGGGGCATGGATAACAACCTGTTCACGCAGATCGGCCTGGTGGTGCTCATCGGCCTGGCCTGCAAGAACGCGGTGCTGATCATCGAATTTGCCCGCCAGTTGCAGGACCAGGGGAAGTCGCGTTTCGACGCCGCGCTGGAGGCCTGCCGGTTGCGGCTGCGGCCCATCCTCATGACCTCCCTGGCGTTTGCCTTCGGGGTGCTGCCGCTGATGATCGCCACCGGCGCCGGCAGCGAATTGCGGCGGGTCATCGGCACGGCCACCTTCTGGGGCACCCTGGGGGTCACCCTGTTCGGCCTGTTTCTGACGCCGGTGTTTTACGTCGTCATCCGGCGCGCGGTGGAGGGGCGGAACCGGCCCGTCGGCCCGGGCGGCGCCTCCTCCGGTGTGGCCGTGCTGCTCGTGGCGGGAGTGGCCGGTCTCTTGCTGGCGGGGTGCGCGGCC
>CAIYYI010000504.1 GCA_903930345.1 uncultured Verrucomicrobiota bacterium
AAAATTACACCTACCTGTATTGCCAGACAGCGGCATATTTGCTAATGTACCTCAAGTTATGAATACATCATCAATGCCAGCCGGTGATTCTCCGGGCGTTCTCGCCCCGAGCAGCCCGGACTTTCGACTTCCGCGTTCCGATGGGGCCATCCCCTTGTCATCGAATCGCCTGCCGACATCTTGCATTCGTCCGCGTCCCATTTCCTGGGCCATCCGATCATCCAATCCGCCACCCGGCAAAACAAACAGCCAAAAACCCAAACCCGGTGGGGAGAGGATTCCTCCGAGCCGTCGGTTCTGCGTTCTGCAACTTCCGAGTTCCGCGTTCCGAGTTCCGCGTTCAGGTGCTCCCATCTTCCATCTCCGATCTCCCACCATTTCCCTCCATTTTCCATGCGCCGCCGCGAAACATGGTGCCAAAAGGTGCCAAAAGGCGCCAAAAAGTGCCGGAAAGTGCCAAAAAGCCATTTCTGTGACGGTTTTTGCTGCCAATTAATCAAAAGCACAGGCCGGACGGTGAAATAATAATTGTTTGCTCCAAACCCATGACGATTCGCTTATGCAGATTACCACTCGCGCAGGCTGGTCTCCCCCGGCTTCTCCTGCCCGCCCGGAAAAGCTGTCGCGGAAAAGCTTGCCCCCCACGCACGCTCTGGCAGGATATGCCCCAGATGGAACGTGTCGGACAGAATGGGCTCATAGCTCAGCGGTTAGAGCAGGCGACTCATAATCGCTTGGTCGGGGGTTCAAATCCCTCTGGGCCCACCATCCCCTCCTGCAATGTTTGCATGACTGACACCACGCCTGAAATTGAACGGATGGTTCGGGAGAAAATCATGGCGCGCTCGCCTCAGGAACGCATGATCATGGGGGCGCAGATGCTGGATGCGGCCATCGTGATGATCCGGGCTTCTTTTCCGCCGGGACTGTCCGAAACGGAAACCAAGCATCGCCTGTTTGAGCGCCTATACGGAACCGGAATTCCCTCACCATGGGCCACACCTTCCGTTTGAAGACCAGCATCGTTTCGCTGATCCCGCCTCACTTCCGGTGTTCTTGCATCCCCCGGAATTTACCTTAGAGTGAGCTGACTTGTGGATGATCCGTTGAATACCCCTGGGATGTCTGTCACCGCAAAACGGCTGCGCGAGCAGATGCCGGCCGGCGGCCTGTTTGCCGGCCAGGACTGGCTCCTGGCCGGTGCCCCCTTGGTGCTCCCCCCGGAATTAAGGAAGGATCTTGAAATCCTGGGGCGTGTCTGCCTCCAGTTCTACAAGGCGGCCAACCTCCTCTACCGCCAGAGCGCCGAGGGTCGCCAGCCGGAATGGATCGCCCAGGTGCTGGACCAGGGCAAACCGGCGGAACAGGTCGCCTTGCAGCGATCCCCGGCCTTCAAGAATGAGCTGCCCCGGGTGATCCGGCCGGATGTCCTCCTCACCGAAAACGGTTTGGCCATCACCGAGCTGGACAGCGTCCCGGGCGGCATCGGTTTGACGGCCTGGCTGAATCGCGCCTACAGCGCGGCGGGCTGCCAGGTGCTGGGCGGTCCGGACGGCATGCTGGAGGGGTTTCGCTCCATCTTTCCTCCTTCCGCGCCCGTGCGGATCGTGGTTTCCGAGGAGTCCGCCACCTACCGGCCGGAAATGGAATGGCTCGCCAGCCAGTTGGGGCCGGAGCGCTTCATGGTGCAGGATGGCCGGGCGGAGGGGTTCCAGGCCGGAGATGCGGTGTACCGGTTTTTCGAGTTGTTTGACGTGGCCAACGTGCCCGCCAGCGCCCGCCTTTTCGAGCTGGCGCGCACGGGCGTTGTGCGGCTCACCCCGCCCCCCAAGGCGTTCCTGGAGGAGAAGCTGCTGTTCGCGCTGCTCTGGAACCACAATCTGCGCGTCTTCTGGCATCAGAACCTGGGCGAATCATTCCTGCAAAAGCTCCGGCGCTGGGTGCCCTACACCTGGCTGGTGGACCCCGCCCCCCTGCCGCCGCACGCGGCCATCCCGGGGCTGGAGTTGACCGATTGGCACCAGCTCAAGACCCTCTCGCAGCGGGAGCGGGAGCTGATCCTGAAGATCTCCGGCTTCTCCGCCGAGGCCTGGGGCTCCCGGGGGGTGTACCTGGGCAGCGATCTTTCGGCCCCGGATTGGGCGGCGGCAGTGGACAAGGCGGTGGGCTCCTTCGCCCGCTCGCCCCATGTGCTGATGCGGTACGCCCGGCCCCGGCTCATGGAGAGCACCTTTTTTGTCGGCGATCAATTGGACCGCCTGACCGGCCGGGTGCGCCTGTGTCCCTACTATTTCGTGCAGGGGGAGGGTGATGCTGCTCGGGCGCACCTGGGCGGCGCTCTGGCCACAATCTGTCCTGCCGATAAAAAAATCATCCACGGGATGCGGGATGCGATCCTGGCCCCGTGCGCGTTTTGACTTTTGCCCCGCCCCGCCGCATTGGGTTCTTGACGCATCCTTTCCATGGCCTAGCATCCCGCCCGTGAACCGGATTCCATTCAACTGCCTATGGACCTGAACTCAACCGTGCACGGGCTCCTCGGTCTTGGCCTCGTGCTTTTCATCGCCTATCTGTTTTCCAACAACCGGCGGCTCATCCCCTGGAGGATGGTGATGATCGGGGTGCTGATGCAGTTCGGGTTCGCCTTTTTTGTGCTGAAGCTGGAGTTTGGCCGCGCCCTGTTCGCGTTCATCAGCCGGGCGTTTGTCACCCTGCTGGATTTCACCAGCCAGGGGGCGTTCTTTGTCTTTGGCAACCTGGCCCTCAGTCCCGGGGCCAAGGGCAGCCTCGGTTTCTTCTTCGCCTTCCAGGTGCTGCCCACGATCATCTTTTTCGCTGCCATCACCACGGTGCTCTACCATCTGGGCATCATGCAAAAGGTGGTGCAGGGCATCGCCTGGGTGATGGCTAGGTTGCTGGGCACCAGCGGGGCGGAATCCCTTTCCGTGGCCGCCAATGTGTTCATCGGCCAAACGGAGGCCCCCCTGGCCATCCGCCCCTACATCGCCACCATGACCCAGTCCGAATTGCTGACGATGATGGTCGGCGGGATGGCCCACATCGCCGGGGGGGTGATGGCGGCCTATGTGGCCATGCTCGGCGCGACCTTTGCCGCGGCGCAGGGCATCGGTCTGGAGCTGGCCCAGGTCCGGTTCGCCGGCCACCTGCTCGCCGCGAGTGTGATGTCCGCGCCCGCCACCATGATCGTGGCCAAGATCCTGATTCCCGAAACCGGCACGCCCAACACCAAGGGGACGGTGCGCATCAAGGTGGAGCGCACCCACGCCAATGTGATCGACGCGGCGGCGGGCGGCGCCTCCGATGGCGTGCGCCTGGCCATCAATGTGGGGGCCATGCTGATCGCCTTTATCGCCCTGATCGCGCTGGTCAACGCCGTCCTCGGCGGCATTGGCGATCTCACCGGCCTGAACACGGTGCTGATGTCCTCCTACGGCCAGCGGCTGTCGCTCGAGCTGCTGCTGGGGCTGGTGCTCCAATTCATCGCCTTCAGCATCGGCGTTCCCTGGGCGGACGCCATGAAGGTGGGAAGCCTCATGGGCATCAAGGTGGTGGCCAACGAATTTGTCGCCTACAAACAGTTGGCCGACCTCATCGCCAGCAACGCCCTGTCGTACAAGGCCATCACGATCTCGACCTATGCCCTCTGCGGCTTCGCCAACTTCGCCTCCATCGCCATCCAGATCGGCGGCATCGGGCCGCTGGCGGAGAACCGGCGGATGGATATCGCCAGCCTGGGCCTGCGGGCGGTGCTGGGGGGAACCATTGCCACGTGGATGACCGCCACCATTGCGGGCATCCTGATGGGCGCGGGCAAGGTGTGATCCTGAAAAGGTGGTGAGGCCGCCCGGGGGGCTACCGGCGGCCATCGTACCAGAGCGAGCACTGCTCCGGCCGCCGCAGGGAGCGCCCGCCCCCGAGGATGGCACGGGCGATGAACTTGAAGTGCTCCCACGGGGAGTAGAG
>CAIYYI010000505.1 GCA_903930345.1 uncultured Verrucomicrobiota bacterium
GCCCGATGCCGAACGTTTATATGGCCCGCCGAGAGTTCTTCGAAGCACGCAATGCCGCTGGAGCCAAGGTGAATTTTTACACCTGCATGGGACCAGGCGGGGCGTGGGTGAATCGCCTGCTCGATCAGGAGCGCACAAGGGGCGCCCAAATACCGTGGTTCATATATGGCTACGGCCTCTCCGGATTCCTTCACTGGGGGGCAAACAGCTGGATGGGTGATCCCTTCAAGCAATCGGTCGTTCCCACCGGCTCGGGGGATGCGACCAAAAACTTTCTCCCGGCGGGTGATACACACATTCTTTATCCTGGGGACAAAGGCGCGTGGATCAGTCTGCGCTATGAGGCGCAGCGATTGGGTGCCGAGGACTACGAGGCGTTGAACATTTTCGGCCAGAAAGATGCTGAAGCCGCGGAAAAATTGGTCTTCAAGCATTTCCCGGCGATGAATTCGGGTCCGCGCGATGGAGCCTCCTACTGGGAGGCGCGTCACGACCTGCTTGCCGCCGCAAGCGGCGTCCCTGCCAAGGGCAAGGCCTCTGGCGACAAGCCGGATGAACCCGCTGCCAGCTCGCCCAAAAAGGAACCGGAAAGCAGCGGCCTGGTGAAATGGTTCCACAACCTCTTTTCCAAGTAATCTCATGAACACATCCGCAAGCATACCCACCCTCGAGCGCTCCGTTTACCAGACCCTGAAAGTCGGAGATTTTCCGTCTGACCTCTTCGATCTCGTCCCGCAAAGTGCGGTGCGGGTGAGCGATTTCCCGTTTAAGTCGAGCCACAACTCGATTTGGGATTTCACCAGCACGCCCGACGGCCGGATGTTCACCTCGCTGTGCAACGAATACATGAGTTCGGCCTCGGCCCAGCTTTATGAGTATGTTCCGGCGACCGACGAGCTGAAGTTCTGCTTCGACACCGGAGTGGAAACCCTCATCGGGCCGCGCGAGATTCCGCCGAGCAAGATCCACACTTCGATGCATGCGATGAAGGACGGGCGTCTCATCATGGCGACCCATACGACAAGTCCGTCGCCGGTTCACAAGCATTGGATGTTCCGCAACTACTATTCGCACCAGTGGGAAGGCTTCCCCGGCTCTCATCTGCTGGTCTATGATCCCAAGAACGGCGATGTGCGCACGCTGGGCATCCCGGTGCCGCGCGACAGCATCTACGGCTCGGTCTATGAGCCGCGCCACCACGCGCTCTGGTTCACCACCTTCCTCAAGGGGCACCTCTGGCGCATGGATCTCACGACCAAGGAACTGCGCGACTTGGGGCAGACTACGGAAATGGCTAACTGGGCGCTGGCGCGAGACACCGAGGGATTCATTTACGCTTCCAGCCGTTCAGGCCATCTCTGGCGCGTCGATCCGGGCACCTGTGAAATCGAAGACCTCGGCGTGGTGGTGTCTGACACCGACCCGAACCCCGCGAGCAAGGGACAGCGCGTCCTGGCGTTCCATGCCAACGGGCCTGACGGTCGGCTCTACATGACCTTCCATTTCAGCGATGACCTTTTCGCCTTGGATCCGAAGACCAAAAAGATCGAACGCATCGGGAGTCTGGTTCCGCCTGAGTATCGCCCCACCTCAGTCAAATGCATTCGCCAAAGCGCAGGCATCGCCTTCGATTCCAAAGGCGTCCTCTGGTATGGCCTAAGTCACAGCTACAACCCGAACATCGGCAGTCATGTGATGCTCTGCCGTTGGGATATCGCCGCTGGCGGCGA
>CAIYYI010000506.1 GCA_903930345.1 uncultured Verrucomicrobiota bacterium
GCATGAGTCCTGGAGCCAGATGTCGTTGCATGCTTCCCGAAACCCAGTCATAGTTGAAAATGCTGATGCCATCTGCTTGGCGGCTGAGGAAATTAAGCGCGCCGGCGCGGTAGTGCTCGATATGGGTGAAACGATATTTGCCTCCATCGACGCGCAACACGTGATCCAGCTCACCGTAGATGCGGCTGTTCGGGGTCTTTTTCTGAAAATCTTCCAAGTTGATTTCGGTCGTCTGAATAAAGGAGGGTGAGACATTAACCATATCGATGAGTCCCTTGGTATCCCAATCGGCAATGTCAATACCGAAGGCGCGGCCACGCGACACCGTTTCCAGGGAGCGGACACACAGTTGCAGATATTTGCCTCGTTTGAGGCTCAGCTCATCCAGACGCGCCCGGACGCGCTTGATAAACTCGGTCAGCAGGGGCACGCCCGCTTCCACTTGCGTGCGGCGAAACAGCGTCCAGCAACGGCGAAAATCGAACTCGATGCCGTCAATGTCATAGCGAGTCGCCAGCTCATTGAGGATGGAAAAATAGTGCTCGCGAACTTGTGGCAGGGCCCAGTTGAGCAGTCGCACATCGTCATTGTTGCCCGTGGCGTGCGTGTTAGTGTCCGCCAGCCAATACTCGGGGTGTTCGCGCCAAAAAGCATTGTGCGTCGGCCATTCCTTCTTATCCACAAAGTGAAAGTCATTCATCCGGTAGGAGATGAAAAAGCCCTTGTTCAGTCGACGGCAGTTCGCGAGCGTTTCCGCGACCGGATCCCCACCATCAAAGATGTATTTCATCGATTTTTCGAAGCCGCCCATTTTGTTCGAATAGGGCAGGTCGAGATAACGTTTCCAACCGGGATCGACTTCCGAGGGAAAGAGATTGGTGCGCCAGGCGGTGGGGCAACACATCACCGCATCGACATCCGTGCCCGCGAGCTTGTCAACGTATTTGGCCACATTCGCCGCGGTGATGCCCTTATCTTGCCAAAGTAAAATGCCCAGCTCATGGTTGAACAGGCAGCGGTATTTTTGATGGGGTAGCTGCGCGGCAGGACGCGGGGCATTACCGTATGCCAGGGTTTCTCCTGGTAAGGCCAAGGCTCCCGTCATTCCTGCGCCAAGTGTTTTGATGAATATTCTACGTCGCATCTTCGGCTGATAAGAAATGGTTTTTTGACGCTTTGTGGTCCTTGGGAAGGTTGCGGGTGCCGTGCGTCATATCACCGGCTCCCAGCCCTTGCGGTAATCACGGCCCCACAGCTTCATGGCTTCGGCATCGCCGACGATTTGCCGGGCCTCGGCGTCATACTGCACCGTCCGTCCCACACGATAGGAGATGTTCGCCAGGTGGCACATCAGGGAGGTCTTCTGGCCTTCCTCTATCTCCGAGTTGGGTGTCGTGCCATCGCGGATACAGTTCAGGAAATTCTCGATGTGCATCCGATCCGTGCCCGTGCCGGCCTTCGACTCCACCTCGACGCCCTTCAAATCGAACACCTTGTAGTGCGGTTCCATGACCTTGGAGGCCGTGCCGACGATGACCATCATGCCTTTCTCACCGTAAAATCGGACGATGTCGAGATTGTCGTTGGTCCGCGGTTGGCAACTGCTGCATTCCCAGGTCGCCAGGCAGTGGCCAAAATCGAAGGTGGCCACGCCGGTGTCGGGCGTCTCCTGGTCGTCCTCAAAGTGATAGCGGCCACCAGTGAAAGTGACGCGCTTGGGCGCATCCACACCCAAGCCCCAGCGCGCCAGGTCCAGCGCGTGGGGGCCGTTGTTGACCATTTCCCCGCCGCCCCAGTGCCAGCGCCAGTGCCAGTTGTAAGGCGCCAGGTTGTCCACGTAAGGACGTTCCGGGATCGGCCCCTGCCAGAGCGAGTAATCCAGATGGGCCGGGACGGCCACGGGCTTGCCGCGGCCGATCGACGGTCGTGAGTTGCTGTACCAGGACCGTGCCGTCAGGACACGTCCGATCACGCCCTGATGCAGCTTGTTCATCGCCTCGATGATCACCGGCCAACTGCGCCGCTGATTGCCCATTTGCACCACGCGCCGGTGCTTGCGCGCGGCGGTGACAATCCACTGGCTTTCGCGGGCATTGTGACTGCCGGGCTTCTCGACATACACATGCTTGCCCGCTGTGCAGGCGAGAATCGCCGCCGGCGTGTGCCAGAAATTCGGGGCGGCGACGAACAGGGCGTCCACATTGCGGTCGTCAAGGATTCGCCGGAAATCCTGCACGCCCTTGGGCTTGCTGGGGCCGTTGGCCTTGGCGACCAACTCCAAGCCTTTGGCGACCGCGGTCTGGTCCACATCCGCCACATAGGCGATCTCCACGTCTGGAATCTCGAGAATTGCTTTGATCAAAGCCGACCCGCGACGCAAACCCATCACGCCCACAACGAGCTTGCGGGATGGCGCCGGATCGGCAGCGTGTGCGAAGGCCCCAGCCGCGGCGGCGGTGGACACGATGAGGAAGCGGCGACGAGAAATGTGGGAAGACATGGGAATTTGTTCGATGCTCATAGTTCACTTTGTTTTCGCCGCCCGGGCAACGTCGAGCAGAGCCATCCACTTGCCCATGTAATGCCCGTGATCGTGGAACGTCCGGCCGCTGACGAGATTGCGATCCACCACGCACGGCTCGTTGACGTAGATGCCGCCACAGACTTCGAGGTCGAACTGGCACTTGGCCACCGTGGCCATGCGGCGGCCCTTGACACAGCCGGCGCGGGCGGGAATTTCCACGCCATGACAGACGCTGGCGATGGGCGCGTTCTTCTCAAAGAAGTAGCGCGTGATGCGGATGAGGTCGGGATGGTCGCGGATGTATTCGGGCGCACGTCCGCCGCTGAAGAAGATGCCGAGGTATTCCTCCGGCTTGATGTCCTGAAACGCGATGTTGGCGTCGATGCTGTAGCCTTCCCACTCCTTGGTGATTGTCCAGCCCGGCTTGATTTCATGCAGCACCATCTGGAACCGGCGCTTCTCCGGACCCGCGACCACCGGCTCATAGCCGCCCTCGATGAGCCGATAGTAGGGATACAGTGTGTCCACGGTTTCCGTAGCATCGCCGACGATGATGAGGACTTTTTCTTTCACGGGTTGAGTGCTGCCTTTCGCGTGCGCCGCGACCAGATCGAGGGAGCCGATCACCAGAGCTGCGGCGCCAATCGCGACGATCTGACAGGCCTCGCGGCGGTTCACGCTCTCTGGCGTGTTCACAAGGGGTGTAGATTTGTTCATATCGAGTTGATGACTTTGTCTGTGTGGACTTGTTTCTACGCCTGCTCGGCCCGCCTGGCAACAACCGGGTATTGCTTCCTGACAGGCTCCTCAGTTTGCAGAGTATTACCTGAGTGATGACTGACTCAATGAGTGAGTGTGACAGACAGTCTCACAAACCAGTTCGCCAGCATAGCGCGGAAGGGCTGCATCGAGCGCCAGGTTTCTGTGGAGGTGCCGTCGGCATTGTGCACCGATGCAATGTGGACAATGTCCGCATCGCCCCAAACCGAGATGTCCGTGGACGTCTGGGGTTGGAGCACGACACCCATAGCTTCCAAGTTTCGCTGGAATCGATAGATGAGGTAGATGTCCGCCGCGCCGCCGGATGGCGCGAAGGCTTCGAAGGAAAGCGAAGGCACAGGAGGATTGGTGCCCCCGGCCCCCATGGCGTATTCAAGGCTATCGTTGATTCCGTCGTGGTCGGCATCGGCGTCCCAAACCAGCCCGGGGGCCGGCGGCACATGGTCATCAGTGCCTGGGGCTCCGTGCAGCCTGGCGCTGGCGTGCCAACTCGACGCGAGGTTGTGGTCCGGGTTGGACGGCGGGTCATTCAGCACGAGGCTGTAGCCCGTGCCGTCGGCCGCTTCCGCCCACGGAAACTTGTCGTTGTAGGTGAATTGTTTTATGACGCTGCCATCCGCGGCACAAATGATCACCTTCTCACCACCGTTGGAGAAGTTGCCGTTGAACGCACCGGCGATAATCGGGTTCGCGCCCGGTCGAAGCCGCGAGGTGAAGGCGGCGATGTTTTCCACCACGACGACGCGTCCGCCCGGCGGCAGGTAGCGGGCAGCGGCGGCAGCGGTGGCAAAATTGAAAGTCACGGCATCTGTGATGGTGATCTCGCTCAGGTCGATGGCCTGCGTGGTCGAGATGTTCATCAGTTCGATGAACTCGAAGTCATTCTCCATGTTGAACCCGAGAGCGAGTTCGGCCGGGGTGGGATCGCTGGGATGATAATGCAGTTCGCTGACCACGAGGCTCGCGGCGCTGGCCGGGACGGCGTCCACGACGAACGTCGCCTCGGTGACCGGAGACCAGGTCGTGCCGTCCTTGATGCGAGTGCGGACGACATGCGCGCCCGGAGTGGCGAGCGTGTAGGTGTCGGCCGGGCCGCCGGCGGTCAGCCCGATGATCCTCACGTCGAAACGCAGGTCTGAAAAATCATTGCGCGGATAGGGATTGGCGGGATTCGGCGGGAATAAATAGAGCGCCTGATGAACCTCCACCGCGAGCGTGTTCACCCCGTCTTTGAGTTTCGCTTTGTCGAAAGGCACCGGGAAGAACGTGGTCTCGATGGGGACGAAGTTGTTGCCGGGATCGATGGGGCCAAGCGCTTCCTGACCATACAAAGGCTGGGCAGGAGCGAGCGGGTAGTTGAAGCGCGCGACTTCGACCCCGTTCAAATAGACCACTGCTCCGTCATCGGCGATGATTTCAAGCATGGCTCCGGTCAAATTGGAGGTGCCGGTGGCCGTGAACGTGGTGCGAAAATAGGCCGGTCCGGGTTCCCCCGTGCCAGCGGCATTGAGGCCGGTGGAAGAGGTGACAGTGTAGTTTGGCGCGGTGGGGGAAATATTGGCGGCGAGACCTGTCGTTTCGCCATAGCCCAGCGGGGCGGTGCCGCTGCTCCAGGCGGAATCGAGGTAGGCTTCCGCAGTCCAGGGAGCGCCGTTTCCATCGTTGGCGGGAGCTGCCGCTGGCTGGAGCCACTTCCAGGTTTGTCCGTTGGCGAGCACGGTGGACGCCGTCACACTGCTGGCCACCGCTGTCTGGGCGGCAGGATCGAGCGCGCCGCCAGGCTGACGCGGATCAGCGCCATTGATGGTGTAGTAAGTCGTGCCGCCCGAGGAGTTGGGATTGCTGATGTGGAACTGCCAGCCGGCCGGAACATTGCCGCCATATTGAGGGAGCCCTGTGCTGGCGTTGATGAGGTCCGTAGGCTTGAGACGTGCAGCCAGGGTGGTGGTGTCGATCGTCTGCGGCGCGCCATCGAGCCATTCGAGGCGCTCGGCGAGCCACGATTTCATCGCATCCACCTCCTGCCGCCACGTCGTCCGGGTCGCCTGAGCGGTTTGCCCAACAATAAAGGAGGTGACGCCGAGATTTGGATACTTGCGGTAATGCCGCGCGACCGGCACCTGGTGGGCCATGCTCGCGGCGTCCACCGTGCTCGTGATATCGACCGCGGTGCCTTCGGTCAGTTGGCTGTAAACCGTCTCGATGCGGGAGAATAGTGCTTCCTTCGCAAAGATGGAGCGGCGCAGCGCAGTCCATCGGTTCCAGTAGCGATCGTTGTATTCCGGATCGTCATCCAGCCGGCTGAAGTAGGTGTAGTTGCCGGAAGCCACCCACCATTTGAAGCCGAAGCTTCCTTGCGAACTGCCATACATGCTGTTCCCCAGGCTGCGATCCACGTCCCAGAAAGGAAACGCGCGCAGGAGCCCGTTGCGGTCCTTGGAGAAGTAGGAGCTGTACACGTAACCATCCGTTTCCTTGCAAAACTCCAGCCACAGCGTCTTGTCGATGAAGCTTCGTTCGTCGAGCCAGTGGCCGTAGTAGTTGGGGCTCGCCGGATTGTTGAAGTCGCGCGACGCGAGCGCGGCGGTCATCTGGTTCAGCCAGTTGACCAGGGCATTGGTTTGCGTGGCGGTGGGCGGATCGGGTTCGTAGATGTCATAGATGCGAGCGGAACCAGGAATAGCGGGATTATTGGTCGCATTGATGGGGTAGTCGTAGGGTGTTTTGTCGTTCTTGAAGATGAAGCCGCCGCTGGTGAGCGCGGGGTCGCTCATGCTATCGTTGAGTTTGGCGATGTTCACGCGGTCCTTGCCGCGGCTGATCTTTTCCGCCAGCAGGTAAACTCCACGGTAATCGGCATAGTCGAGCGTGCTGTTGCCCTGATTGAAAAAGACCTCCACATACCGGCAGCGTATGCCGGCACCGGGGCCGTTGGCCTCCAGCATCGCCTGCTGCATGAGGTAGTTCCGCATGAGGGATTTATCCATGGTCAGCGACACCAGAACCCAGTCGCTGTCCGCAGGCATGCCGAGCAGCGATTCGCTGCGGTCCGTGTCCTCATCCTGTTTCCACAACTCCAGCGCATACGGCTTCTGGGGCTGGGTGGCAGAGCTCTGCCCGCGCACATGGGTGCCGGCGCGGAGCATCTGATCCGGACCATTGGAGAGGCTGGCGCGGCCGGTGCCGGACTTCACTTCATAGACCGCCAGTTGCGTGAAGCGATAGGGGCGCAACCCGGTGACAGACGTGAGCGCATCCACGTTGCGCAGGTAGCTATCGAGCACAAGGACCGGCAGGCTGCTGCTGAACGCCTGGCCAGAGCCGCTGTAATTCGAGGCAACATTGATGAGGTTGGTGGCGTTCGTGTCTGTGGCACTTGAGAGCCAGATGAAGGCGCGATTGCCGGTTTTCGACGGCAGCCAGCCAGGGGCAAAGACCTTCGCCTTGATGACCGTGCTCGCGGTGATGGTGATCATCCCGGTGTAGAGCATCGAAGTCTCCAACGGCTCGCCGGTATTCAGCGTGTAGCGGATTTCCGCGCCTGGCGGGGCGTTGGTGGGGATCTGGAGTTCGATGGAGGTGCCCTCGGCAATCACCGCGCTGGGCTGATTCGTCGCCGGGACCACGCCGGGCTTGAGGAACAGCGGATCGGACGCGCGGGCGTTGTCGGCCTGGCGTCCGATATTGTTTGCGCCGGGCGTGGCCTCCTCAAGGTATCCCGGCGTCTGGCTTGCGCCAAGCCCGCCGTAGCTAAGGTCTTCCTTCTGCGCGCCGTAGATCAGCGTGTGCGCCACCGTGGTGCCGTCCGCCTGCACCAACGCAAGCGTGCCGCCTTCCTTCATGAGTTTGAAATTGCTGTGCGGCCTCACGTTCGTGTATCGGTTTTTGGCCGAGGCGAAAACAAGCTGATGCCCATAGGCGGGAATCGTGATCGAAGGCAATGTGTAGTTTATCGGCGGCGGCGTGATGCCGGGCGGCGCGATCGGGGCGCTGGTGTAGTTGAGCAGCCAGCCGCCGATGTTCACGGCGGAAGCCGTGCCGTTGTAGAGATCGATCCAGTCCGGCCGATCGAGATCCTCGTCTTCCAGACCGGAAGCATTGTCGGCCATGATTTCCTCAATCACCACGCCGCCTGTGAACAGGGGCGAGGACTTCGCCGTCGTGATCAAGAGGTTGTCAATGTAAACATCCTGCATCGATCCCCCCGTGGCGCCGTTGATGGCAAAATTGCAGCCCGCCGTGGGGATGAATCCCGGCGTGGGCGCATTGGAAAACACCATCATCCCGTCATAGGTGAGACTCAGTCCGTGAACCTTGTCCCAATGCACCCTGATGGTTCGGAACGTCTGATCATACGTGAAGTTGCCGCCCGGCAGACCGGCCGCGAGAAAATTGGCCACAGCAACTCCACCGTCCGTCAAGACTTCGATGCTGCGCGGATCTGTAGACGCGTTGTTCGCGTAAGTGTCGAAATTCACCACCAGCCCATAGGCGGACGGGTGTCCGAACGTGGCGCCCGTCCCACTCAGCCCGGGACCAAAGCTGATGTTGAATCCGTCCGCCGCCGTGGCTCCGGCAGTTTTGTCCATGAGCAGATCCAGCGTCACGGTGAATTCATCAACGATGGAAGTGCCGTCAATCACCGGGATAATGAGTGCCCCATAGGCAAAGGTGGTGGCTTTATCCGCCAGGCGCAGAGCTGTCGCGCTGCCGGAACCGACATTGGTCTTCACAATAGCCACGTTGATCGATCCGGTGTTGTTCGTGTCCTTTTTGCTGGACATGATCTGAGCGTTTGCAGCAACACCGTTGAGCAAGCCACCGCCAATGTTGATGGCCGTGTTAATCGCTCCATTCGGGGTGCTATTTCCGAGGGAATTGAAGTTATTGGTGTATGTCCCGGCGAAGACGCCGCAGGGCAAAAGCCAGGCAAGCAAGAGGGACTTCCAGGGTGCTGAAGGCTGACGCATGATTTTCATAGATATGGTCCGTCTGGCTTCGCCACCCCGTGGCACGCGGGTGGCGGTTAAGATTAAACGTCGATTTATATCGATGTTATGAATACGCTTGTCCTTCCTTGACTACAATGCGATTCTGGCGCAGACAAACTCAGGTTTTTCGTCACATGAAGACATCATCCTCAAAAAGACTTCGACGGGTCCCGCGTGTCGCCTTGCTCATTGAGACCACGCGAACTTACACCCGCGAGACCCTGGCTGGCGTCCGCCGTTATGTTGCCGAACACGGTCCGTGGTCCACCTTTATCGAACTGCGTGCGCTCGACTCCGCGCCGCCGCCGTGGCTTCGGCAATGGGATGGCGACGGCATCCTGACGCGCACTTTCACGCCGGAGATGTCGGCTTTGATAGAGGAGACAGGGGTGCCTGCGGTGGAAATCCGTTCCACCACGCATGCGGGCAACCGTCCGTTTGTTGGGGTTGACAACGCGCACATCGGCCAGTCGGTGGCCGAGCATTTCTATGAACGCGGCTACCGGCAGTTCGCGGTTTACAGCCTGCGCACGGAGAGCTATTTCGAAGAGCGAGTGCGCAATTTCATCACCCTTGTTCAGAGCTGGGAGTGTCCTTGCTCCGAGCTTCCGGAGACCAGTTCTGAAGGCGTCGCCGACTGGGAGGCAAGCCAGGCCCGCCTCTTGCGATGGATTCAGGGATTGTCCAAGCCCGTAGGGATCTTCGCCGCCAACGATCAACTCGGGGTGCGTTTGCTGGACGCCTGCCAGCGCGCCAACATCGCTGTGCCTGAAGAAGTCGCCGTCGTCGGGGTCGAGAACGAGGAGATGCTCTGCAGCTTCGCCACCCCGCCACTCACCAGTGTGCAGTTTGACGGAAAGGCACACGGCTATGCCGCCGCTGAACTCCTCGACCGTCTTATGCACGGCAAGGCACCGCCCAAGCGCCCGATTCTGCTGCCGCCGAAAGGCATCGTCGTGCGCCGCTCCTCCGACGGACTTGCCATCACCGATAAACTCGTGGCCCACGCCGCACGCCTCATCCGCGAAAATGCTGCGAGCGGCCTCAACGTGGATGACCTCTGCCGCAAACTGAATGCCTCCCGCAGCACCCTCGACCGCCGCATGAAAGCCGCGCTGAAGCGCTCACCAAAAGAAGAGATCTCCCGCATTCGCTTCCGCGAAGTCGAACGCCTGCTTACAGAAACCGACCTCACCATCGACGCCATTGCCGATCAAACCGGCTTCGCCCACAGCCACTACCTCCATGCCGCGTTCAAGCAGGCGCATGGTCAGACTCCCGGCGCGTTCCGGCGCAAACTGGGATGACCAAAGCGCTTCAGGGTTTTCCATGGGCTGGACACCTATCGGGGCGGGCAGCGGGGAGCCAGCAGCAGGGTGGTCAGCGTGATGATGCGTTTCATGGTTTTCTTGCCTTCGCATCGTCCTGCACGGCCAGCAGAGCGTGGTAGAAGTACCGAAACACTGCCGTTCCAGTCTTTGTGTGAAAATCCACCCTGGCTTACCGAAGCACCGGCTGCATGCGCCTCCGCTATCTCGGTGTCGGTGATAGACAGAGAAATGTAGTAACAAATAACACTACACAAAAAAACTTGCAAACCATCCACCTAAATGGAAACGTAGACTATATGAATGCTCCATTAATAGTAAGCACGCAAAGGGAGCCTGGAATCGACGCGCCGAACCGGGTGGGATGTCCAATTAACCGAATCCACCAGGCCTGCCGCCTGCCCGCCATTAAGCGCTTTTTCATCAAACTTCAAATGCCAGTCATCGGGAGTCATCCGGAGTCATCGGGAGTCATCTTTGACTCTGCTGAGTCGCTGCCAATTCCTGCTGGAGGGCGGCGTCCTTCACTCCGGAATTTCTGCTTTATCCGCAACCGCCCCACTGAAGCACCGGCTCACCTATCTCCCATCTTCTATCCTCCCAGGCTTCAGCCTTCCCCTCCCATTTCCGTGCGCCGCCACAAAACCGGGTGCCAAAAGGTGCCAAAAAGTGCCAAAAGGCGCCAGAAAGTGCCAAGATGACTTCCTCTGTGGAGTTTCGGAGAAAGCGAGTGGGACGGGGACGGGTTCAGAAAAACCCTGAACCGGTAAAGAAAAGGTAAGGTTTTTTCCACACCATTCTGTTCCGCGTGGAGGGCGGCACAAACAAGGGGCGAAGTGCTGACGGACAACCTGCCTGCTGCATTACAAAAATCGTGCTCGAAAACACTTGAAAAGTACGCATTTTACACCGTAGTGTGCTGCATAAGATACTGTAACCAGCTTTAGCTGGGATCAATGTGACCCCGGCTGGGGGTGGTGTGGCGATGGGGATATTATGAAAACGAACTCCTTGGGCACAAAAGGGGGGCTGATGTTTGCTCTGTTGGGTTTGCTCTCCCTCACTTCAACCGGCTGGACACAAAACCCCGGCACCAACTATCCCCGGCTCTTTCCAGACTTGGTCGCCCGCTATGACGTCGATGATCCCAACCACACTAATGTGCTGCGGCGCACGGAAGGGCCCAAATGCCTGGTCACCGCCGATTTGAATCGCGATGGCCTGGCGGACATCATTTCCGGCAACCTCGATGGCTCACTCGGCATCCTGCTGGGGGTCTCCGGCAATTTGCTCGACGGTCCGATCATCGTGCCGCCCGGCGGCTCCTTTTCCAACATGGCCTTTCGGGCGCTTTGCACCGGGGATTTCAATGAGGACGGGAACCCTGACATCGTGGCGGGCGATGTGGCCGGGTTGACGGTGATCACTTATCTGGGCGATGGCGCGGGTAACCTGGTGCCCACCTACCGTTTGCGGGTGGGGCCGGCCCGGGCATTGAGCGTGGCGGATCTCAACCAGGATGGGCATCTGGACCTGGTGGTGGGCACCGGTCCGGCGGATGATGATTACCAGACGGATACGAACCTGTTGCAACAGGCCCAGCATGACCGCTCCGTGTATGTGCTGTTCGGCAAGGGCGATGGCCAGTTTGAAAAACAGACGCCGGTGTTTCAGCGGACGATTGGAAGCCTGGTGCAGGACGTGCTGGCGGTGGATCTGAACCTGGACGGCTGGACGGATATCCTCGCGGTGGACAATGGCACCTGGACCCTGGCCGATGGCACGTGGACC
>CAIYYI010000507.1 GCA_903930345.1 uncultured Verrucomicrobiota bacterium
CGTGGGCCAGTCCAACATGGAAGGGCCGGCGAGTATCAAGACCTTCGACTACATCGGCGACGACCCGGCGACCGCGCCGATGCTCAAAATGATGAGGGGTGCCGACGGGAAGCCGACGGTGTGCGATCACACGTGGATTTCGTATCTCACGGGCGACGGCGAAAAGAACTTCGAAATCACCGGCAAACTGACCGCCGGCTACGGGTCCATGTGGGGCCTGGACTCCAAGAAGCCTGGCGACAAAATCGGCCCCGAATTCACTTTCGGTCTCACGATGGACGCGGCACTCGCGGAGCCGGTGCTCATCATCAAGGCCGCGTGGGGCGGCAAGAGCCTGCACACGGATTTCCGTCCACCGAGCGCGGGGCCGTATCAACTGAGTTCGTTCCAGCGGGAGAACTACCCCAAGCAGACAGGGCACGGCATTCCGAAGGTTTTCGAGCAGTGGAAAGCCGATAAGGCGAAGGCGACCGGCCACTACTACCGCCTGATGATCGGGCATGTGAGAAAGGTGCTGGACGATGTCAAGCGGGTCTATCCGGACTACGATTCCGCCCAGGGCTATGCACTCGCGGGCTTTGTCTGGCTTCAGGGATTCAATGACATGGTCGATGGGCACGTCTATCCGAACCACAACAAGCCGGACCGCTTCGCCCTTTACACCGAATTGCTCGCGCACTTCATCCGTGACGTGCGCAAGGATCTGGCCGCTCCCAACCTGCCATTTGAGATCGGCGTGATGGGGGTTGGCGGACTCAAGGACGAGTCAGCGGATATGGTGGCTTTCCGGCTGGCGATGGCAGCGCCCGCAGCCATGCCCGAGTTCAAAGGCAATGTCGTCGCTGTGGAAACCGCGCCGTTCTGGTCAGCGGCACTCGCAGCCATTGACAAAAAGCACGAGCAGGTCCGCCAGATGCGCTATTTTCTCGATTCAAAGCATAAGGACCATGCCAACGCGGATGGAAAGATGACGGAGGAACAAAAGCGGGAGCTGGTTAAGAAGTTCGAGGCTGACCTCATCACTCCCGCCGAAGTCGCGCTCTGGAAACTCGGCGCGTCCAACGCCGGCTACCACTACCTCGGCTGCGCGAAAACCTTCGCTCTCATGGGCAAAGCCTTCGCCGAGGCCAACCTCAAGCTGCTGGAGTCCCAGCGCCGCTGACAGCTCATCACAATGTTGAATTGATGAAAGCGACCATCCATTTACTCACGATTGTTCTGCTGGCCTCGCCGGCCTTGTCTTCCTCCGCTGCCCCGCGGTATGGAAGCGGGGTATGTTCCCATCGCGACTCGTCAGGAATTGGCGGGCGGGATGATCAATCCGCACGATAAAGAAAAGGCAAAACAATGACACTTAACACAGCCCTAAAGGTATGCGGCTTGATCGCCGCAACCACAGTCGGAGCTACGACCGCAACCGCAGCGAATGAAATTGGCAAAGTGACCCCGCACTCCCAGGGCCTGCACGGCTACATTGGATTTGGTCATGAGAAGCTGCCGACTGAATCCGGCTACACTGCCGGCATGGGTTTCTATGCGGCAGTCTGGCCGCTGGTGGATCAGCCGTTGGCGGATTTCCAGATCGGCCTGCCGAGTTCATGGATCCAGCCAGACAACTCTGACAACAAGGACAAACCGCTGGCCCCGGAAGGCTCGCTGGCCCGCACATGGAAGGAGCGTGGCCCGACTTGGAGCAGCGTCTTCCAAACTGTGGAAGGGGGCCTGGGCTACTGGGCAGGCAATCACTTCCGCTACGGCCCGCCCAAGTTCAGCATGAATGCCACACCCCAGTGTTATGACTACGAGGTTGGCTCGCCGGGCTGGTCCTTCTTCTACCACAACGAGGCGTTGCCGGACAATCGGCTGGGCGTCGCACAGCTCAGCAACCAACTGCTCATACCGCCTGACGCGCTGCCGTTCCAGGGCAATCCCAACGGCGAATTTCTCGGCTACTCTTGGATGGCGCTGCCCTTTACCGATCCCACAGTCGGCGACCCTCCCACCGGCGACCAGAGCTGGACCTGTTTTTTGAGCGCAGCGAATTTCAAGGGGCCGATTGCCTATTACATTCCGGAAACGTGGAGCAAAATCGGAAAGCTATTCAGCTATCCGTTTCTTTACGGGCGTGGACTTGATGCGCGCCCCGGCATCATAGGCGGCGGCGCGATGGAAATCAACACTGTCCCGCGCTTTGATGCCAAGGACCTTCAGGGCGCAGTCTATTCGAAACTGCCAAAGTTGCAGTTTCCGGTGGACGCTGAAGGCCGCGCGTATCTGGTGCAGGACGTGACTTACTACTCGAAGGCCGCGCTTTACGACGCATTCAAATCCTGGCGCGATGGGAGCTCCGCCTGCTCCGGGCGCTTCAACGTGAAAGGCGCTTTCAAACCCAAGCTCAACACGCGCACCACGCGCTATGACCAGGCCGGCAAAAAAATTGTCGGCGTGGAGCGCGCTTTCGACACACGCATTTTTGAAGGCAACGTGTGGGGCTTGCAATGGTTCACCAACGACGTCAGCGTGAAGGGTCTGTTCCCCCAGTATTACAAGCACGTTGGCGAGGAGCGCGTTGCCGTGCCGGTGGCGGACGTTCCGACGGAAACCAAACTGCAATCACAGGAATTCAAGCTCGCCACGATGGGAGTGCCTTACACGTCGCCCACTGTTGGTGCCTGGGCGAAGCCCGGCGCGAAACTGGGCCCATTCACAGCCAGGCTGGTGGACGGTTCGGTGGTGACTTACTCGTGGTATCGATTCATTGATCAGCCATCCTTCCAACAGTACGCCTGGAGCCCAGAGAAGAAGGCGAAGCTGCAGGCCTTCGTGGAGAAACTCCACAAAACCTGGCGGGCTGACTGTGATTATATGGCGCCGCCAACCCGCGGAAAACTGGTGGCACTTGATCCTGCTCTGCTTGTGACGCCACCCAAGGGTTTGGAAGCCGGCTATGTTCCCATAGTCACACGTCAGGCCAGACAGTGAAATGAGCATGAAACCCTGCTTCGCATGAGTTCAAAGCTGCCGGTTAGCATCTTCAACGACGTGATCGGCCCCGTGATGCGGGGGCCGTCGAGTTCCCATTGCGCCGCCGCGCTGCGTATCGGGCGTCTGGCCCGCGACCTTATGGACGGGCAGTTTAATGAGGTGCTCGTCGAGTTTGACCGCCAGGGCTCGTTGCCTACCACCCACGACTCGCAAGGTTCGGACATGGGGCTTTTCGGAGGATTGCTGGGCTGGGACGCGGCGGATGAGCGATTGCCTAGCTCGCCGCAGGCCCTGCGCGATCAGGGTGTGCAGATCCGCATCGAAACGGTGGACGCAGGCGATCCGCATCCCAACACTTACCGCCTCACGTTGCGCCACGGGCAGGAGCGTCACATGGTTCGGGCGATCTCCACCGGCGGCGGCATGATGGAGGTGCTCGGTTTGGATGGCTTCACCGTTTCCATGTTTGGCGACTGTTTTGAAACCTTGCTGTGGGTGCCCAACGGGGGCGCGCAGCTGGCTCAGCAGCTCGCGACGCGGGTGTCCGCCGCCGCCATCCTGGTCCATGAATCTGGGGACGGGCAATTGGTAGAGGTGAAAGCGGGCGGATTTGTGAGCGAACAGACGATTGCGCAGCTGAACGGTAGTTTCGCGATTCGCGCTGTGAAACGATTGTCCCCAGTGTTGCCGGTTCTCTCGCGCAAAGACACACGCATACTTTTTACGACCTGCGCGGAAATGTTGCGCCACGATCAGGGGAGAGCCACGCCGCTCTGGAAGCTGGCGGTTGAATATGAAATGGCGCGTGGCGGGCTGACTGAAGCAGAGGTTGTCGCACAAATGTTGGAGATTGTGCGCATCCTGCGACGATCAATCGCCAAAGGCATCGCGGGCACCAATTACGACGACCGCGTGCTTGGCCATCAATCCGGTCGTTTCAACGAATTGATGCAGGCTGGCAGGCTGCTGGACGTCGGCTCCTTGAACCGCATCATACTTTATGTCACGGCGCTGATGGAGGTTAAAAGCTCCATGGGCGTCATTGTGGCTGCGCCGACAGCGGGCGCCTGTGCCGCGCTGCCCGGGGCGGTGATTGCAATGGCGGAAGAGATGGGATTAGGCGAGGAGGAAATGGCGAAAGCGATGCTGGCCAGCGGCCTCATCGGCGTCTTCATTGCCACGCGGTGGACCTTTGCGGCGGAAGTGGGGGGCTGTCAGGCGGAGGGCGGTTCGGCCGCGTGCATGGCTGCGGCTGCGCTGGCTGGCATGGCGAAAGGCACGCTGGCGGAATCGGTCGCGGCAGCTTCAATGGCGTTCCAGAGCATGCTGGGACTGATTTGCGATCCGATTGCCAACCGCGTGGAAGCCCCGTGCCTAGGCAAGAATGTGATGGCGGCGAGCAATGCGCTGGCCTGCGCGAACATGGCGCTGGCGGGCTACGATCCTGTCATCCCGCTGGATGAAGTCATTGAGACGGCCCAACGGGTCGCCGGCCAGATGCCACGCGAGCTGCGCTGCACAGCGCTGGGGGGACTTTCAATCACGCCGACATCGCTGGCCATTGAGCAGCGATTAGCCGCCAGGAAAACGACGGCTTGCGGCAATCACTGCAATTGTCACTGACGATGAAGGCATGCTACCTTCCTCCTTGGGTGAAAGTGATGCGCAGTTGGCAGGCGGGCAACCAGTGACTGTTCGATTCAAACCGAGACAACATACAAAGAATCATGAAACTCGAATACTCAGCCGTGAAGAGCGCGGCGCGAAAACTCAAGTTCCGGACGCAGGCGTTTATTGACGGCAAGTTCGTTAACGCCCAAAGCGGCAAGACGTTCACGACCGAAAACCCGGCCACAGGCAAGCCCCTGGCGCAGGTGGCCGCCTGTGACACCACCGACATAGACTGTGCTGTCATGGCGGCTCGCCGCGTCTTTGAGGCTGGCACCTGGTCGCGGATGAAGCCTGCCGACCGGAAGAAATTGCTTTTGAAATATGCCGACCTGCTGGAAGCCAATGCCAGCGAGCTGGCACTGCTCGACACGCTGGAAGCGGGCAAGCCCATCGGTGATTGCGCGACGATGGACATTCCCGACACCATCCTTTGCATCCGGTGGCACGCGGAGGCCATTGACAAGCTCTACAGCCACGTCTCACCCACCGGGCCGGAGAACCTGGCCCTGATTTTACGCGAGCCAGTGGGCGTGGTGGGCTGTGTCATCCCGTGGAACTTCCCGGCCCAGATGGCGGCCTGGAAGATCGGCCCGGCGTTGGCGGCCGGGAACAGCGTGGTGCTGAAGCCTGCCGAACTGACCTCGCTGAGCGCCATTCGAATGGCGGAACTCGCCGCCGAAGCGGGTGTGCCAGCCGGTGTGTTTAACGTCGTGCCTGGCCTGGGTGAAACGGCGGGTCAGGCGCTCGGGCGCCACCCGGATGTGGACATGGTCGCCTTCACCGGCTCGACGGAAGTCGGTCGGTATTTTCTCATGTATTCCGCTGAATCCAACCTCAAGCGCATCATCCTGGAGTGCGGCGGCAAGAGCCCTCAAGTCGTTTTTGCTGACGCGCCGGATCTTGACGGCGTGGCAAACAATGCGGTTGGCGCTGCTTTTTGGAATATGGGCGAGAATTGCAGTTGTGGTTCGCGACTGATCGTTCACAAGAAGATCAAAGACGAGCTGGTGGAAAAGATCGCAAAGCTGGCGAAGACGTGGAAGGTGGGCGATCCGCTGGATCCGCAGAATCGCCTGGGCGCGATGATTGAAAAGCCGCACCTTGAGAAAGTCCTTGGCTATATCGAGGCCGGCAAAGCCGAGGGGGCCCGGCTGACGCTGGGAGGCCGTCGCATCCTGGAAAAGACCGGCGGCTACTATGTGGAGCCGACCATCTTCGATAAAGTCAGCAACCGGATGAAGATTGCACGCGAGGAAATATTCGGCCCGGTGCTGTCGGTGATTTCATTCACGACTGAAGAAGAAGCCGTGGCGATCGCCAACGACACCAACTATGGCCTGGCGGCGTCTCTCTACACACGTGATCTCAACCGGGCACATCGGGTGTCCCGCGCCATACGGGCCGGCACCGTCTCTGTCAACTGCTTCTCGGAAGGGGATATCACCACCCCCTTTGGCGGATTTAAGGCGTCAGGATTCGCCGGACGTGACAAGTCCATCTGGGCGCATGAACAGTACACCGAACTCAAAACCATCTGGATGCAACTGGCCTGAAGGAAGCGCAAATGAGAACCAAGCCGAAAACTGCCGCCGGATTTCGCGGCGTCTTTACCGCCCTCGTCACTCCGATGAAGGCAAACGAGGAGATTGACTTCAACACCTTGGCCCAGCAGGTCGAGACCATGATTGCTGCGGGCATTCATGGCCTGATTCCGCTTGGGAGCACGGGTGAGTTTTACGCCCTCTCTGCGGAGGAGCGCCGGGACGTGCTGAAGGCCACTCTGGAAACCGCCCGGGGCCGCGTGCCGGTGGTGGCGGGCACCAATGCAGGCTCGACGCACGACGTGGTTGCTTTCAGCAAGGAGGCTGAGGAGCTAGGATGCGAGGGCGTGATGCTGGCGCCGCCCTATTACTCTCTGCCCCGGCTGGACGAGCTCCGCGCCCACATCAAGGCAGTCAACGACGCCATCGGCATTCCGATCATGCTCTACAATTATCCGGGCCGGACGGGCGTGGACATGACGCCGGAGTTCATCGAACAACTGGCCGAGCTGCCCCGCGTCCGCTACGTCAAGGAAAGCACCGGCGAGATCGGGCGCATCAGCACTCTGCTGCGGCGCTGCGGTGACCGGCTGGGCGTTTTTTGCGGCGGGGACACTGTGGCTTTCGAAAGCCTCGCCCTGGGCGCCATCGGCTGGGTGGGTGGAGTGGCCAACGTCGTGCCTTGCTCGCACGTTGAATTGTATGATCTGATGGTAGGGAAACGCGACTATGCCGCGGCCCGCAAACTGTACTTTCAAATGCTGCCCTTGCTCAACCTGATGGAAAACGGCGGCAAGTACACGCAATGGGTCAAGTCCGCCTGCGGTCTAATGGGGCGTCCGGTCGGTGCGCCGCGGGCTCCGTTGCGTGCGGCTCCCGCTGCTGAACGGCGACTGCTTGAAGCCGCTCTGGCTGAGCTGCCCGAAGGACGGCGCGCGAAAAAGTGTAACCCATGAACCTTGAATCCCTCCAGTGCGAGATTCAGAAAGCCGGTCTTGATGGCTGGCTGTTTTTCGACCATCACGAGCGCGACCCGCTTGCGTATCGGGTGTTAGGCCTGAGACCGCCCGGCCACGTTAGTCGCCGGTGGTATTATTTGATTCCGGCGCGAGGCGAACCGCGTGGGCTGGTGCACCAAGTAGAGCCGCATATTCTAGATGCTTTGCCTGGTTCCAGGATGCCCTATGCGCGCTGGCAGGAGCAGGAGGCTGGGCTGCGCAAGCTTCTGCAAGGCGCAAAAACGGTTGCCATGCAATACTCGCCCCGGTGCGCTGTTCCGTACGTGGCCAACGTGGATGCAGGCACGGTGGAATTGATTCGCAGCCTTGGTGTGGAGGTGGTCAGCTCGGCCGAGCTGATCCAGATCTTCGAGGCGACGTGGACGCCCGCCCAGTTTGAGATGCATCTGGAGGCGGGCCGACGGGTGGACCGGATCCGGCACGAAGCTTTCCAGCATATCAAGCAGGCCACGCGCGCCGGGCAACCGCTGGACGAATACGGAGTCCAACAGTTCGTCATGCAACGGTTTCAGGATTGCGGGCTAGTGACCAATTGGGCCCCGATCGTGGGTGCCAACGTTAATGCCGCCGACTCCCACTATTCGCCGCCTGTGTCGGGCAGTGCGCCCATTCGTCGGGGAGACCTGGTGCTGCTGGATTTGTGGGCCAAGCTCAAGGAACCGAACGCGGTTTATTACGACATCACCTGGATGGCGTATTGCGGAGAAGAGGTGCCCGCACCGATGCGCGAGGCGTTTGCGGTGGTTGTGGGTGCCCGCGATGCCGGCATCCGCCTGGTTCAGGAGGCTGCCGCCGCCGGTCGCACCCTGCGCGGCTTCGAAGTGGACGATGCCGTCAGCGGCTACATCGCATCGCGCGGGATGGCACAATGCATACGGCACCGGACCGGACATTCCATCGGGCGCGAAGTGCATGGGGTGGGGGCGAACATGGACAATATGGAAACGCACGACGAGCGCCCCGTCATCCCGTGGACCTGCTTTTCGGTGGAGCCGGCGCTCTACCTGCCAACTTTCGGAGTGAGGACGGAGGTCAACGTGTTCGTCGAGGACAACGGCGCGCGCGTGACAGGTGAGATGCAGACGGAATTTGTCAGACTTTAGTCCCATGAAGCGCATCAAGGTTATCGATTCCCATACCTGCGGTGAGCCTACCCGAGTGGTAATCGCGGGCGGGCCGGAACTCGGGGGTGGCAGCGTGGCCGACAAGTTGAGAGCATTCCGGGAGCAGCACGATGATTTTCGTCGCGCCATCGTAAACGAACCCCGTGGCTCGGATGTGCTCGTGGGAGCGCTGCTCGTTGCGCCGGGCGATCAGAGCTGCGTCACGGGAGTCATCTTCTTTGACAACGTCACTTTTCTGGGCATGTGCGGGCATGGGACCATCGGGGTGGTCGTCACGCTGGCGCACCTTGGCCGCATCCAACCGGGGGAGCACCGGATTGAAACACCGGTCGGTGTGGTCACGGTGAAACTGCATGAGGACGGCGCGGTGTCAGTAACCAACATCCCGTCCTACCGCATTGCAAAGCAGGCCTGCATTGATATACCGGGCTGGGGGAAGTTGGCGGGAGATGTGGCTTGGGGCGGCAATTGGTTCTTCTTCACCGACCAGCATGGTTTGGATCTGGTGTTGCCAAGCGTGCATGCGCTGACCGATCTCGCCTGGCGAACACGCCTGGCCGCAAACTCACAGGGATTTCCCGAGGTGGACCATGTGGTTCTGCTCGGGCCACCCAGATCGCCAGGGGCGCACTCTCAGAATTTCGTGCTCTGTCCGGGCAAAGCTTACGATCGCTCGCCCTGCGGCACGGGAACCAGCGCACGTCTGGCCTGTCTGGCGGCGGATGCCAAGCTGGCTGAGAATGAACTGTTCGTGCAGGAGAGCATCCTGCGCACCCAATTCACCGGGCGTTACCGCTGGCTGGATCGCACCGATGGTGTAATCGTTCCCACCATCACGGGCACCGCGCATGTGACTGCCGAGGCCACCTTGATATTGAGCGAGAGCGATCCCTTTTGCTGGGGGATCCAATAACTTATGAGCAAGCAGATCCTTATTCTGGGCGCCGGAGTCATCGGGCTTGCTGCGGCCTATTATTGCGCGCAACGCGGGCATCGTGTGCTCGTAATCGAGGGTAACGGTGAGGACGATGGGAGCTGTTCATCCGGCAATGCTGGCATGGTGGTGCCGAGCCATTTTGTGCCCTTGGCCGCCCCGGGGATGTTGGCGCTGGGACTGAAGTGGCTGTGGAATCCTGAGTCGCCATTTTACATCAGGCCGCGCCTGGATCGTGAACTGTTATCCTGGGGCTTGAAATTCTGGCGGGCGGCCACCCCGGAGCACGTCCAGCGCAGCGCGCCACTGCTGCGCGACCTGAGTCTGGCGAGCCGAGCCTGCTTCGAGGAATTGGCCGCCTTGCCGGACGGTGACTTCGGACTCGTGAAGAAGGGATTGGTGATGCTCTGCAAGACGCAGCACGCCCTGGACGAGGAAAGTCGCTTTGCGGCCCGGGCCAACGAACTGGGCGTTCCCGCCCAGGTGTTGGATGCCAAGGGTTTAACCCAGTTGGATCCCCATGTCACAATGGACGTCGCCGGTGGGGTATATTTCCCCAAGGATTGTCATCTGGTGCCCGACCAGTTCCTGGCCAAACTCAAGCACCACTCAGCCCGGGCTGGGGCGGAATTCGCCTGGAACTCGAAAGTCATCGGTTTCGAGAAACAAGGAACACGCGTCACAGTAGTGCTGACCAGCCAGGGAGAGTATCAAGGAGATGAGGTCGTGCTGGCCGGGGGCGTGTGGTCGTCGATCCTGGCCCGGGCACTCGGCCTGAACCTGCCGATGCAGGCAGGCAAAGGTTATAGTCTCACTTTGCCGAGCCCGCCTCAATTGCCACAGATTTGCGCCATCTTCACCGAAGCTCGCCTGGCGATTACGCCCATGGCCGGAAGGCTACGATTCGGAGGCACCATGGAAATCGCCGGGCTTAACGAGACCATCAATCCCCGCCGGGTGCAGGGCATCATTAAAAGCGTGTCGAATTACTATCCGGCCTTTTCCCCGCGCAACTTTGAAGGCATCAAGCCCTGGTGCGGATTGCGCCCATGCTCTCCCGATGGACTGCCCTACCTGGGCCGAACTACGAAGTACACCAACCTCACTGTGGCGTGCGGCCATGCGATGATGGGTCTGAGTCTTGGGCCGATCACCGGCCGACTGGTGGCAGAAACCCTGTCCGATGAGCAGCCGTCGATGGATTTCAAACTCCTCCATCCGGACCGCTATCAATGATACGATGCCGCCCTGCGGCAAGGAACCAAACCCGGGTGCCTCATGCTCAATACGGCTCCTCAAATTATGAACAACGAAGAAGCAACTTTGAACGCCGAGGGGCAAGGCAATGGAAGCCTGCCTGCGGTACGCCAGACTTTCTTCAAAGCCAAATATTTTGCTTGGATGGTGTCAGGGCTGCTCGTGCTCTGCCTGAGCTGCGTCCATCTCTCAGCAAAACCGGTGTTGGTCAACTTCGAGACAGAACTCGGCACCATCACTGTGGAAGTGGATATCGTCCATGCGCCGATCACCGGCACAAACTTTCTGAGATATGTGGATGGGAATTTCTATGATGGCGGGATAATTAACCGTGCTGTGCGACCGGACAACACGGTTCGACACGACGTCGAGATTCAAGTGATTCAGTTTCAGTCCGACCCGATGCGCGAGAAGGAGCTGTTTCCGCCAATACCGATGGAGCGGACAAGCGTGACGGGCCTCAGGCATGTGGACGGCGTGCTCTCCATGGCAAGGATGGGGCCGGATACCGCGCAGGCTTCCTTCTCGATTGTCATCGGCAATCAGCCGGCGATGGATTTCGGCGGCCGTCGGAATCCGGATGGGCATGGGTTTGCGGTGTTTGGCAAGGTGGTGGCGGGGATGGATACGGTTAAGAAGATCCAGCAGGCGCACACCGGGATGGACGGCCCGTACAAGACGGAAACTCTCGAGCCAGTCATCAAGATAAAAAAGGCCTATCGGATAGAGCAGGCAAAAACGCAAATCAGCACCCAACCAAAGGCGCGGGACAAGGCACCCAGCGGTGGTATTCACCGGGAGATTAGGGAAGTCGCAGGCTGGTCTGTGCAAATCAGTCGCGACCTGCTGGCGACGAATCCTGAAGCCACTGGCCTCGCGCTCAAACTCCTCACCGCCCAGCTTGAAGACATTGTGCGCGTTGTGCCCCCGGCTGCCGTGTCCGAGTTGCGCAAAGTGACGCTCTGGATCTCGGCCGAGTATCCCCTCACGCCGCCCCGCGCCGAATATCATCCCAACGCCAACTGGCTGCGTGAGCACGGGCGCGATCCGGCGATGGCCAAGGGGGTCGAGTTCACGAACGTCCGCATCTTCGAGTCGGAGACCAAACGCATGCCGGTATTCGCGCTGCACGAGTTGGCCCACGCCTACCATGATCGCGTGCTGGGCAACAACCACGCCGGCATCAAGGCGGCCTACGAAGAAGCCAAAGCCAGTGCCAAGTATGAAAAGGTGGAGCGCCGTGACGCCCAGGGGCGGGTGTCCCTCGCCCGGGCGTACGCCATGACCAATCCCCAGGAGTACTTCGCCGAAACCACCGAGGCGTTTTTTGGAACGAACGATTTCTTCCCGTTCACCCGTACCGAACTCAAGCAACACGATCCGGTGATGTTTGCGCTGCTGGAAAAGCTCTGGACCTCAACCCCGAAATGAAATCAATCATGACTCACCAATCAACCACACCCGAGCATGCCATTTCGCGGCGTCACTTCTTGCTATCCGCCTCTCTGGCGACGACCGCGTTGGGCTTTGAACCACTGACGGGAATGGCTGCCCCGGCGGACGCCTCGGGAAAACTGTGTCTGTGGTCTGACCGTCCGGCGAAAGTGTGGATGACGGAAGCACTGCCGATCGGTAATGGCTCCATGGGTGCGATGCTCTTTGGCGGAACCGGGATTGAGCGGATTCAGTTCAATGAGATCAGCCTCTGGTCCGGATCCCGCGTGGCCGTCGAGGGCCTCAATGACGAGGGGCAGGATCTGGGCGCCTATCAGGCGTTCGGCGACATCCTCATCGATCTCGGCCATGACTTCTCCATGGTGACCCATTACCGGCAGGACCTCGACATTGATCGCGCCGTTCATCAGGTAACCTACGAATATAGCGGAGTGTGCTATCAACGAACCGCCTTCGCCAGTCATCCTGACGGAGTCATTGTGATCCACCTGGCGGCCAACAAGCCCGCCGCCTGCACCGGCCGCGTCCAGCTTGCGGACATGCACCAGGCGCGGAGTTCAGCCGCAGGCAACAGGCTCAGCTCGGTGGGCAAACTGAAGAACGGTTTTGAATATGAAGCCCAGTTGCTCGTGCTAAACAAAAACGGCACCATCGCGGTGAAAAATGACGATGCCTGCGCAAAAAACCCATGGAACATTGTCGTTCCCGCCACCAGTTTGGCTTTCGACGAATGCGACAGCGTGACCCTGATACTCGGTGCGGGCACGAACTTTCTCCAGGATCACACCAAGCAGTGGCTGGGCCAGCATCCCCATGCCGCCGTCACGAGGAGGGTGGATTCTGCCGCCCGGCAAAGCATGACGAAATTGCTGGCGCGCCATGTGAAGGATTATCAATCTCTCTTCCGCCGATTTTCTCTCGAGGTGGGAACCACCGCGCCGGACCTGCTGGCCAAGACCACGCTGGCGCGGCTGGAGGCCTATGCAATGGGCACGACGTCCGATCCAAATCTCGAAGCCCTATTCTGCCAGTTCGGCCGCTATCTGCTGATCAGTTGCTCGCGACCGGGATCTTTGCCTGCCAACCTTCAGGGAG
>CAIYYI010000508.1 GCA_903930345.1 uncultured Verrucomicrobiota bacterium
ACAGTGGTATCATGTGGCGCATACCTATACCAGCGGGAGCGGGAAGATTTATATCAACGGCCAGCTTGATGGTTCAGGGGGCGTCACCATGAACTTTGCCAATCCCTCCAAAATGTGGATTGGGGGCTGGTATAATAATTACACCTTTGCCGGAGACATTGATGAGGTGCGGGTTTCAAAGGTGGTGCGCTCTGCTCATTGGATCAACTTGGAATATCAGAACCAGAGTGCGCTGCAAACGCTCGTAGGGCCGTTGGTGCAACCGGGTAGTGCGTTTTCGGTGGCACCCGCCGCCGTGACAATGAACGAAGGTACTATTACCAACCTGGTTGGGCAGGCAGGAGGTGCCCAGAAGATTTATTGGATTTACAAGAAGAACGGGCAGGAGACCGTGATTGCGGTGGATCAGTTTACGCTGAGTTTTGCGGCAGGCCGCGTGCAGGGCGAACAATCGTTTGTGCTCCAGTTTAAGGCCATTTATCCAACGGGAGTTCAAACCAGCGACATCCCAATCACCATCAATGAAAAAATTCCGGAACCGATATTTACGCTGGTCGCTTCGACGAACTTGTGGGATGGCCGCCAGACGCTGACAGTGACGCCGGCCATCTCGAATTGGAGCGAGTTGCAGGCCAAGGGCGTCACCAACCTGACCTACGCCTGGAGCGTGGCCGGGGTGGCGGCGACTGTGCAGAACCCTCTCAGCATAACAACGCCGGGAACATTTACCAATTCCACGTTGACGCTCCTGCGGTCGCAGGGCAGCGGGACGATGACGGTGACGCTGGTCATGAGCAATGGTGGCGCACTCATCACCAATACGGTCATGGTTACTGTGCAGCAGCCCACGACAGATGCCTGGGTGGTGCGAACCCCAGGTGCCATTGAAAAGCCGGTGAACAACCAGTTCTTTGCCCGCAACCCGAATACGGGCCTGGGCTCAATCTACTATAACGGTACCCAGAGCGGCGCGCCCGACGCGGTCTTCCTGAAGGTCTATACAACCGACACCGGATCGGATGTGCTCTATTCCACCCTCCGCCAGTCACTGGTAGCCGGGGCATACGCCTTCAGTGCGCCGATTGCCGCTGGTAAGACGACTTACAAGGTGGTGTATGGCACCACCACTGGCGGTGTGGATGCACCGGTCGGCTCAGCCGTGACCAACCTGCTGTGCGGCGATGCCTACATTATCGACGGCCAGTCCAATGCACTGGCCACGGATAACGTCGCGACCAACGATCCTACAACCGACCCATGGATTCGCACCTATGGGGCCTCGACCGGCTGGGGTTACGCGATCAGCAAGGGTACGGAAATGCAATTGGGGTTATGGGGCTGGTCTCTGGCCAAGGAACTGACCGCCACACAGAACATGCCGGTCTGCATCATCAACTCCGCAGTGGGTGGCACCCGCATCGACCAGCACCAGCCGAATCCGGCGGACCACTCGGTGGCTGGCACCCGTTATGCGATTTATGCCAGCCTGTACAACCGCGTGACGGGTGGCAAGCTGACGCATGGCATCCGCGGCGTCTTCTGGCACCAGGGGGAGA
>CAIYYI010000509.1 GCA_903930345.1 uncultured Verrucomicrobiota bacterium
CCCGGCCGCCAAGCACACTTCCCGATCACCCTTCATGGCATTGGCGGTCATGGCGATGACCGGCACCTTGTGGTTGAGTACTTTCGACGACGGGTCGCGGATCACGGCGGTCGCTGCAAAGCCGTCCATCACGGGCATCATGCAGTCCATGAACACCAGGTCGTAATCGAACCGCTCCAAGGCCTGCACCGTCTCGATGCCATTGGCGGCGATATCCGCTTTGTAGCCCAGCTTGCCAAGGAGGCTTTGTGCCACCTTTTGGTTGATGGCATTGTCTTCGGCCAGCAATATCTTTGCCCCCTGAGGCACCGTGCAGACCCTGCAGGAGGCTGGAACCTCCGGGGGGGGGAAGAGGGGGCTTTGCATCGTCTGCGTTGCGAATCGGGCCGTAAACCAGAAGGTGGAGCCAGTTCCCTCGCTGCTCTCCACGCCAATTTCTCCGCCCATCCATTCGGCCAGCCGCTTGCATATGGCCAGCCCCAGGCCGGTGCCGCCGTAGTGACGGGTGGTTGAACTGTCCGCCTGGGTGAAGGGGGCGAAGATCGCAGCCAGCCGCGACTGCGGGATGCCGATGCCCGTGTCGTGAATCGCGATGCGGATGACGGCGAATCCGTCCCGTTCGGAAACCAGTGAGGCGCTGATCCCGATCTCCCCGTCGTTGGTGAATTTGACCGCATTATCGGCAAGCTGAACGATAATCTGGGTGAGCCGGTCGGGATCCCCCTTCAGACAGGCCGGCACATCGGGGTTTCGTTGATAGTGGAATTTCAACCCCGCCCCCGCAGCCTTTGCCGCGATCCTTTTGGCCAGATCATCGAGAAGCAAGTGGAGGTCGAAATCGCGATGGTCCAGCTCCACGCTGCACGCCTCGATCTTGGTGAAATCCAGGATATCATCAATCAGTGCCAGCAGCTTTTCACCGCTGTTCTTGATGACTTCGGTACATTCCTGCTGTTCCGTTGTGAGTTTCGTATCCATCAGGACCCCCGTCATACCGATGACGCCGTTCAGGGGGGTGCGGATTTCGTGGCTCATGGTGGAGAGAAACTCGCTCTTGGCCACATTGGCCGCCTCGGCGGCGACCTTGGCTGCCGTCAGTTCATTCACCCGCTCCGCGATGACCCGGGACATGGTGTTGAAAGCGATTCCCAACTGGCCGACGTCATCTCGCCCCTCGGGAACAGGCGGGGGGGACAGGTTACCGGAAGCCACTTGCAGGCTTGCCCGGGTCAGGGTGGTCAGATGCCGTGTCAGCCAGTACCCGGTGAGCAGTAGGATCAAGGCGGAGAGTACCAATAGGGCCGCTGCAATGCCAACCCCTTGAAGGAGTAGCGCCCGTCGTGCCGAGACGATTTGCGCCAGGTTCAGTCCGAAATGGAGCGTTCCCAGCGGCTGCTGGTAAAGGGAAATCGGGACCACGACGTCGTAGCGGAGAGACTTGTCGGACTTGAAGAGCGGAATGTCCCGGCTGGGTTCCGGGAGCGGCCGGCCGGCCGGCCACCCGCTGGCGCC
>CAIYYI010000510.1 GCA_903930345.1 uncultured Verrucomicrobiota bacterium
AATAATAATTTAAAACATTTTAATCTGAACCCTGTTTACTGGCCAGCAAAACGCAAATCTGAAGGAATCTTTGGACGGCTGACGCCAACTCCAGTCCAGAAAACCCAGCGGTGCAGAGACTCAGCTTCAACTATTTGCCGCGATCAGAGTTACGTCCGCCCTGGCCGTTGCCTGAGGGCTGGTTTTGGGTTTTTATGGATGGTGCCGTCGGGGTGCTCGCCGGCGGGGTGTGGGTGGGTTGTGAGTACGTCGGGGCCGGAGCTGATTTATAGACAGGCGTGGATTGGGCGGGCGGGCGGTAGGTTTCCACGCGGGGTGTGGGGGCCGGTTGATACTTCGGTGCGGTCGGTGCGACCGGGGCCGTGTAGGTCGGTTTCACCACCCGTTCGGGCATGGTATAGGTGGGTTTCGGGCGTGCCATGGGGGCGATGGACGGCCTGGCTTGTGGCGTCAGCGGGGTTGGTTGCACCACCTGATAACTCGGCCTCGCAGGGCTGGCCACGGTTGGTTTGCTCTCCGTGCTGAGGTAGCCCGAACGGACGGAGGCGGCGTTGGGTGCCGTTGTGCGCACCGTATTCTCCGGCGCTTTGATGCTTTCCACGCGGGCGGTTGGTCGCGTCGGCAGGGTCGTGGCCGGCTTTTCGACGGAGGGCGTTGGCGTGGTGACCGTGGGGTTGGCCGGTTTGACTGTGGTGGTCGTGCCTGGCTTGGTCTCACTGCTGCTGCCATAGCCGGGCCGCCCGGTGTTCGGTTTCACGGTGGTGCTTTCCGGCACCAGGCGACCTGTGGCCGCCGGAATTCCGCTCACGGTGGGCTTGGCGGTGACCGGGTTTGCGGTACGAACGCTGGGCAGTGGGCTGCCGGGTTTCTCCGCAGTGATCGGCCGACTGCCGGTATCCAACGGTTTGGCGGCCACAGAACTGCGCACGGAATCCTTGATGGAGTCACGGTTGTTCATGATCGCCGGACGTTCTGTTGATCGGACCAGACCGGCGGCAGAGCTGTTGGCACTGGCGGAATTGGCCGGTTTGAAGGCGGTCACCTGGTCCGCCCGGGGCCGGTAAATCACCGCTTCCGATCCGCTGCGGACCACGCGGTCATATTGTCCGGCCTGGCTGGCTCCCGGGGCGGCATCGCGCACTGCCACGGGTTTGATCTCCTGCCGGGTGGCACGGGAGATGGGCGCGGTGCCAATGCCGTTGTTGATCACGGTTGAGTTGTTGTTGCCGGTAACGTAGTTGTTGATGACCGTCGAGTTGTTATAGATGGTGGTGTGGTGGGTCGCCGGGGCGTAATAATGGTGCGGGTTGCGGTCATTAAAATGTCCCCAGCCGATCCAGGTGTAGCTGCTCAGGCCCAGGCCAAACTCAAAACTGACGCCGACGTTGCGGCCATGATAGGAGAAGCCAATGCCGGAGGTGTAGCAGGCCGCCGGTGGCAGTGGTGCCCAGCCGCAATAGTCAGCCGAGGTTCGCCAACTGACCCAGGCCGGCCCCCAGACCGCACCGGGTTGCCACATCCAACCATGATGGCTGTGACGATACCAGCGCCCGTAATGGAACGGTGCCCAGCCCCAGGTGTAGTCAGATTGCCAATACCAGCCAGAGGTCGTGTACACCCAGCGCCCACCATGGGAATAAGGCTGCCAGCCTGGGCTGACTGCCACCAGGTTGGGTCGCCAGCAATAGCCGTAATCCTCCACGTAATACCAGGATCCATACGGGGCCAGACTGTTGTAGAAATAACTGTTATCCACCACGGTGATGGGCGCGGGTTGGGCGGCCACGGGTTCAGGGGCGGGTGCTGGAGGCGCAGCAGTCACAGGTGCAGGTGCTTCCACCGCTGGGGCAGGGGACGGCGGAGTTGTTGCGGGGGGGGCTATCGTAGGGGCGACCACCATCGTGGTGACTGGGGCGGTGGCCGGTTCTGCTCCGGACGCCACTTCCACAAAACTCGGACGCTTGCGGATCATCATGCCAATGACTTCAGCGGGCATCCCAACGTCGTTCAGATAGACGATCTCATCGGCCGTCAGGTTGTAGGCATAAGGGACTTTGGCTAGGTAATTGGTCATCACCTCAAAGGACACCCCGGCCTGGGCCAGTTTGGCGATTTCCAGCACTTCGGAGGAAACTTTCATGGCGCTGGCTTCCAGCGGAATGTTGACCGGCACCGCGTTGTTGGTCACCAATCCGCTGGCCGTCATTGGGGCACCGGTGACGGAGGACACCGCCGCATTGGTGCCTACGGCAGCATTGGTGGCAACGCCCGTCATGGATGGGCCGTTGGTCAGCACGCCGGCTTGGGGCTTATCTTCCAGGCAACCCCCTGCCAGCAGCACTGCGGCCAGCGTAATTGCGGGGATATAAGATCCCTTGGTTAATTGCCCCCTGAAGGTTCCAGGTTTCATAAAATATTCGGTTGATGTTCCCGGGTGGGCTTCCGTGATTTGGCGGATTCCAGTCTGCCAACCCTTTCTCCACACCTGAGGACAACTTACACTGGAATGGACTGGCTTGGGAGCCTCCCTATTCATTGACGGGCTATCCTGTTCCAATACAGTGACATCCATTGATGGAATTTATTGGGCATCCCCAAGGTGGACTTGGCGCAATGAATATAACCTATTGTCATTTAGGGTTATACAAAACATAAAAACACGATTGCATGGGAACAACATTGGTGTCAGAATCGGCCTATAGCAATGATTCTGGGTCCAAAATCAGGCAGTCGCGCGGCGAGGCAAGGAAATGAGCCTTTCCAATAATCATGTGATTGAGAAGAACCGAGTGCCTCGCCTGACGGGTGAGCTGGTGAATGAGGTCATCAGCGTGTTGCGCCATGCGCATGGTTGGGAGGTATCCCAGTACGATGCGTCGTTTCTGGGGAAATCGCTCGAAAAAAGGTCGGCGGTTACGGCGAGCACCTCGGTCACAGCCTATCTGCGGCGGTTGGCTGAGGACCGGACTGAAGCGGAGGTGTTCCTGCATTCGCTTAGCATCTCCTTCAGTGAGTTCTTTCGAAACCCGCTTACGTTTGCCATTCTGGAACAATTGATTCTGCCCACCCTGGTGGCTTCAAAGGGTGAATCCAGACCGGCTGAACTTCGTATCTGGTCGGCCGGCTGCGCTGCAGGACAGGAAGCATGGTCAGTGGCCATGATGCTGGAGGATCTGGCCACGGCGCGGGCACGGCCCATCCCGCTCCGAATTTTCGCCACCGATGTGTCCGAGGCAGCCCTGGCCCTGGCTCGGGAGGGGAGTTACAATACGGCAGCGATGCAAAACGTGAGGCTGCGGCATTTGCGGGACTACTTCTCCACGAGTGGTGAATCCTACAGCATTGTTTCCCGGCTTCGGGACCGCGTGGTTTTCTCCCTCTATGATCTGTTGGACGCACACTCCGCCTGTCCACCGACGAGTCTTTATGGGGATTTCGACCTGATCCTCTGCTGCAACCTTTTGTTTTACTATCAGCCGGACATTCAGCAGCAGGTTCTGGACAAGGTTTGCCGCGCCTTGGCCCCGGGCGGATATCTGGTGACCGGCGAGGCGGAAAAGGCGATCGTGGCCAAACATCAGGACCTGCGCCTGGTAGCCTCACCTGCGGCCGTTTTCCAGAAGAAAAACCAACTGCGGATGCGAGATGAAACGGATATGAAAAAACTTCAGCCCTTACCCCCCTGCCTGTGATCCGTGATGAAAGGAATTCCATGAAACTGAACGACTTTAAAATTGGCACGCAATTTCGCCTGGGCCTGGGCCTCATCCTCGTGCTGGTGGTCATTCTGGGGGCAATCGCTTGGGTGCAATCCGATGACCTCTGGCAGCAAACCAAGGGGCTGTATGAGCACCCGCACGCCGTCCGCCGGGCGCTCGGGAAATTGGAGGTCGATGTCGAGGTCATGTCCCGCCAGGCAAGAGACCTGTTCCTGGTTAGGAATGAACAGGAGACGATGGCATGCCTACAGATCATTGAGATCCGAAAGAATGATGCTGAGCGCCAGATGGATGTATTGTATGACCGTTACCTAGGTCCACGCGAAGATGTCGTCGCCCTGCATGAGGATTTGTCAAAATGGAACGTTCTGCGGGAGGAAACTGTCCGGTTGTTTATGGTCGGGAAAACCGCCCAAGCCGAGGCCCGGATCCAACCCGGTGGGGCTCAGAACACTCAGGCCGAGGCGGTCCGGAGCCGGCTGCAGAAGATTGACCTTTTTGCCTATAACAAAAGCGAGGAGTTCTACCGGGCTGCTGAAGAGGAGAGCCTCACGCTGAAGCATCAAATGGCAGTCGTCACCACCATCATCCTGTTGCTGACGGCATTGGTGGGCTGGTTGCTGCTGAAGGGGATCAAAGGCCCGATTACCAAGTTGGCGGCGGCGGCGGAGCAGTTCCGCCAGGGACAGATGGATACGCGCTGCGGCTATGTTTCTGAGAACGAATTAGGGACCCTGTCCGCCTCCTTCAACGCCATGGCCGAGGCGATTGAGATGCAAATGCGGATCAACACGAATGTGGCCCAGCTCTCTGATGCCATGTTGCGGGAGGAAGAGGTGCAGGCGTTCTGCCGCGAGTTGCTCAAAGGTCTGCTGTCGCATACCGGATCCCAGGTGGGGGCGGTCTATTTCCTGAACGACGCGAAAACTGCGTTTGAACATTTCGAATCCATCGGCCTGGGCACGGGCGGACGCACCGCCTTTGCTGCCACGGAACGGGAGGGGGAATTGGGCGCGGCCGTGGCCACGCAACGGATACAGCATCTCAGGGACATCCCGGCGGACACACGGTTTGCCTTTCCCACCGTGAGCGGCAACTTCATGCCTCGGGAAATCCTCACCATTCCCGTGCTGACCGGGCAGACGGTTACGGCGGTGATCTCCCTGGCGAGCGTGCGCGCGTATGATACGGCATCCATCCAGGTTGTGGAAGAAATCTGGAGCGTGCTGACCGCCCGGGTGAACGGCGTGTTGAGCTACCGGAACATCCAAGCCCTGGTGGAGAAGCTCGAATACCAGAACCGCGAGCTGAATGCGCAGAAGGAGGAGTTGGCCGCCCAGGCAGGCGAAATGGCCGCCCAATCACAGGAGTTGAACCATCAGAACACCGAGTTGGAGATGCAAAAGCAGGAACTGAATGAATCCAACCGGCTGAAGAGCGCCTTCCTCTCGAACATGAGCCATGAGCTGCGCACGCCGCTCAACTCAGTGATTGCCCTCTCCGGCGTGCTGAACCGTCGGCTGGCCAACGTGATCCCAGCGGATGAATACAGCTACCTCGAAGTCATCGAACGCAACGGCAAGCATCTGCTTTCGTTGATCAATGACATTCTTGACCTCTCGCGGATCGAAGCGGGTCGTGCCGAAATCAGCGTCAGCCGATTCTCCGTTCGCGAACTGGCCGGCGAACTCGTCGAAATGATCGAGCCGCAGGCGGTTGAAAAGAGGGTTGCCTTGCTTAACCAGGTGCCGGGCGATCTGCCGCTCATCGCCAGCGACCAAGGCAAATGTCGGCACATTCTGCAAAACCTCGTGGGCAACGCAGTGAAGTTCACTGAGGTGGGTCACGTCACGATTACTGCTGAAGTCATATCCGGCACCTTCCGTATGCGGGTGGCCGACACGGGCATCGGCATTGCGGCCACCCACCTTCCCCACATATTCGATGAGTTTCGTCAGGCTGACGACAGCACGTCCCGCAAGTACGGGGGCACGGGACTGGGGCTGGCGATCGCGAAGAAATACGCCGTGCTGCTGGGGGGCGGCATCACGGTGGAGAGCCGGTTGGGTGAAGGCTCCACCTTTACCCTTCAGTTGCCCCTGACGCTGGCTTCCGGCCCCGTAGTGGAGGAAGCCAGGGAAGCAATGGGGAGTCAAGCCACGGGGGCGGTATCCAGCCTGTCAGGCCAGGGCCAAAGCATTCTGCTGGTGGAGGACAACGAACCGGCGATCATTCAGTTGACCGACATTCTCCAAGCCGAGGGCTATCACATCATGGTGGCGCACAACGGCCAGGAAGCGCTGCGGCTCATCGAACAGCAGGTGCCGCACGCCATGATTCTCGACCTCATGATGCCGGAAGTGGATGGTTTTCAAGTGCTCAAGGCGATTCGCAGCGTGGAGCGGACGGCTCAAATTCCCGTTCTGATCCTGACCGCCAAGCACGTGACCAAGCAGGATTTGAACTTCCTTAAGGGAAATCACATCCACCAGTTGATCCAGAAGGGCGATATCAACAAGGCCGGATTATTGGCGGCGGTGGCCCGCATGATCGCGCCACCATCGGAGAAACCCGCCTCGCCGCCTGCCCTGAGCCCCGCCGGAGGGGGCCGACGCCGTTTCGCCCGCCCCGGAAAACCTGTTGTCCTGGTGGTGGAGGACCATCCCGACAACCTGCGGACCATGCGGGCACTGCTGCAGGAGGCCTATACCATCCTTGAAGCCACGGATGGCCAGGTGGGCGTCGAGCAGGCCCGCAGCCATCAACCCGACCTTATCCTGATGGATATTGCGCTGCCGGTCATGGATGGGTACCAGGCACTGGCGGTGATTCGTGAGGACGAATCCCTGCGGGATATTCCGGTCTGCGCCGTCACCGCCAGCGCAATGAAAGGCAACCGGGAGGATATTCTCGCCCGGGGCTTCGACGCCTATATTTCCAAGCCGATC
>CAIYYI010000511.1 GCA_903930345.1 uncultured Verrucomicrobiota bacterium
CCGGTGCCTCGGCTGGCCGGAACGATGATCAAGGCCGAGTTCTGGACCATGCGCATGGACGGCACCATGGCGGATATCGGCCCGTTCCGGCGCTACATCTTCAACCTGGTGAAGGGCCGAGCCGATGCCTACCGGGCGGATCAAGCGCGCATCATGGCCGATCTGAAAGGGCTGCTGGATGGCATCGCGCCCACCCTCAAGCCGATCCTGATCCACTCGCCGGAACTCAACTACACCTTCGGCAAGGACAAGAGCGGGGCGGGGATGAATGAAATCGTCCATGCGATCCTGCACACCGGCAACGCCTCGAACATGCGCAAGCTGTTGCTGGGTCGCGGCTGGGCTGACAAGCGCGCTGATGGGTCGGTCGATACCACGCGCTGGGATGCCTTCCTCGCGCGGATGATCGCCGAGGGCAAAGTCACCAAGGCACATTACGACTTCGCTCAAGGGGTCCGGGACCTGAACGAGGGCATGAAGCCGCTGGCCCAAAAAGCGCACCGCGATGTCTTCGGCCGGTACTTCGATGAGATCACGGCGGAGCCCGTATCGACCCCCTGGGGCGAGTACCGCGGCGGGTATGTCCCGGCGCAAGTGGATACCCGCATCGTCAAAGACCTCGCGCTCAAAAAGCTGGTGGAAGAGGAAAACGCGAACCTCGCCTTTGCCATGCCATCCACCCCCAGGGGGTTCACCAGGGGGCGCGTCGAGTACAACCGTCCGCTACTCCTGGATCTTCGCGCGCTGTCGCAGCATATCAACCAAGTGTTGCTGTTCGCCCATCTGGAAGTCCCCATCCGCGGCGTGAATCGCCTGCTCAAGGGCATCGGAGAGCCACTAAACCGGGTGGACCCGGCCGCCATCAACGGGATGCTGACGCCTTGGCTGGCCGTGACGGCACGCCAGCAAGTGGTGACCCCGATCAGTGCGGACGCGGGTATCTCGCGGTTCGTCACCATGCTGCGGCAACGGGCGGGCGCGGCGGCCATGACCGGAAACCTGCTGAACGGCTTCCAACAACTCTTGACCGGCTTCCCGATGGCAGCACGGCGCGTCGGCTGGGGGAGCCTGCTCCGGGCGACCGGACACTACATGCGCAACCCGGCCGAGATGGTGCGCGCGGTCAGTGCGGAATCGGTCTACATGGACGGCCGCTTGAATGACCTTGTGCATTCCATGAGCGACGACATTCACGCGATTCTCATCAACCCCGGCAGGCTGGAGCGCGCCCAGGACTGGACCATGCGGCACTCGTACTTTTTCCAGCGCGGCGTCGATATGGTGATGACGCCAATCGCCTGGACGGCCGCCTACAACAAGGCGATGGGGGAAGGCAAAAGCAGTGTGGACGCGAAAGCCCTGGCAGATTCGACGGTCCGCAGGTTCGAATCCTACACGACCCACCAAATATCACTTAATGACTTAGGTGCGAAACAAACCCGGGTAACGGACCCCGTAACCGGGGTTTTTCGTTTGGGGGTTTCCCGTGGATTACCCTCCATTTTTCGATCGTCGGCGGGGCCCCCGGAGTGACCACCCCTTAGAGCAGCTTCACCAGGGCCGCGATCAGCGCCGCTCGGGCGATCAGCAACCCGGCCATCCACTTCACGCGATCGGCCTGAGTGGCGGACAAGCGGGCATCCAGCTGGGTGTGCCCGTGCTGCCGCGAACTGGACGGAATGGTATTGACCTGAAGCGACTAACCGCCCGACACTCACCGCGGCTGGGCTCCTACGCCGCCGAATGGCTTTTGACCTTGTCTTGGCGTTCTGCCTCGTTTCAGGTCAGTGGCGCATCCATACGAATACGAATACAAATTAGGAGCCTGACCAGGTTCCGGAGATCACCAAGCACTGCAAGCCCCGGCCTGGGGAGCCCGGAGCGCGTTCCGGTGAGCGTTGGCCGACCGACCACTTCAAGGGGCTGAATCCGCTGGTGGTTTTGAGGTTCGCAAGGGAGGGGCGGCGAGCGCCCGCGACGCCGCGGAGAAACGCGCTTGAGAGCCTCTAGCGGTGTCCGCAACCCCCTGAACTAAAAAGCCGCCCGGTGGGGGAAAACTTTCGTTTACCCCAGCCCGGAACGAACAATCAGTCAGTTGCGCGCGTGGGCTGGGGCGGCAGGCGAAAATTCACCCCAACGC
>CAIYYI010000512.1 GCA_903930345.1 uncultured Verrucomicrobiota bacterium
CAGGTAAGTGGGCATGTTAATATTACGAAAATCGCCGCTGGTAGAGAATTCTCATTGGCGCTTTCCAAAGATGGCCGAGTGGTTGGCTGGGGAGATAACTCTTCGGGACTGTAGCGCTTCACCCGGAATCGGAAAAATGGCGTCCGCCGATAAGTTGGTGTAAGGTACGCCAACGCAACGAAAGGAGACGAGGTTGTGGAAAAGCGGACAAGGCGTCGTTTCACGGCGGAGGAGAAGTCACGGTCGCTGATCAGGCATCTTCAAGATGGGGTGGCGGTGTCGCAGCTGTGCGACGAGTTGCAGATACACCCCAACCAGTATTTCGAGTGGCAACGGTTGGGTCTGGGCGGTTTGCCGCAAGTCTTCGACCGTGACGGGAGGAAAGCCGATGGGCGGCTCGCCCATGAGGTCGACGCGCTCAAGGAGCAGCTTAGGCGCAAGGACGAGGTGATCGCCGAGTTGCTGTCCGAGCACATGGCTCTAAAAAAAAGTCTTGGGGTGAAATGAACGCGAAATGGGTTCAGCCTGATGTTAGGGACGCCGTGGTGGCGTTCGTGGAGCGCTGGCGCGCGGCCGCCGGACAGCGGGACGCCTGGTTCTGCCGCAAGCTGGGCATCCGTTCGGGCAGGCTCGTGGAGTGGCGCGCCCGCATGGGGTTGCCCAACGCCCACAACGCCATGTCGCCCAGGGATTTCTGGCTCACGGCCGAGGAGCGGCGGGTGATCGTCGAGTACTACTTGGCGCATGGGGTGGACGGCTACCGGCGCTGCGCCTACATGATGATTGACGAGGACGTGGCGTACGCCAGCCCCTCGACGGTCTACCGTGTCTTGCGCGACGCCATGGCCATCCGTCCCCATGGAGGCAAGGCGTCCAAGAAAGGCACAGGGTTCGAGCAGCCGCTGCGGCCGCACGAGCAATGGCACACCGACATCTCCTATGTGAAAGTCGGCGACGTGTTCTTCTTCCTCATCTGTGTGCTGGACGGGCACAGCCGCTTCATCGTGAGCTGGGACATGCGCGACGCGATGACGGACAAGGACGTGGGCGTGGTCGTCCAGAAGGCGGTGGAGGCCTTCCCCGGCGAGCGGGCGCGGGTCATCACCGACAACGGCAAGCAGTTCGTCGGCAAAGAGTTCAAGGAGTTCATCGGCCTGCATGGCCTGACCCACACCAGGACGTCGGTCAACTATCCCCAGAGCAACGGCAAGATCGAGCGGTTCCACAAGACCATAAAAAGCGAGTGCGTCAGGCGGCGCGCCATCGTCGACTTGGACCATGCGAGGGAGGTGCTCTCCCCTTACGTGGAGCATTACAACCACAAGCGCTTGCATAGCTCCATCAGCTACGTCGCCCCGGCCGACCGCCTCCATGGACGGGATGTGTCCATCCTAGCGGAGCGGGACAGGAAACTCGAAGCCGCGAGGGCGAGACGGCGTGAGGCTAACAGGCCTTTGGCTGAAAAACAGGAAGGCGTGTTGACATGAGCGGCCACATGCGATATGATGAAGTGTCCCAGGCGAAACGTAGGCGGGCAACGCTGGGGAGCGCCCCGCCAAGGGATAGCCTGGGGGGTAGACCGATAGTTCGGGAGGCGATTGCCTCCCGGCTTTTCCTGCCGCTATCGGGATGCCCTCCATGCCTTAAAAACCCCGGGGGTGTGGGGGCAGTGCCCCCGCCAGTTACCAAGTTAAATAGGGTGCCACTTTTTTCGATTCCCGGTGAACCAGCACAACAATACACGGAGGAAGCGTGTTCAGCCAATTGTTATCGTTAATTTCCCGGCCGGGATTTTCTTCGGCGGTGAAAGAATTCAAGACGGAAAAAGGAGCCAAGGGCTTCAGTTCTTGGGATCACCTGGTGTCGATGCTATACTGCCAGTTGGCTCAGGCGAAGTCACTCCGGGAGATCAATTACGGATTGGAGAGTTGCCTCGGCAGGCTCAACCACTTGGGCATGCGCGAGGCGCCGAGGCGATCAACGCTGTCATACGCCAACGGCCATCGCGACTGGCGTGTCTTTCAGTCCGCGTTCTTTGACCTGCTGGGCGTCTGCCAATCCATCGCCCCCGCACAGGCGAAATTCAAGTTCAAGAACAAGCTGTTGAGCATGGACGCGACCGTGATCGATCTCTGCGCGGAAGTGTTTGATTGGGCTCAATACCGGACGACCAAGGGAGCGGTGAAGCTTCACCTGCTGCTCGACCACGACGGTTATCTGCCGGTTTTCGCTCATATTGCCGAGGGTAAAAGGCATGAAATCAATGTGGCTCGGGAAATTGCGTTTCCCGCGGGCAGCGTGATCGCCTTCGACCGCGGATATAATGATTACGGTTTCTTCGAGTCGCTGAACGCTGGCGGGGTGTTTTTCGTGACGCGGCTGAAATCTAACGCCGCGCATGAGACTGTCGAGACGCTCCCGTTACCGAGGAATCGTCCCAACATACGTTCGGTCGAGCTGATCCGCCTGAAGGGCACGGCCATGACCTTGAAGAAAGTCGAGGTTTGGAACGAGGAAAATCAGACGCTCTTGACTCTGATCTCCAATAAAATCGCATGGGGCGCGACGACCATCGCGGCGATCTACAAGGAACGTTGGCAGATCGAGATATTCTTCAAGCAACTCAAACAGAATCTGAAGGTTAAGACTTTCGTCGGCACCAGCGCCAACGCCGTTCATATCCAGATTTGGACAGCATTGATTGCCATGCTGATTATCAAGTGCCTGAAGTTCAAGTCGAAATACGATTGGTCTCTGTCGAACCTGGTTGCCCTGCTCCGACTGAACCTTTTCACTTATCGGAACTTATGGGCTTGGCTAGACAGCCCGCTGAACACGCCGCCACTTGAGGCGGAGATGTTCCAACCGCTTCTCGGCAGACTGTGACTTGGACAGCAGGATTCACAAAAGGAAAACGACCAATAGCGTTTGGGAGGGCTTAAAAATTAGTGGAGCGATGACTTGAGCGTAGAAAGTATCGATATTAGTGTATTTGAAAATTATTTTGGACAGCAGTGACATCCACTAGCGCCGACAGCACACAAATCAGTACAGGAAATTTCTTCCAACCCTAGCATATCAATAATTTCTATTGAATTATTTCGACAAAAAATATAATCGTAATATATTTGTAATG
>CAIYYI010000513.1 GCA_903930345.1 uncultured Verrucomicrobiota bacterium
AAAGAAAGGGACAAAATGAACGATCAAAATAAGCTAGAAATTGCAGAGGTATCTAATGAGCTGTGGAACGATAATCTCTGGTACCGCAAACTCAATCAGGAAGACAAGGACGCTGTCGCCCATACAGTCTGGCTGATGCGTGACTATCAGCGCATAAAAGCCCCTCGTAAGTTTGCTGAAATATTTACGCATGAAATTAGCTCAATGCTGGATGCGTGGCAATCACGCAGCTAAAGGAGGTCAGCCATGTCAGACAACGTCATCTTCAAACAGCGTATCGTAGTCAAGCCAAGCACTCATGAGTTCTGGCCGTCGACTGGCTGGTGTGTGACGGGGCGTGGTTGGCAGCGTCTGTATTCCTGCGTGGACCGCAAGATCGTGCGCCGGGCGGTAGTCGAGCCACGCGGATCCGGCTGGATGTTCAGAGTCTCGGAGGTTACCCAGTTCGGCGTCTTGGCCGTGGCGATCCAGCCACCCAGCGAGTTCGCTTCCCAGCCGACGCTATGCTGGCATGCCGCCGACTTGGCTGCACTAAACGTCTACGCCGAAAGGAAGGCACAATGAACGGCTGTGCAGGATGCAAACACGGAGAGGCTTCAGTGCCCAGCATGTCTAAGCGGATTGACCTGTGCGGCAAGGAGTACGCCTACCTGCCCGTCCTGATCCGAGAAGAGACCCAGCGGCCCGAGTGGTGTCCGGGGTTTGAACCGAAAGAGATTTCCCACGAAGAAAATAACACGAACGAGCAGCAGGAACTGCCGCTCAGTTGAAAGGAAAGAACGATGAAATACGGAGTTCGAAAAATGGATGGAGAATGGACCAAGGCTGAAAACTGCATGGCCGTCTGCGCGTTCTGCGTGGCAGGGGCGGCGGTCATCCTGGCGGCATGGGCGGCATGGTATTGCTGGGAGTCGGCTATCTGGCGTCTGATGGGGGAGTAGGAATTTTAACCACAAAGAACACAAAGGAACACACAGAAAATGAAAGAACAGAAAAAACAGACTTGTTCAAGTTGCCATTACTTCAAAAAAGGCGGATGCCCAGATCGTAATGCCAAGGCCAAAAGCGAGGCTTGCGGTTCGTATGTAGAACGGGAGCAGCAGGAACAGCCCGCTACACAATCCAAGAAGCCGGTCTTCATCCGGTCTGAGCTGATCAATGTGTCTATGCTGGAACCGCATCCGGATGCCATGGCGTTCTGGGCGGCACACCGGGAAAAGGATGTTGACGAGGATTCAATGTCGCTTATGGGGAACATCGAGGATATGGGAGTCATGGAGCCCCTCATGGTTGTCCCTCACCAGACCGGCCATAACATGTACTGGATCGTTGACGGGTGCAGCCGGTATCTGGCGGCTAAGCGTTGCGGGCTTGATCAAGTGCCTTGCGCCGTCTATGAGATGGATCTGGACCTTGTCCGCAATGTGGCTTATGGAAAGAACGCCTGCCGTCATCGCGTGACCACCGGCGAACGGGTCATGCGCTATCTGGATCTGAACCGAGTACAGGTTTTGAAGGACTGGGAAGCTGGTCAGGATGTTTCAAAGAACGGCCAAAAGGGGGGGCCTGTGTCACGTGACACAGGGTTGTTTACTTCCAACGCTATCGCACACCGTCTAGGGTGTTCGCATAAGGATGTCCTCAAGGGTGTCGAGCTTTTGGCATCCATAGATGCAGGGGGTATTCCCAAGAAAGACAGCTATGGACGGGTCACGATTATCCCCTGCGAACCGATCATGCAGGAAGCCGTCCGGCACTGTTTCGCCAGCGTCATGGCAGGATCCACGCCGATCCGGCGCTGGAACGCAGCCCTCCAGGGAAAGGCAGCCACCGAGAATAAGGAACGCGCCGCCACGGATTACGCCCCGCTGATGAACCGCTCCTGTGTTTCCCTGGCTAACTGCTTCGAGAACTGGGACCACTGGTATGACGATCAGCCCGGCCAGAAGAAAATTGAATTTGATCTCAAGGCTAAGATCTTTGAAACCAGCCTGAAGGCCATGCTGGAATCGACCCCGGAGCAGGTGCGCGAGTATGCCCTGAAAGTCTGGGGAATCAATCAGAATCAGTCAAAGCGTAAGTAACGGTCAAAGAAATGGACGAAGCCATGAACAGAAAGAAAGCTGTTGAATCGGTCCGCTCCGCCGTCGCGGCGGGGGCGAACGTCAGGAGTGCTTGCGTCCTAGCAGGAATCTCCGAACAGGCTTATGAGCGCTGGAGCGTTCGTTATTCCGACGCTGGAATTGACGGGCTCAGCGATCTTAAGCGCTCCGGCAGGCCGTCCAAGTGTGACTTGACCACGACCGAGGCTGAATATCTTCGGTCGCTCTATCTGAAGTCTAACCTGCGCGAGGGGACTGGATCGATGACAATGGCCGCCCGGATGGCTGCCAAGGATCCAGCCTCCCCGCTACTTCCAGAAACGCGCAAGGCTATCCTTGATGTCAACTATAAGCATGCGCTTCCCCAGGAGATCAAGCGGGCTCTTCGAATGGGGAGCGCAGTCTTCCGTCGTTACCGTGATCCGAAAGCCGGACAGAATGACGGCATCTATACCCCCGGCTGGTTGCGGATGGCTGATGACGGAAGCCGTCGCCTCGTCCCTGGGGAACGGCAGGTATGGGATGACGCCTCGGTCAACGTCGGCGTCGTGGTTCCCTGGCAGAGGGGCGGCGATAAGTGCAGCGAGAAGTATGGTTGCCGGGTCGCCCGCTTTCAGCTTCTCCTGGGCATCGACTGCGCGACTGACTTCTGTGTAGGTTATTCCTACGTCATGCGGAACAATGAAGCTTACAACGCCTCGGATGTTTGCGCCTCAATCGAACGCGTCTGGCGCATGAATGGTTACGTTCCGAATGAGATGGTCCTAGAAGGTGGCGCATGGCAGGCCAACCGCACACTGGACATGATGGCCGCCGCCTCCGTCAAGGTCTTATCAGCGAAGGGCCGCCCAAACCAGAAACTCGTTGAAGGCTGGTTCAATAGACTCTGGACCGTGATGTCAATTAATCTGCCCTGCGGACAGGTCGGCCGCTTCCGTGGTGAGATGAAGACCGAGACCGCTGAATGGATCGCCTGCCGTGAAGGCCGCATGGATCCCCGTGAGCACTTCCCTACGATTACTGATTTCCTCGGATATTTGGATAACAGCATTCGCTACTTGAATGAAGAGAAGATGGAAAGCCGGACTTATGGCCATTGGGTCCCGGCTGAAACGTATGCCGCTAAAAAGGCTACAGGTTACGGTCATAAGCTTGAATCCAATCTACGCCAGTTCGCCCTTCCTGTCCGCGAGGTCCGCACGATCCGGCGCGGCGGTCTTGTCGAGGTAGCCGCCGAGTGTCCGTTCGGCTGGAAGGAACCCTACCTCTTTGCCATGAAGGAAGGCTATCTCTATGACGGGGCCAAGGCGCTGGTGGCGTTTGATCCGGCGGACATCCAGGCTGGTGCCGTGGTCGAGCTGGCCGAACGCTTCCAAGAGTGGCCTAAGGGGCATGTGATTGATTCTGCTGCAGGGTGCATCTCGGCGGCTCCTATGATCTGGCATGCGGCAGACGGAGCCTGGACAGCCGGGACGCTCGATGCAAGAGAAGACGCCCGCCTGATCAAGCGCGGATCCCGCGCCCTGATCGGAGCCAAGGCCGCAGCCTTTGATGAACGCGGAGTCAAGGCCAAGGTCGCCGTGGATGACAAGTCCAAGACGGCCTTCGCCCTGGGCAACGTCACGCCGGTGATCAGGGAAGAGGAAGAGCAGCAGGAACCTGACTGGGCCAAGCTGGAGAGAGACGCGCTGTTTGCGTAGAGAATGATTTAACCACAGAGAAAACAGAGACACAGAGAAAGAAGGGACACAATGAGTAATAAAAAGCAAAAAGCAAAAACGAAGAACTACGAGGTACTTGTTACAGGATACTCAAGAGTCGTTGTAGTTGGGGCTAAAAACGAAGAAGAGGCATTGGAGTTTGCCAGCGATGAGATTACATCCGGCGACTTTGAGATTGATGAAATGAAGGTTGAATGCGAAATCAAGCCGCAAGATTTAGAACGGGCGAAACAACACGCAAATGCCATTAGCGATAAATGATTACGAATTTAAGGTGCTGAGCTTGGGCAGCGAGTCAACCAAGAAGGAATAGACTGCTGGACGACGACGGTTGAAAGGCAGACCGGCCAGAAGGAAACCCCCACCTTCGTTCCGAAACGGGGATGGATTTCACAGAAAGGACACACACAATGAGTACAGAAAAACATACGGTTGAAGCGGAGAGCGAAATTACAGAGCTCGCCCGTGCAATCGACAGCTACGCCGGACGGCGTGGCCTGAGCATGAAGAAGCTGGTTACGGAGAATCCCGGACTTGGATCCGAGAAGACCTTCCGTGATCTGCGTGAAGGCAACGTTGAAGGTTATGACCTGGTTAAACAGCTCGTGAACTATCGCGGGGTCTGGGAGATTATTCAGGAGATGTCCGGCAGCGATACCGGTGAACAGCTCTATGATGACCTGCCTGCCGTCAACGCTGTGCGCGTGGCGGTGCTGGAGGTCATGCGCTCCTGGGGCATGGACCGCGTGGTCTTCGTGGATGGCGATAGCGGCATGGGCAAATCCACGGCAGCCCGCGTCCTGTGCGGTAAGTATGGCAGCCGGATCGTCATGATCGAGGCGACTGACATGTGGAACGATTCGCCAAGCTCGATGCTGGCCGAGATCCTCCACGTCCTAGGCTGGGATGATGTCGAAGGCATGTCCGGCATGAAACGCCTGAACCTGGTACGCGAGAAGCTGAACGCGGCCCGTAAGTGCCTGATCATTGACGAGGCGCATCACATGGGGCCCCATTGCATGAATGTCGTGAAGACGCTCGTGAATCGCACACCCGGCGAGTTCATCATGATCGGCATCCCGGCGATGTGGGCCAAGCTTCACAAGGCCGCCTATACCGAAGCCCGCCAGCTTTCCACGAATCGGATCAGCGAGCGCGTAAAGCTTACCTTCGGTGAACGCGATGTCCGGGCCTATCTCGCCAACATCTTCCCGGATGCCGACAAGCAGGAACTTCTCACCGCCGCCCGGATGATCAAGCCCAGCGCCACGGATAACGGCTGCATGGCCTTCGTCCGTGACGTGGCCCGCCGGATCAGGACCCGAGGCCTGGATCCCAAAGGAGTCGCCGAGGCTGTCGAGGCTGTCGCTAAGAGGAGATAACTATGAAGTACACCGTTGAAAAAGAATGCACTACGGTTCATTGCAAGCATATCTTCAAATCAGTTGCAATCTTATATGGGACTTCAGCCTTTGCAAAGTGCCCGTCCTGCGGAGTCATGAATACACTTAAACTTGAAACAACTAAAGACACGAGCCAACCAGGCACGGAAGGAGGTGAATAGGAAATGTTTGATCCCAAGCCAACATCATTGTTACCCAACTGGAGCGAAGACGGAACCAACATCACGGTGCCAATCGCATCGTTCCCGGAACTGACTGCAGCTGAAGCTGACGCGCTGACAGGAGATGTCCGCAAGGTTGTATTCGCGCTGACCAAGAAACTGGCCGACGCGTATGAAGCCCTTGCAGCAGCCGATAAGCCGAGCCAGATGACTATCGGTCGGAACGCTTACGCGAATGCGGTAGGCAGTGAGATGACGCACGTTATGACGTTCACGTTTGTGAACACCATCGCGACGCAGGACGTGAAGGACGAACCGGCTTAACCGCCCAGCCGACCGAGCGGCGGCTGAGCCCGCTCAGTTTTTTTCAATAAGGCAATAAGGCAACAACGCAATAAGGCAATTCTATTATGGCAAAGAAGACAACAGCACCCACAACGATTAACAGTCGCGAGGAACTCGAAAGCGTTCTTGGCGAGTATGCGAAGCTCCAGATCCAGAAAGAGCAGCAGACGCTGGAGATGGAAGAGAAGATCAACGCGATCCGCAAGAAGTATGAGACTGACCTTACGGAACTAACCGAGAAGACAGCCGCCTTCTTTGGTGACATCCAGGCATGGGCTACGCTTAATCAAGCCGAGTTCGAGACGCGCAAGAGCCTGGAGCTGATCCATGGCGTGGTCGGCTTCCGGACCTGCCCGCCTGCAGTCAAGCAGGTCGGTGGCGTGAAGATCGAGCACACGGTCTGTATGATGCAGCAGAATCCCGGCTATGCGTCCTGGACGCGCAGCAAGGTCGAGATCGACAAGGATGCCATTCTGGCAGACTTTGGCGCGAAGAAGGATGGCGTCATAGCCTCCCTCGCAGCAGTCGGCCTGAAGATTGAGCAGAAAGAGAATTTCTTTATTGAACTCAAAAAGGAAGGAGGTGAATAAGATGCCAGCAACATGGAGACGCACAGCGACAGTCAAGCAGACGACTGCCCGCATCCTGAAGGCGAAGGATGCAGACAAGGCCGATGAAGCAGCCAAGGCGGAAGCGGCTAGGGCCGAGAAGGAAGCCAAGGCGGCAGCGGCTAAGGCCGAGAAGGAAGCTAAGGCGGCAGCAGCCAAGGCTGAGAAGGAAGCTAAGGCGGCAGCCAAGGCTAAGAAGTCATAGAGGGTACCGCCGACCGGGAGGCGGCTGAGCCCTCCCAGTTTTTCAGAAAGGATCCACCTACGCGGATACGGCTACGGTGGACAGGCAAATAATGAAGGGACACATTATGAAAGAGTTAGGAAAAGACGAAGAGGCAATCATCGCGCAGGGAGCATTCTTCCTGAACCGCGAGCAGGTCAAGGAACTGATACTCGCCGCGCAGGACGCCTGGCGTAAACAGAAGGAACTCGGACTCACCGATCTCCCCTTTGAGGACTGGCGCAAGCAGACCCTCTGGGACATGATCTGCAAGAACAGCTTCCGCACGGTCAACCAGACGGAGTTCAACAAAGTCCTTGACGTGTTCTTTGTTCTATCCGGTAAGCGTTCACCCGGACACCTGCGCTGCTCCAAGATGCAGACGAACGACGAACAACGCCGGGCGATCTGGCGGCTGAAGGAAACCTGCAAGGAACTTGCTGAAAGCTTCGATGGTGAGGAAGGCGCGATGCGTTACGCCAATTCCCTCATCGAGAAGATCCACAAGACCAAGCTCGCCGACGCCACGGCCAAGCAAATCTGGCAGGTGATATTCACCCTCAAGAACCGGGCTGGAAAGCACACTAAGCCAGCATCGCCACAAACCCCTCAAATTTGCGATTTAAAGGGGGGGCAGGAAAAGACCGCCGTAGATGCGTCCGGGGCCGTACCCCCCGTTTCCCCCTTTTCCCCCCGCGCTTGCTAGCGATTTTAGAAAGGAGTCTGCAACATGGGCATAGAAAAACTGATTCAGCACGACCTTTTCGGGGGTCCGGCTATTATAATCGAACCGAAAAACCGCAAGACAGCCGAAGAGGCCGCCGCGCGTTTCCGTGAACTCGCCAAACCTGACATGGTCAAGATCACACCTTCGACCGTAAACGCTCCGGCGGTCTACGTTCCGAAGCCCGGCGGGAAGGTCCCTGACCTCGTCATGGCAAGATGGTCCCACAACGGCCAAGGCCAGTATCATCTCGTGCCGGTGGCGGGTCGCTGGGTGCGCCTAACCTCCGAGCTCTGTTCCGAACTCGGCTTCCGTAACACCAGCCGCGCCCGCAAGTACGCTACCATGTACCGGCTGCATGAGGCGGGCTATGTCGAGCTCGTCAAGATCTCGCCCTGCTGCACCCTGATTGATCTCGATACCTGGTGGCGGCATCTGGCCGACTGCATCGAGAATCCCGAGATGTGGGACGAAGGCAGCACGGAACGCGAAAACTACCTGAAGGCCAACGGCCTCGGCGGCTGGAAACAGACCGTCCGCCCGACGAAGAAGAAACACACACGCCTGGGGAAAAAGAAATAAGAATTGCGT
>CAIYYI010000514.1 GCA_903930345.1 uncultured Verrucomicrobiota bacterium
GCCATCACCATAACCCAGCATGACACTCACACTATCGCCGGTGTAATTGGCCACTGCGACATCCTTTTTGCCGTCGTTATTAAAATCACCGACTGCAAGCGCGGCAGGACCGGCCCCCACCATATAATTGGCTCCGCTTGCGAAGCCACCCACACCGGTGGCGGTGAAAACGGTCACTGAACTGTTACCCTGGTTGGCCACCACGACATCGTTGGTTCGATCGCGATTGAAGTCTGCCAGACCAACCGCACTGGGCTGGTTGAGATCACCGGTCGCCCCAATTAACAGGTTTGTTGATTGAAATGCCCCATCCCCCAAACCAAACAGGACGTTTATCTCCCCGTTTGAGGCATCTGCCGCGATTATGTCTGCCATGCCGTCGCCGTTCACATCCCCCACCGCGAGGGAGGAAAAACCATCCGTAAAATGACTCGCGATGAAATTCGTCGCCTGATCGAACCCTCCGAGACCATCCCCGAGCATAACTGTGACTTCATTACCCATCGTGGGAGCCAGCACGAGGTCAAGGTTCGTATCCCCGTTGAGATAGGCAAGAGCCACGTACTTGAGGCTGGAAGAGGCGATAGGCGTACTGGTGGCTGGAGCAAATGACACCTGGCTGTGAGCCACCGGAACTGCCACTGCAAACACCAGGGTCAGCAATGCCAGACCTGCCTGTTTGATGAATTTCCCAAACCAGACACCACACTCGGCGATAAATGTCTTCATATCAATAAATGGCTGCTCGTCTGTTTACCGGTTTCGCTGGGACATTCTTATGCCAGAGCAATAAAAGTGCATCACCGAAATCGAGCTTTAGTGTTAATACCCTAAAACACTGACAATGGCAAGGTTGTAAAAACACAAACTTTTAGCGCCCCAAGCCAAACCCAAGTTCAAACTGAGCCGAACTTCTTCTCGCCCCATCCGAAACAGGGGCCGGACCTTGCGATCCGACCCCTCGTTTGGATTTCCACCTGTTTCCTTGGCGGGCCGGGCTTGCTGGTCCCGGCCAAAACCGCTGATCCCGGGTCAGAAGCCGATCCGGATGGAGAAGTGCGGCCGACATGGCCGATAAACCACCGTCGGAGGCGCGTACACCACCACCGGGGGTGGAGGAACCACGCAGACAGGCGGTGCATAAACCGGTGCCGCCACCATTATGGGTGCTGGGGCATAGACCACCGGCGGCGGGGCCACATACACTGGCCGCTGCACGTAAACCGGGGCGGGCATGAACATGGGCGGCGGCGGTGCGTAAACCACGCCCGGCCCACACCCAATGGCAACCCGGAAGCCGCCATGGGCAAAGGCACTGGCCGTCATCATTCCCACTGCCAACCCGGTCATTATCAGCGCTTTCATACTTTTACCTTTCATTGCCTGAGACCCAGTTCGGGTCTTCAATGAGTTGGACTGCACACCGGGGTGAATATTCGCGTTTCCCCATTGATTTTGCGGGTTTTACCATTGAATACCACGGCCGCTGACGCGTCGAATATGGCCCCCGCCCCGGTATAGAAAGGCTCGGAGACCGGTTATCCACCTCCATTTTCCCCCCATGGCCAACGGCACCCCTGGCTCCCTTTGGCATTTTTGTGCTGGTTGGTGGCGTGATTGTTAAGGACAGAGACCGCAATTTGGGCTTTAATGACAGCCTGCACGTTTGCCAAGCGTCCGGCGTCTCCGGGTGTCCTGCCATCGTGCTGACTTTGGAATCCATCACGTTATGCGCAAGAATTTCGGTTTGAATCATGGCCGCGCGACCCGCCTGGCGGGTGTCGCACTGGGACTGTTCCTTGTCGGCTCCCTCTGGGCGGCGGGCAGTGTGAAAGTGGCCAATCTGCGGTGCGAATACAAAGCCGACCCGATCGGTGTGGATGCCGCCCGCCCCCGCCTGAGCTGGATCCTGGAGGCAACCAAGCCTTCCTTGCGCGGCTTGAAACAAACCGGCTACCAGATCCTTGTGGCCAGCAGTCCCGCCGCTCTGAAGGCGGATCGCGGCGACCTCTGGGACAGCAGCCGGGTCGCAGGTGACCAAAGCGTCAACGTTGAGTACGCCGGTCCGGTGCTAAAGGCCGCCCAGGATTGCCATTGGAAGGTGCGGGTGTGGGACCAGGAGGACAAACCGTCCGACTGGAGCGCCAACGGACGCTGGACGATGGGGCTGTTGCAACCAGCCGACTGGCAGGCGCGCTGGATTGGCCACGATGCCGATCCCGATGGCGCGGACGCCGCCAGCCAGCAGATGCAAAAACTGCTCTCCCTTCAGCAGGCGCCCTGGGTCTGGCTGCCCGGCACCAAATCCGGCAACCAGCCGGTGGGCGCGGCGTATTTCCGCAAGGGGCTTGACCTGCCGGCTGGCCAGAAGGTGCTCAAGGCCACCTTTCTGATCGTGGCGGATGACGGTTTCACCCTGTTCGTCAACGGCCAGGAGTCCGGCACCGGCACGGATTGGAAACAGCCGCGCCGACTCGATGTCACCGCGCGCTTGCAGGCAGGTCAAAACGTCCTGGCCATCCAGGTGAACAACGCGGGTTCCGGCCCCAGCCCCGCCGGATTGATGGGCTTATTGGTGGTGCTGCTCGAATCAGGCGCACCCGTGGTGGTGCCGGTGGACGCCTCCTGGCAGGGCGCGGCCAAGCCCGGTGACCGGTGGCAGGGGCCGGAGTACGATGCCACGCGCTGGGCGGCAGTGAGTGTGATCGGCAAGAACGGCGTCCAGCCATGGGGCACGGTCAAATCCTCGGGGGTGCGCATGCTGCCCCCCTCCCATTTCCGTAAATCGTTCTCGGTCGATAAACCGCTCCAGCGGGCGGTGCTGTTTGCCTCCGCGCTGGGCATTTACGACCTCCAGGTGAACGGCAAGGCGCTGAATTCCGATGTGCTTTCTCCCGGCTGGACGGATTATTCCAAGCGGGTGCATTACTTTGGCTACGACCTCACCAGCCAGCTCAAACGCGGCCCGAACACCCTCGGTGCCATGCTCGGGGACGGCTGGTATGCCAGCTACCTCGCCTTCAGCGGCCGGCGGAATTACTACGGCGACAAAACCCGGTTCATCGCCCAACTCCGCCTGGATTACGTGGACGGATCCAGCGAGATCATCGGCACCGACGCCTCCTGGAAGGCCGCCCACGGCCCGGTGCGCGAGGCGGATCTCCTCATGGGGTGCGTGTATGATGCCCGCCAGGAAATGCCCGGCTGGAGCACGCCCGGCTTTGATGACGCCGCCTGGGCCTCAGCCACGGTGGATGCCTCCGTGCGCCTGAACCATCTGGAGGCGCAGCCGAACAATCCGATGCGCCGCATCCAGGAACTGCCCTCCCGGGAGCTGAAAGAACCGAAGCCCGGGGTTTACGTGTTCGATCTCAAACAGAACATGGTCGGCTGGGCGCGGGTGAAATTGAAGGGGGGTGCCGGACAGAAGGTCACCGTGCGGCATGCCGAGATGCTCAACCCGGATGGCACGGTGTACATCACCAACCTCCGGGCCGCCAAGGCCACCGACACCTATCACCTGGATGGCGGCGCCAAGCGGGCCTTTGAACCGTACTTCACCTTCCACGGGTTCCAGTACGTGGAGATCACCGGCCTGGATTACCGGCCCGAACTCAGCGACGTGACCGGCGTGGTGGTGCATAGCGATCTGCCGCGCGCGGGCTCGTTCGAATGCTCCAATCCGCTGGTCAACAAGTTGGTGGAAAACGCGGTCTGGGGTCAGCGCGGCAACTTTCTGGATGTGCCCACAGATTGTCCGCAGCGGGACGAGCGGGCGGGCTGGACGGGCGACGCGCAGGTGTTCATGAAGACCGCCTGTCTGAACCTGGATGCCCCGGCCTTCTTCACCAAGTGGCTGGTGGACCTCTGCCAGGATTCGCAGAACGCCCAGGGCGGCTTTGGCGATGTGGCCCCCCACATCAACGTGGTCGGCTTTGGCAACACAGGCTGGGCGGATTCCGGCCTGGTCTGCAACTGGCAGATGTACCAGCTCTATGGTGACACCCGCGTGGTCCGCCAGCATTATCCCGCCCTGCTCCGGTACATGGAGTATCTGGCCAAAACCAGCAAGGATAACACCCGGGGCACCGGTGCCTTCGGGGATTGGCTCCGGCTCGCCGGGCCGCAGCATTCAGAGGCCATTGGCACCGCCTATTACTTCTACTCCTCGCGCCTGATGTCCGAGCTGGCCGGCGCCATCGGCAAAACGGACGATGCGGCCAAGTACCGCGCCCAGGCCGAGGCCATCAAGGCCACGTTCATCGCCCGCTTCATCAAGGAGGATGGGCGCATCGTGGACAGCAAGGACCAAACGGGCCAGACCTTTTATGCGCTGGCCTTCGCGCTGGATCTCGTGCCGCAGGAGCGACGCGAGGCGGTGGCCAGGCAATTCGTCGCCAGCATTGAGAAGCAGGGCAACCACCTGGCCACCGGATTCCTGGGCACGCCCGTGGTGCTGTTCGCCTTGGAGAAGGCGGGACAGGCGAATCTCGCCTACCGCCTCGTCCTGAACGAGACCTACCCCTCGTGGCTGCTCCAGGTCAAGCTCGGCTCCAGCACCATGTGGGAGCGCTGGGATGGCTGGCTGCCGGACAAGGGCTTCCAGGATGCCGGCATGAACTCCTTCAACCATTACTGGCTGGGCTGCGTGGTGGAGTGGCTGCAATGCTCCGTGGCCGGTTTGGACACCGATGGGGCCGGGTTCGGCCGCATCACCATCCGCCCGGTCATCGAATCCACCGGCAAGGGACTCACCCACGCCCGTGGCTCGTATGATTCCATTCGTGGCCGCATTGTGAGCGGTTGGAGGCGGGAAAAAGGCGGCCTGAGCCTCAACGTGACCATCCCCGCCAACACGATCGCCACCATCCATGTTCCGGCCCAGGATCCCGCCAGCGTGCGGGAAGGCGGCAAAGCGACCACCGGGGCCAAGGGCCTGAAGTTCCTGCGCAATGAACCGGGCTATGTGGTCTTCGAAGCCGGTTCGGGCCAATATGCATTCACCAGCCAGTGACATACGAAACCCCGACCGCCCATGATCGTGTTTTTCCTTCCCAGCCTCCCGCCTCCCTGTATAATCAGGGGCGCATGAAGAATTGGGTCACCCAGTATATCGCCGCCCAGAAAGCGGCCTTGGATTCCATCCCGGCCGAGGGGGTGGTGAAGTTGATTGAGGTTCTGCAGCAGGCCCTGCGGGATGATCGCCAGATTTTCGTCTTTGGCAACGGCGGCAGCGCCTCCAATTCCTCCCACTTCGCCACCGATCTCGGCAAGGGTTCCTCCGACAAGGTCGGTCGCCGCTTCCGCGTGCTTTCCCTCAACGACAATGTCAGTTGGATGACCGCCCTCGGCAACGACTACGCCTACGAGGACATCTATGTGCGCCAGTTGGAGAATTACGCCCGCGCCGGGGATGTCGTGCTCAGCCTGAGCGTCAGCGGCAACTCCCCCAACGTGGTCAAAGCCCTGGAGTGGTCGCGGCAGAAGGGACTCACCTCCATTGCTCTCGTCGGCGCCAAACGCGGTCGCATGGCGGAGCTGGCCACCCACGTCATCGCCATTGATGACACCCATTACGGCCGCGTGGAAGACGCCCAGATGGGCATCTGCCACCTGCTCTGCTACGCCTTTATGGAACGTCCGGAGCTGGCCCAATAGCCCCCCCTCTTCAGACATCACTTTTTCGCCGCCCAGCGGATCGCCTGCCCCAGCAGCTTCTGGTAGTGCTCGTTCGCGTACGCCAGGTGGTCGTGCCCCAGTTCCAGGTACACCACCCGGGCTCCCTCATAGCTGCGGGTCCAGCCGATCTTCTCGTGGCTGGTCTTCTCGGTCGTCGTGAGCAGCCAGTGGTTGTCCGGTCGCACATCATAGAGCCCGTAGGTCTCGTCGTGGATCTCGAAATCCTTCAGGCCCCGCGTGACCGGGTGGTCGGCATCCGCGATCTTCACCGGCACCATCACATCGTGTTTCCACGTGGACAATGGCTTTTCCACCCCGTTCACCAGGGTTTTCTTCAGATAGTACCGCGCCCCGATGATGTTCTCGTATTCCGGCCAGGCCTGGTAATTGGCCATCGCATGGTGGGTGCAAACCAGCCCCCGCCCATCCTTGAGCCACTTCACGAAGTTCGCCTTCGCAGCCTCATCGATCTTCTGGTAGAAATCGTACAGCACCATCACATCGTAGCGCCCGGCCTGCCCGGCCTCCCACTGCGCCTGGGCCTTGGGATGCTCGTAAATGTCCACACTCACCCCGGGCAGACCCCGCAGAGTGGCGTAGAACTGGTTGGTGTCAAAACCATGCCCGCCCACCACCACCAGAGCCCGGATGGGGGGATTGGAGTCGGCTGCCGTGGCCCGGGGACAGGCACTGGCCAAAACCACACCCAGAAGACCGTAAACAATGTGTTTGAGCTGGATCATGCCCCCAGCATTACCCCCTTTTGAAAAACCGCGCAACTGCTAAACAACCCCCTGTTACTTCCTCACCCCGAACGCCCCATTGATTTCCTTCGCCGACACCGTGGCGCCTTTGTAAAACGTGATCCCGCCCTCATTCCACCGGACCAGGAAGAGGTTGGTGGATCCCGCCTGCGCTTTGAATCCGTAGAGCATCGTGCGGGCCGTTGGCTTGGCCTTCTCCAAACCCTGGCTGGGCTGCACACTCGTGAGGAACAGGTTCCTCACCACTGCCTTGACTCCGTCAATCTCCACCGTGTCCCCCACCCGCCGCGCCGCCGCCTCCAGCGCCGTCATCGGCTTTTCCGGCACGAAGGGACGGAGGAACGTCCAACCCCGAACCGCCTCCTGCGGGTTGTGCAAAAGGATCGCCGCCATCCCCTGCTCATCGTTCAGCTCGTACTGGTGACAAGCGTACCGCTGCCCCACCGCCGCGATTTCCACCGGTGCCACCGTCCGGATGTTCCAGGTCGTGTTTCCGATCCTCCCCGTGCCGCCCACCGCCAGCAGCGGGGCCGATAGTTTCGGTTTCACCACCGGTCGGAAGCGCGCACCGGAAGGGATCACGTTGGCCGCCACGAAAGCCAGGATGATGAAGATGACACCGAAAACCGCCACCTTCGGCACCCAGGATCCACCCCTGCCCGTCTTCGCAAAGGCGCGGCGTGGGAACCGCTCTACAGGCAGGCTGAAGGCCGTGGCGACCGCCTGGAGCGGGAGATCCGTCCCCCAGAAATACTCCACCTCGTCTCCTGTCCAGCTCACCACCACCATTTTGTTGTCACCCACGGCATTGAAATAGCGGGCCTCGTCGTTCAACTCCACCCCTTCCGGGGCCATCCCCTCGATGTGATAGACCCGGGTCTCATCCACCAGGGTGACCCGCAACGGGGTGCCGTCCAGATCGGTGGTTTGACCCACCCGCATCGCCGCCGCATGCGCCGCCGTGAACGGGGCCAACGGCTCGAACTGAGTGAAGCAGCGCCACGCGCCCCCCTCATCGTCCGGCTCATACACCAGCGTCGCTGCCTTCCCGTTGTCCCCCTCCAGGTTGAACTCGTGCCAGTAGTAAATCTCTCCCCCGTCCTCCATGCCCAGCACCACCCGGCCCAGCACCCGGTAACGGTGTCCCACCAGGGTGCAGTGCATGCCGGTCTGAATGGGGGTGGGGTTGGAGTAGTTCATGAGGGTTCAGGGTTTAATGGATATAGTGAGGCACAAAGCGGCTCAGGTTGCTGGTGATCCGCCGGGTGTCCTCCCGGATCCCCAAACCCGCCGGCTCATGGTCCACCACCCATAGCCCGAAGATCGGGTGGTTCCCATCAAAATCCGGAATCGTCGCCGGGGCCTGGTACACCGGCCGGTCCTCCCCGTAACTCCCGTCGCTTTCCTCCACCACCGCGCCGTTCTGCACCCAGGTCACGTTGCTCCCCTCCCGACCCAGCCGGGGTTTGCGGATGTAACCACCCCCCAGCGGGCCCGCTTCTTCAAAGGCCGGCAGCAGGTTCGGGTGCTCTGGAAACAGTTCCCACAGGATCGGAAGCAGCCCCTTGTTCGATAACAGCATCTTCCACGCGGGCTCGATCATTTGGATCCGGCTGCTCCGCAGGTGCGCCCCGAACGCCTCCTCCCACAGCCATTCCCACGGGTAGAGCTTGAAGCAGTGCGTCATCGGCGTCAGATCCAGATCCACAAACCGCTCCCTCGGTTCGTCCCAGCCGATCTCCTCCACGCTGACTGATTTCGTCTCCACCCCGGCCTGCTGGCATGTGTCGCGCAGATAGAGCACCGTCTGCTCATCCTCCGGGTGCTCCTGAACTCCGCTGAAGTGGATCACCGTCCCCCGCCACCGCTGCCACGCCTGGATCAGACGCTCGTGGATGGAGTTGAACTGGTCCGCTCCGGGGTGCCGCTCCTGCAACCAGAACCACTGCGCCACCGAGGCCTCAATCAGCGCCGTCGGGGTGTCCGCATTGTACTCCAGCAGCTTCGGCGGCGTCTGCCCATCGTAGGCCAGATCGAACCGGCCATAGAGACTGAAATCATCCCGCTCCCACGATTCCCGGATGCTCGGGATGGCCGCCTCGGCAATGCCCAGGCGGGCCCACCAACCCCGGTTGATCACCGCCTCAGCCGCGTCAATGCACAACCGGTGCAGCGTTGCCCCCGCTTTTTCGAGCGTGTCCACCTCTGCCGCCGTCAGTTCGTAGCAGGCGGACTCATCCCAATACGGCCCCGTGTCATGGGAATGAAAGGTCAGCCCCACGGCTTCCACCTTCTCCCGCCAGTGGTCTCTCGGTTGGCAGCCCAGGCGTTGCATCAGGAATAAAAGGAGGAGTGCCCCCGCGAGGTTGAGCCGAACCCGCTGCGCGGCACATCCGTGCGCCTGGCCTGCGCCTGCTTCGCCACCTCCGGCAGCGGGCTGGAGAGGTTGGTGATGGTCTGGTGCGGCGTGGGCAGCCAGGCTCCCCCCTGGAAATAGCGCTGCGTCTTCGGGTCAAACTGGTTGTACCGGCTCGCGTACCAGGCGCGGAAGGGGGCGTGGTAATACCCCACCCCGGGCAGGTGATGGTTGTTGGTGTAAACGTTCTCTGCCGCCACAGCCAGCGGGGCGTTGGCATCCGGCCCGCAGCCGGCCAGGGCTCCGGCGGACAGGCTGCCGATCAGGAACAGTCGTATGCTGCGGCTGCGTTTCATATCCGCGTGACCGATTGCCTCAGCCCAGCATGGCCGCCGCTATGATGATGCACACCCCCAGGATTACCGCCCCGGCCACGATCGCTGCGGCCACATTTTTGTTCTCCAGGATTTCCTTGTGCAGATCCCCCGGCGTGCACAGGTCGAATAGCTTGTACCCCGCAATGGCGGCCAGGATCCCCACGATGGCGAACAGCAGCATGTAACCCAGCGCCTGCCCCAGCGACTGCGCGTGCCAGGTACCGGCACCATTCTCTGCCGCCATCAGCGGTGTCCCCGCCAACAGGAGGACGGCCATAACAATGCTTGTTGCAAGTGATTTCATGTGGGGGGCTCTCCGGTGGTTTTGTTCGCTGGTTTTCACGTGGTTCAGGTCTTTATGAATCGCGGCCACCTTATCCCGCCCCCCAGTCGCTTCCCAGTATAAAATGCGGTCCCCTTTATAACGCCTTCCCCTTTCCCCTCGCCCCCGACCAACCGAACTGCAGGCCCAGGCAAAGCGGCACGAAGATCTGAAGTCCGGTGGGGCGAGGGTCTTCCCGAGCCGGTGGGATAACCGAATATCCGTGATGATTTGTTCAAAAGCGGCATTCGGTGGGAACCTTCGCCGTCCCGATCGATGCCGCTGATTCGGCTTGGCACGTCGGCCGTCACCGGCATATGCTCGCCAACGGATACCTATGAAGAAGTACGCATCCTGTTTCCTTTTGCTAACGGTGCTGGCAGGCATTGCCGCTCTCCCGCTGGCCGCAGCTTCTCCGGCCACGAACAAGGCTACGGACCCTACGGAAATCTCGATGGGGAGCGGTCCCTGCCCCCAGCATGTGGTCCTCACGAACGAGGTGGCCGTTATTGAGACTGCCACCAAGGGAAAGCTCCGCTTGCGATTCACGAACGCAACCCGCACCACGGCAAGCTATGACTGGCGCTACCGTGCCCCGAGCTCCAATTCCACCCAGGAAGGCACCGGCTCCCTTTGCTGGGCCAAGGACCGGGTCAAACAGCCCAATGGCTCCTATCAGGAGGTAGCCCGGCCGGAGCACAATTCGAAGATCACGGCGGGCGACTTGAAAATCGGCTGGTATGCCAGCGGCACACGGGCCGTCATCTTCATTTCCCCAGCCAAGGCCACCATCCAGATTCTGAAAGATCCCCAAGCCTTCACTCAACCGCTATGATTTAAACCTCAATTACCTTTATGAAAACTCACCTGACCTTTTCTGCTCTCCTTTTGTCCCTCGCCCTGAACGCGGCGGCAGCGGATAACACCCCGCCTCCAGGCTTCACGGCCCTCTTCAACGGCAAGGATCTTACCGGCTGGAAACTGCCAGAGGGGGATAACGGCCACTGGAAGGTGCTTGATGGTGTCATTGACTACGACGCCCTCAGCGAGGCCCCCGGTGATAAAACCCTCTGGTGCGACCCGGATCTGGGCGACTTTGTTCTGCAGGTGGACTGGCGCATCAAGGAAACCCCTTTCACCAACGCCAATGTCTTCTACATCCTGCCCGATGGCACCCACGCCCGCGACACCCAGGGCAAACCGCTGAAACTCGCCCTGCCGGACTCCGACTCCGGCGTTTTCCTGCGCGGCTCGGGCACCTACCAGGTGAACATCTGGTGCTGGCCGATCGGCTCCGGTGAAATGTACGGGGTGCGCACCAACCCCAAGACCGCCCCCGAGGTCCGGGCGGCCGTCACCCCGCGCGCCCAGGCGGACAAACCTGTGGGCCAGTGGAACCATTTCGAGATCACCGCCCGGGGCGACACTGTCACCGTCACCCTCAACGGCGTCACGGTCCTGCCCGGGGCCACCATCCCCGGCCTGCCCGCGCGCGGCCGCATCGCCCTGCAGCACCATGGCGGCCAGAAAAATGGCCGCTGGAACAGCCCGCCCAGCCTGGTCCAGTTCAAGAACATCTACGTCAAGCCGCTGGACCGGTGACGCGCCGTTCAAGCCATTCTCAACACCATCAGCCACGCCATGAATTGGAAACGCATTTTTCTGGTGGTCACCGGCTGTGCGTTGGCCGGCATGTTCATGGGCGGCCTCTTCGGCTTTGGCTCGGGCCGGATTGCGCCGGTTTTTTTCCGGCACATTATCCCGTGGCAGGATGTTGAACCCGTCGGGGTGGCCACCTTCTTCGGGGCTACCGCCGGCGTCATCCTGGGCGGCGGTCTGGGCTGCTTCGCCATCATCGTGCAAGCCATCCTTGAGTGGAGAAAACGGGACCAGTGAAATTACTCGCTGCACTTTTAACTATTCTCTCCTTGGTCGTCTCGACTTGCCTCGGACAAGAATCCGGGGTGGGTTTGCGCGTGGTTTCAGCCGCCCGCCAGCAAATCGGCGTCACGACCCAATACGATCCCGGGTACACTGCACTCAAGTACCCCGGCGGCGATGTTCCGCTGCAAACCGGCGTGTGCAGCGACGTGGTCGTACGGTCGTTGCGCCACGTCGGTTTGGACCTGCAGAAGGCGGTGCATGAAGACATGCTGAGTCATTTCAGCGCCTACCCGCAGAAATGGGGACTCAAAGCTCCGGATAAAAATATTGATCACCGGCGGGTTCCCAACCTGATGCGCTACCTCGAGCGGCACCACATCGCGATGCAGGAGAAACTCCAGGCGCCGGAAAGCTACCGCCCGGGAGACATCGTCGCCTGGGACCTGGGCGGGGGTGTCCTGCACATCGGGATTGTCTCGGACAAGCTCGCGGGCCGCACCCGGTTGATCCTCCATAACATTGGCAACGGCACGAAAGAGGAGCATATCCTGCTGAAGTACCCGGTGATCGGCCATTATCGGTTGAAAGAGGACGCCCCCAGCCCACAGCAACGCCCAGCCAGCCATTGAGCCAGGCATCCGTGACGACTGGTCTCCGCCGCTCTTCCACGATGTTGGACCGCCGACAATTTTTAATTGAAACAATTTCCAAGCGCGCACGTCCAATACAGTACCAATATTCACTCCGCTGAATGGGGTGAACCGTTCGCCATCCCGGCTAAAAGAGCCCAGCACGGACAGGGCCGGTTTTCCGGGTTGTGCGGGGATGGTTTAAAAGATGGATGCCGGGGATTTGAATCGTCGTTATGCCGCTGCGTAAGCCCATTATCCTGGTGGTCCTCATCGCCCTGGCCGGGTTGGTGGTGTATGTCCTCGCCGCTTCCAGATCCGGTCCGCCGGTCGCGCTGAATGTGGTGAGCGTAACGGAGGGAAACGGCACAAAGCGGGTCACCCTCGGATTCACGCGCGTGGATGCAGCCGCACGTTTCGAGCCAGGTCTGGAGCTGCGGGTTCACGCGAACAACCAGTGGCAACCTGCCTTGAGCCTGTCCGAAATCCACGTGAGTGCCCTGCTGAATCAGACGAACAGCCACCAATTGGTTTTTGAATTTCCACGGCAAACGGACCGGTGCAGGCTTTCGTTCGGCTATCGCGTGGGCGGATCCCCCTTTTGCAAGATGTACTATTTCCTTGGACGGCATGGCATCTCACGCGAGTTTCCTGCCCTTTCGAAAACAATTATGAAGTGTACCCCGGTGAAACCGATGCTCCGCCATTTCGAGAGCGAATTGGAAATTCCCGCCGGGACGCCTAACCCGATTGCGGCAGTAGACACGCCGTCCATGACTGACCTGCCGGTGGTGCAATACGCGCAGCGCGCCGCCGAGCAGCAGCGTTAAGGGCGGGTGTTTTTAGCACCGGTCCCCTACCCCCTTCAGGTCTTCCGTGGCCGGGGCGGTGATTTTCGGGTCGGCGAGGCCGTTTGTCCGGTCTCCCCAAAGCCAAAGTGCCGCAGGCGGGCCCTGACCCCGGACGCCACGGGTTCCCGCAGGTGGTCGGGCAGCCGAGCCAGCTGCATTTCCAGCTCGGCAGCCGGATCACCACCGGAAGCCGCCAGCGCCTTCAGCGCATAGAGGAGCGCCCCCATGCTGTGATCCGCAAAGTGCGCGGTGGCCACCGCGTGGCCGGCGGCACGGGCGACCGCGATGGCCACCTGATCCGCCACCTGCCGGGCGGCGGCATGGGCGGCCAAGGAGGCCTTCATGGCAACCCCGGTGGCCACCGTCCCCTCCGCCCAGGCGCGCGCCACCTCCAGCGCGCGCTGCGGGCGCGGATCCGCGCTGCAGCAGGCAAACAGGGGCAAGACGCGCGCGGCGCAATCGGCCGCCCAGCGGGCCAGCAGGGCATGGTCAGGGCGCTCCAGCGGGCCGCCCCGGTGCACGGCGACAAAGCGGCGGTCCCTCATGATGCAGCCGGGGGAGTTTTTGCGGCGGGCGCGAGGTACTGCGCCGGGAATTTCCACGGGGCCCGGTAGCTGGGGATGGCCAGGCGGGCGGCCTCGGCATCGCCCACAATCTGCTCCGTGGCGGGATCGAAGCGGACGGATCGGCCGAGCCGGAGCGAAAGCAGGCTGAGGACGACCGGCACATCGATCCGGACGTGATAGTCGGGATTGCAACTGGGTAGCTGCCGGGACTTCACGCAATCCAGCCACTCCCGCTCATGACCCGGCGAGGGCGGGATGCTGGGAGGCGGCGGCTGCAGGCCCTTCATTTTGTCGCCCTCCGGGACAATCTTGTGCATGCCATAATCGGCGTACAGGGTGCCGTTGGTGCCGTGGAAGTAAGTGCCGAGGCGGCGGTTGGGCTTGGGGTCGCCGTGGAAGTCAAACCCGTAGCTGTTGGTGAGGGAGGACATCCAGGTGAGCGTGCACTTGGGATACTGCCAGAGGACCTCGTGGTGGTCGTAGGCATCCCCGTCATCTTGGAGCACATAGCGCCCGCCCGCCGAGCTGGTGTTGAGGGGAAAGCCGAGGTCGAGCGCCCAGATGGGGAGGTCGATGATGTGCGGCGCCATGCCGGGCGTCCAGCCGCCGCTGTAATCCATCCAGGAGCTGTGGAAATAGGCGTCCCGGACGATGGTGCGGTTGAACTCGCGCAGCGGGGCCGGGCCGCAGTAGCGGTCCCAGTCCAGGCCCTCCGGGGCGGTCTTCTGGGTGGCGCGGCCGACGCCTTCCGGATGCTGGTTCATGACGTTGAAGGTGCGCACGGTGCCGATGGCCCCGAGGTTGCCGGAGCGGATGTACTCGACGACCCGGCGGTAGTTTTCGCTGGCGTGGATCTGGGTGCCGACCTGGCAGATGCGCCGGTGCTGGCGGACCGCATTGCGCACGGCCAGGCTTTCGGCCAGGTGCAGGGTCATGGGCTTCTGGAGGTAGATATCCTTGCCGGCCTCGCAGGCGGCGATGGCCACCAGCGCATGCCAGTGGGGCGGCGTGGCGATGATGACGGCGTCGAGGTCCTTTTGCTGCAGGAGCTCGCGGTAATCCAGGTAGCCCTTGCAGGTGTCCTTGAAGCGCTCCCGCACGGCCTCCATGCGGGCATCCCAGATATCGCAGGCGGCGGTCACCACCACATCCGGGTAGCGGGTGCAGACGGTGAGGTTGGAGCGGCCCATGCTGCCGCAACCGATGATGCCGAGCTGGATGCGCCCGCTGGGCGGCGGCTGGCCCGCAGCGCCCAGGACGCGGGCGGGAACGATCAGGGGAACCGCCAGGACGGCGGCCGTCTGGAGAAACCGTCGGCGGGTGGAACGGGCAGGTTGAGAGCTCATCATCAACGGGTGGCTGGGGGTTGCTTCGCGCCCATCAGGCGGGGCGAAAATTCAGAGTTCAGCGCCAGCCACTGGACGTCCGGCTGGCTGAGCGGCCCGACGGCGGCATGAATCCAGAGGCGGTAGCGCAGGATCAGCGGATGCCCGGGCCGGAGCAAATGGCGGGTGCCGCTGGCCGGAAACGTGGGCTGCAGCCAGTTCAGATTGGGGTAATCGACCCAGTCCGGGGGATAATCCGGATTGGCTGCCGACGGCAGAATCACGACCCGGGAAGCCTGGGAAACCCCGGCGAAAATGCCGGACAGGGCGCCCCAGGCCGGGCGGGGCGCGGCGGCAGTGGGATCGACATATTTGACGATCTCCTGCTGCCGGAGGGAGTTAAAACGGAGGTTCAGCCCGCCGTAATGGGTGGTGTCGCGCCGGGCCAGGGCCACCTGGTCATTCAGGGCAGCGAACTCAAACTCCAGATCCAGCAGCCAGCCGAGGGAGGTGCTGCGATAGGCCCGCAGGAGCGCCCGCTCGCGCACGATCGGCTCGCGGTCCTCCCAGAGCCAGAGGTTCTCCGCATCCACCTGGGCAAACACCGGACCGCCGGTGACCTGGCAGCGGCCCGTGGGGCGGGCAAAGACATTCTGGAGGGCATGCAGATCCCCGCGCCGACCCTGCCAGTCCACCTCCGGCCAGGCCCAATAGATGCCGCGATGGTGCGGGTGATCGAGGGGCCAATCCAGGGTCAGCTCCTCCCCGTGCGGCCCGTAGAGCGGGTGGATGTAATTGCTGCGGGGGATGGCATATTTGCGGTTGCCGGGGGCAATGGAGGCCAAGCGATCTCCCGGCCCCACCGTGGCATACCGATAGCAGAGGCGGGCGCTATCCCCTTCCTGCAGGGTGAACCGGCCGGTGATCGTCTCCGCGCGCACGGCCATGTCCGGAAGGGTGGCCGGCGGCCCCGAAACCAGGGTAAAGCAGCGCCGTCCCGGCGGGCCAGGAGGCATCAGCCAGCAGAGCCGACCCGGCTGGCCGGGGCGATCAGGCGGGACGAATTGAGCCGGCAATCCGGGGGCGCTGGCCGGGGAGCCTTCCTCCCGCAACCGGAGGCGACCCGCCGCCACCGCCGCCTGCTGCCGCTCATCCAGCGCCAGAGCAACCGCCACCGGCGCCCGGGACTGCCCCAGGCAGCCCGTCGCATCGTCCACCCACAGGGAGAAAGCCGGCGGCGGAAACGCCTGACCGGTCCGGCAGGCCGGCAGGGCAACCAGGGCGGCACCGCCCGCAGCGCACTGCAGGAAGGTGCGCCGGGAAAGAGTCAGTTTGCGCATGGCGTCATCCATTTGTTTGCTTACGCCGTCGAGCCTACACAATCCGGCAGCAGCTGACCAGAAAAACCGGCCGCAAACGGCGCGTGTTATAACCTTGAAAAACCGGGCGGCCGGCGCAAAGTGCGGGCGATGAAATCGTGGGCTTGGATGATTGCCTGGGCCGGCCTGGCCGGAGGGTTGGCGGCAGCCACTTCAGAGGAAATCTGGAAGGTGTTCAACCTGGGTGATGCCGCCCGGGCGGCGGAGCTGGGACTGGCCGCTTTGCAAGCGGCGCCGGAGGACATCGAACTGCGCCAGGTGACCGGGCGGGCGCTGGTGGGCCGCGAGCAATTTGCCGCCGCGCTCCCCCACCTGGAGAAGGTGCTGGAGCTGGACCGCAGGCACAGCTGGCAATCCGCCTGGGCGCTGGCGTACGCCGGGCAGGCGCACTTCGGGCTGGGGAACCCGGACAAGGCGCGCCAGGCGCTGGCAGACTCGCTGGCGATGAAAGCCACGCGCAATGTCATCAGCTTTGCGCAGCGCTCCCAGATGCTCCTCGGCTTTGCAGGCGTTTACTCCAACTGGACGACGGTGGCGACCCCCCATTTCCAGTTTCACTTCTCGCCGCGCACGCCGGCTGCGGGCCGGAGCCGGTTCGCGGAGCGGCATGAGGCGGCGTTTGAGGTCATCAACGGCTACTTCAAAGCGCAGCTGCCCAAGGCCATCGACTTTTTTGTATGGGAAACCAGCGCCGAGGCCGCGGCGGCGGGGCTGGGGACGCTGGGCTTCGCGCGGCCGGAGCTGAGCATCGTGCACGCGCACTGGCGGCAGACCACGGGGCACGAGATGACCCATGTGATCAGCCGGCACGCCCTCAAGCCGGTGAAAGTCACGGGCCTGATCAATGAGGGGGTGGCGGTGTACTTTGACCAGACCGGCCGGAACCGGGAACAGACCGCCCGGCAGGCGCTGCGCGAGGCCCGGATGGAGTCAGTGTCGCTGACGTCGCTCTGGGCACAATTGCGGTCCGCCGATGAACGGGTGACCTACCCGGTGGCCGGATCGGTAATCGAGCGGCTGCGCGCCAAGGGCGGCGATGAC
>CAIYYI010000515.1 GCA_903930345.1 uncultured Verrucomicrobiota bacterium
CCCTGATCGCAAAGTGCCCCGGCGGAAAACTCCTTCAGGCCAGGCCTATCATTACCAGCGAAACGTTAAGAAAGTCGTCTTTTGACACCACGTTTTCCTTAAGTCAATGGCAGTGGGCCAGGGCCCTGGGCATGGCCGTGAACAACTGCCAACTGCGCCGCCGCTACTCCGGCCTGCTCGCCCGCCTGCGCCGCGCTACCTGACCACCGCCTGCCACGGCGCGGAGACCCGGTGGTTGCCCCGCGCCACGCGGTCGCCCCGGCGGATTTCATAATCCCCCTCAAACGCGGCCGGGATCACCACCCGCCCCTGCGCGTCGGAGGTAAACGTCCCGCGCGTCCGCCATTGTTCATTGATCAGCCGATCCAGTTTTTCAAATGAGGGCTTGCGGGAACCGTCCGCCCGCAGCAGGCCCACCGGCGCGCCCAGCCAGGCGTGGCGGTCGGCGTAGTCCCAGAGCACAATGCCCTGACAGGCGGGGTGGCTGAACGAAATGCGGAAGAACTGTTCCAGGTAATCGGCCTGCTTCCGCTCGTTTTCCGGATCCGTCCCCCACTTCTCCAGGCGGCGCTCGGTTTGCCAGTCAATGTCGCGGCGCGGGCCGGAGAGCACGCTCAGCTCAGAGAACAGCACCGGACGCTGCAGGCTCCCCAGGCGCTCCAACACCGTCCAGATCTGGGTGAGGCTCCAGGTGCCGCCGTGCATGTGGGATTGCTGGCCCAGGATGTCCACCGGCGCACCGGTGGCGATCAGCGTCTTCAGCAGGGCGTAGTAATCCGGGGAATTATCGTAATCATTGACCACGCACAGCAGGTCAGGATTGAGCTGCCGCACGGCGCGCAGGTACCGGGCCACGAGGTTGGTTTTTCCCTGCGCCGCCACCACCCGGGTAAGCGAGTTGCTGAAGCGCTCCCAGTGTACCAGCTCGTTGAAGATGTCGGCATCGTGCAGATCCTTCAGCACGGTGGCCGAGAGCTGGCCCAGGCGGGCATCCATCTGACCGATCACCTCCGCCTCCGACAAATTCCGCTCCTCAAGCCAACGGGGCACTCCGGCGCGGTGATTCCAGAACACCGGGTGCCCGCGCGGAGTCAACCGGTGCTCCTGAAGCCACCGGATGGAGCGCTGGGCCTTTTCGTGGCCATAGCCACCTGGCTGCGGTTCGTAGGTGGACCAGTAAAGGTGTACCGTGGCGTAGTTGAACAGCTTCAAAAACGCCTCCCGATGCCGTCGATCCACCTCTGTTTCATTGGGCTTCTCAATGATCTGGGGATCAAACCCGGCTCCGAAATGGAAATTGTGCCGGGTGTGCTCCACGCGCACCTCCGCCCGGGGCACGGGTCGGCCAGCGTCATCCAGCACTTGGATGGTCAGGGGTGCGGTGCGGTTTTTCAGGATGCGGACATCGGTCTCCGCCAGCAGGCTGCTCTCATCCACGGCGGCCAGTGGCGGGCCGAACCGGGTCTCAAGCGCCTGGCGTTCGTTGGCGGTCAACCGCCGGTCGTCCAGCTTTTGCGCGGAGACCCGCTGGACCAGCACCGTGCCGGGCGCGTGCTGGAGGATCATGAAAAAGACATCGTCCTGCAGGGCGGGCAGTTGGGCATAGGCCACCACCTCGGTCCACACGCCCGCCGGCAGCTCCTGTCGCGTGCGGCCATAGGCGGTGTAGGGCGAAGGGGCTAACCGGAGCTGAAGATCCACCGGAATGGCGCGGTCCGCCTTGAGGCGGGCGGTGAGCCGGTAATTGCCGGGCGGCAACGCCCGGAGTGTTTGGGCCATCCCCAGCCACGCCTGGGCACCCGGCACCTCCGCCAACGTTAATTGCTGGCCGCCGCCCTCTGGCAAAATGGCGAACCCGGGCTGTGACTTGAGCCCCCAGGAGGCATTATGCCAGCCGGGTGCCAAGCCGGGTCCGGCAGGGGTGTCAAAGCTAGGATTGGTGAGCAATTCCTGTCCCACCCCGGACAATGTCACTGCCAACAACATCACCCACCCGAATGCAAAGCGAATCATGCCCCCATAGACGCCGCACCCGGACCAATTAATCAATCCCAATTGCCTGAGGCTCTGAGGCGGTATGCCACAAGGGGGAGACAATCATCACTTTTGGCTTTTGCGGCGTCTCTGTGTCGGCTAACTTTGGATTGTGGCGCGACACTTTAACACCACCGGCCCCTGTGTCCCGGGTGAGCACTACATGCTCCAGCCCGAAGACCGTTGTCCCGGCGTGATGGATTTGATCAAACAGGGCCATTTCTTCGTCATCCAGGCCCCGCGTCAGAGTGGCAAAACGACCCTGCTCAACATGCTGGAGCGGCAGTTGGTCGCTGGCGACAAACACCATGTCCTCTATTGCAGCGTGGAGACCTCCCAGGGATTGGGGGCGATCAGGGAGGGGATGACAACGCTGTTGAACCGCCTGGCATTCGGCATCGGTTACCATCCCGGCCTGGCGCGGTTCGCTCCCCCATTGGAGGTTTCGCTTAAGGATCCTGGAACCGGGCTTTTCCGGTACCTGAGCACCCTGGCCGCCAATGCCGACAAGCCCGTGGTGGTTTTCTTCGACGAGGCCGATTGCCTGGAGGGGGAAACCCTCATCAGCTTCCTGCGGCAGTTGCGGGATGGCTTTGTGAACCGCCGGCGCATCCCCTTCATTCACTCCCTAGCGCTGGTCGGCATGCGCAAGCTGCGGGATTACCGGGTGCAGATCAGGCCGGAAGTCCAAACCCTGGGATCATCCAGCCCGTTCAATGTCACCAAGGAGGCGATGACCCTTGCCTACTTCAGCCGGGATGAGATCGCCGCCCTGTTCCAGCAGCACACCGATGACACCGGCCAGGTGTTCCCCCCCGAAACCATCGACACCGTGTGGCATCTGACCCGGGGCCAGCCATGGCTGGTGAACGCCATCGCGGTTGAGATGACGGAGACCCTGTTCAAGCTGGATACCCGGCGCGCCCTGACCCCCGCGCTGGCGGACGAGGCAGCCCAGAAGCTGATCCTGCGAAGGGACACGCACATTGACAGCCTGATGGAACGACTCAAAGAGGAACGGGTGCGCCACATCATCGAACCCATCCTGCTGGGTGAGGGTGACAGCATCCAACGGGAGTCGAATGATTTTCAATTTGTCCGGGAGCTGGGCCTGATCCGCGATGACCGGGGAACCCTGATGATTGCCAACCCCATTTACGCCGAAGTCATCGCACGGATGCTGAACACGGATCTGCAACTGAATCTCCCGCAGCAGTTGATCCACCGCTGGATGGATAACCATGGCCTGGACATGACAGGGTTACTGAGGGGGTTCCAGGAGTTCTGGCGCGACCACAGTGAGGCCTGGCGCGAGCGTTTCCAATACAAGGAAGCGGCGCCGCATCTGATCCTGCTGGCTTACCTGCAACGGGTGGTGAATGGCGGGGCGAAGATCACCCGCGAGTTTGCCACCGGCACCCGGCGGGTGGATGTGTGTGTGGAGTACGCGGGCAAACGCTATCCCATCGAAATGAAGTTGGTCCGGAACCCCAAAACCCGGGAGGAGGGGTTGGCCCAGTTGGAGGAGTACATGAACACGCTTGGTGCCACCGAGGGCTGGTTGTTGCTCTTTCAAATCAATGCTCCGGTCGCCTGGGAACAACGTCTCTCTTGGGAATCCGTTTCCCACACCGGTCGCACCGTTCATATTGTGGGACTCTGATAAAAACAGCCCGGCCCGTCCGCTCACCGCTGCTGCCAGCGGTGGAGAAAACTGTTGCTGTGGAAAAGCATCACCGGCCACAGGCTGCTGCGGTCATCGGTCCACAATTCCACTTTGGGGGAGATGGGCGCGGGGGTGGCGGCGACGCTGGCAATCTCGGGTATGTTCAAGCTGCTGCGGCAGAGCAGCGCCCAATCCGAACTGTACGCCTCCGGAATCTCGTCCTCCCCGTCATCATTGAACAGGTCGTCCGTTCCGGGGTTCTTGACCAGGACACACGTCAGTTTGCAGTCAGCGGCCGCGCGTCTCAGGATCGGTTCCAGATTCAGATAGCTGTTGGAGATGTGGACCGCCAGCACCCCGTCCGGTTTGAGGTGCCGCCCGTAAATCGCAAAGGCTTCCCGGGTGAGCAAATGCACCGGGATGGCGTCGCCGCTGAAGGCGTCCAGGGCCAGGATGTCGAATTGCTGGTCCGGTTCGCGTTCGAAGGAAAGACGGGCATCACCGAGCACCACCTCGACCTTGCTCAAGGCGTCCGCCAGGAACGTGAAGCGGCTGCGGGCCAGGCGGAGCACCTCCGGATTGATCTCATAAAACCGGAAGGTGTCACCGGCTTTTCCCCAGACGGCGAGTGAGCCGGTGCCCAGCCCCACCACGCCTACCCGGCGCGGTTGGTCGGCCCGCAGGTGGGTCAGCAGCAGGCCCACACCGCTGGTTCCGGTGTAGTAGGTGGTGGGCCAGCGCCGTCGCTCCGGGGCGGTGTATTGCTTCCCGTGGGTGATGCTGCCGTGGAAGAGATTCACGGTGTGGCGGATGGAATTGGTGGGCTGGTCCTCCGTGATCTTCAGGACCCCGTAAAAGTTCCGCGTGACCTCCACGGAATCGCTGATTTCCTTCCGGGCATCGCGCCGGAGCGCGAGTGTGGCGGCGATGGCTCCCACGGTCAGCAGGATCAGGACGCCGCCCGCCAACACCGGTTTTTTTCGCCAGGACCACCCACCCCGGTCCAGCAGCAGCACAACCAGGATCAGCCATCCCACAGACGCAAAGCCCATTTGGAACTCATGGTAATGTCGGTAGATCAGGGGCGCGACCAGCGCCACGAACAATCCGCCGATCGCCCCGCCGCCCGACAGGGCCAGGTAAAAACCGGTCAGATGTGCGGGGGGCGGGCGCAGTCGGCAAACCTCCCCGTGGCAAACCATGCAGCCCGCAAACATGGCCGCCACCGAGATGCCGACCATCCACCCCGCGTCCAGACCCTCGCCCTGGGAGCGCATCCAGACCACGCCAAACACCCCGGCCGCCGCCAGGGGAAGCCAGAATGGCCGCCAATACCAGCGGGGGCTGTCAAAGCTGATGATGAACGTGAGCAAATACAGCCCGAGCGGCAACACCCACAGAAAGGGGATCACGGCAATGTCCTGGCAGATGCGATTGGTGACCGCCAGCAACAGCACCACCCCGCAGGCGGGCAACACCAGCCAAAGCCCGCGATGCGCCCAGGGGACTTTGGCATCCGCCGCATCGTCGGGATTCGCCGCCGTTTCAGGAGCCGCCGGAGCGTTGCTTCGCCACACCTGGAGGCCGCACCACGCGCAGCAGACGGCGAACACCACCAACCCGGCAGACCAGCCCAGGGACTGTGTCCGACGCGAAAACACCGGTTCGACCAGCACCGGGTAACTCACCAGGGCCAGGAGGGAGCCCAGGTTCGACAGGGCATACAGGCGGTACGGGGAGAGGCCGGGCTGCACGCGGCTGAACCAGGCCTGCATCAGGGGGCCGGTGGCCGCCAGCACCAGGTACGGCACTCCGAGGCAGGCCCCCAGCAACCCCAGGATGCGCCCCATCGGCGCGGTGCCATCCACCGGCTTCCAATGATCGGCGGGTGCGATGGGCAGAAAGAACAGGGCCACCCCCAGCAAAGCGAGATGCACCAGCACCTGGCGGCGCACGGAGAGGTTCTGGACACTCCAATGGGCATACGCGTAACCGCCCAGCAACAACACCTGGAAAAACAGCATGCAGGTCGTCCACACGGCGGGTCCGCCGCCAAACCAGGGCAGGATGTACCGCGCCATCAGGGGTTGCACGAGAAAGAGCAAAAAAGCCCCGCAAAAGATTGCCAGGCCGAAGGCCATCCAGGCTGTGGCGCGTGAGTTCACGATTTCGGCCGCGACCCTACTGGCTGCCCTGCGGTGGTGGCAAGGGTTATATCCTGAGGATCACAAAAGAGGTCACTCATCCACCAACCCAATCACGCCACCTCCCCTCACGGGCGCATCCACTGCCATGCCTCGTGGACCACCTCGGTGCCGCCCACCGCCAGCAGGATGAAATAGCCCACCGCGAGCAGGAACATCCCGCCGCCGGCCAGGAAGAACAGGCCATCCTCCTCCAGCGCCCCGGTGGCCAGCAGCAGGACGGTCAAAGCCGGCAGGGAATTGGTGAAAGGCACGGGAATGGGCAGCAGGAGCAACAGGCCGGCCCCGGCGATCAGGAGGCCAGAGACCCGCTGGAACAGCACCGCCCGGTGGAAAATGGCCAGGCGCGGCTTCACCAGATATTCCAGCACGCGCAACACCCGGGTAGCGGCCGTGAGCAGGCGGGTCATGAATTGCGCAGGCAGCTCGTGCCGGAGCAGCCGCTGCGGCCACCAGGGCCGTTGGCCCAGGGCCAGGCGGCTGCCGGCCAGCACCACCATGAGGCCGATGGGCGTGGAGAGCAGCGGCAGGGGAATGGGGGTGATGAACGGCAGGGTGATCAGGATCAGGAACAGGTCGTAGCTGCGCCCCTGCATGGTGGCGACCACCTCCCCAAACCTGACCGGCCGGTCCTGAAACTGGAGGGTCAGGTTCCGCAGCTTGCCAGAGAGCGGCACCCGGGCCGGGACCGTTGCGGCCTCCGCATTTTGCATCCCGTCTTTCAAGGGATGGCGGGGCGCGTGGAGAGGGCCGTCTGCAGCAGGGCAAAATCCTGGACCTGGTTGGCGGTCAACAGCCCCACTAGCAGGCCGCGGGAAACCACGGGTACCAGGCGCGTCTGGTGCCGGCTGAACAGGGGCAGCGCCTCCTCCAGGGGGGAATCCTGCTCCACCGCCGTGTAGTTGCGCGTCATGAAAACCTCCACGGGCCGGGCTTCGCCCTCCTGCTGCAACCCCGCCAGCAAACTCTCCCGCGTCAGCACGCCGACCACCTCGCCCCCCACAATGATCGGGAAATCCTGCTGGGCGCCGAGCAGAAGCAGACGGGAGGCCTCCCCCAGCGTGTTGGCGGGCTCTAGCGCCCGGAAATCAATCCGCATGGCCGCCCGCACCGGGATGCCGTCCAGGGCGGATTTCATCCGGGTGGCGGCGGCTTCCCGGGCGGCCCCCGCCCAGACAAAGACGGCGATCAGGATCAGCATGGGGTTCATGAACACCCCGGCCAGGCCGAATAGCACCGCCATGCCCTGGCCCACGATGGCCGCGATGCGGGTGGCCCGGGCGTAGGGCAGTCGCATGGCCAGTAGCGCGCGCAACACCCGGCCGCCATCCATGGGAAAGGCCGGCAGCAGGTTGAACCCCAGGAGGAACAGGTTCACCATCAACAATTCGCCCGCCAGGCCCCCGGATTCGTCCTCCAGACTGAAGCTGCCGCCGCTGACCCAGAGGCCCAGACCCAATCCGATGGCGATCAGCACGTTGACCGCCGGCCCCGCCAGCGCCACCCACAATTCCTGCCAGGGCTTGTCTGGCATCCGCTCCAGGCGGGCGACGCCACCGATGGGCAGCAGGGTGATGTCCCGGGTGGCGATGCCATAGCGGCGGGCCATGAGGGAATGCCCGAATTCGTGCAGCACCACACACCCGAAAAGAAGCCCCAGAAACAGCATGCCGTCCAGGGCCGCCCCCAGGCTTTTCTCCTCGAATCCCTGCCGCAGGCCGACGTAGGCGAGGAGCAAAAAAAAGGTCACATGCACCCGCACGTCGATGCCAAACATGCGGCCGAGTTTGAAGGACCAGCTCATGATTTTGGTCCGCTCAGCCGCCCTTCAACCAGCGGGCGGCGTCCACCGCCGCATAAGTGATGAGGATGTCCGCCCCCGCGCGGCGCAGGGCCAGCAGGTTTTCCAGGGTCACGGCCTTTTCATCGATCCAGCCATTGGCGGCGGCGGCCTTGACCATCGAGTATTCACCGCTGACGGCGTAGGCGGCGGTGGGCAGGCCGAACTGCTGCTTCACCTGCCACAGGATGTCCAGATAGGCCAGCGCCGGCTTCACCATCACCATGTCCGCCCCCTCGGCGATGTCCTGCGCCACCTCGCGCAGCGCCTCGCGCGGGTTGGCGGCATCCATCTGGTAGCTGCGCCGGTCGCCAAACTTGGGCGCGGATTCCGCCGCGTCGCGGAACGGCCCGTAGTAGCCCGAGGCGAATTTGGCGGCGTAGGAGAGAATGGGCGTCTCCAGAAAACCGCCGGCATCCAGGGCACTGCGGATGGCGCGCACGCGGCCATCCATCATGTCGCTGGGGGCGATGATGTCCGCGCCGGCCTCGGCGTGGCTGGCGGCGGTGCGGGCCAGCAGTTTCAGACTGGGGTCGTTGGCGATGCGCGCGCTGTGGCCGTGCTGTTCCACGATGCCGCAGTGGCCGTGGCTCATGTACTCGCACAGGCAGACGTCGGTGATGACGAGCAGGTCCGGCAGCTCCTTTTTGAGCAGGCGCACGGTCTGCTGCACAATGCCCTTGGCGGCGTAGGCACCGCTGGCGCGGGCGTCCTTCGTTTCTGGAATGCCGAAAATGAGGACCGCCGGCACCCCGGCGGTGAAGGCCGTGGTGGCCTCCTTCACGATCTCATCGGGCGAGAGCTGGAACACGCCCGGCATGGAGGCCACGGGGTGGCGCAGCTTTTTCCCGGGGCGGGAAAAGAGCGGCAGCACCAATTGCTCGGGGCTCAGCCGGGTCTCCCGCACCAGGGCCCGCAGGGCGGGGGACTGGCGCAGGCGCCGGGGGCGACAGACTGGGAACTGGGATGCGACCGGAGTCATCATGCCGCCAGCATAAGGGACCAGTCGCTCTCCCGCAAGTGCGGCGCGTGGATTTGGCTCAGTCAATCACATACCAGCTCAGGCCCTGGGCTGGCACTTGGACCGGCAGCGCAATGGTGTAGTCGCGGTCGAGCTTGAGGGTGCGGCTTTTGCCGTCCCCGTCCCGGAGGTGTGCGCGGCTGGTCAGCCCGGTGTAGTACAGGTTCACCCGCAGGGTTCGGGTGACCGGCTCATTCAATGGATTAAATACAACCAGCAGGCCCTTTTCCTTGAGCCGGGGGTTGACGTGCAGCATCCAGTCGAGATCGCGGCCATCCGCGCGCCGACCGTGGATGATGTCGCTCTCCAGGATGTCCCGGTGGGCCTTGAACCAATCCACCCAGCCTTTCACCATGGCTTTGGTGCGGGGGGTATCATAGAGGCGCGGCCCGCGGTAGCAGGCTTGGACGCCAAGGGCCAGATTGTACGAGAGCATGCGCTCGTAATGGTCCAGGTGCGTGTCCAGCGGCTCAATCGTGGCGGCCGCGCCGCCGCCCTGATACTCGGTGAGCGGCACGAACATCCAGCCCATGGAGGGGGTTTTCTCCCAGGTGCCGTCGAAGATGTTCTGCCGGGTGTGCACCACCTGCTGGTCCCGGGGCAGCGACCAGTTGGTTTCACGGTAGCCCATGGCCGTCTTGGTGGATCCGGAGAGGAAATAGTGGTCGGGCACATTCAGGTAGATGCCCTGGGCGCGGCACCAGTGGTAGAAATCGCGGAGGGCAATCCATTGCGCCCAGCGCGAGTCCTCCAGTCCGGTGTGGCCGGGATGGTTTGTGGCGGCGCAGACGTCGCCGGGGTAGGAGCCGTCATGCTCCAGGAGCTGGAAGCCGCTCTGCTGGTGGAACTCGTACAGGCGCCGGAAGTAATTGGTGCCCCAGCGGCTCACCAGGCAGGGGGAGTTGCCGAAGGCCGGCTTTTCGCCGGGCGGCATCACCACGTCGTTGCCGCCGCCCACGTGCCGGGAGGCCAGCAGGGAGTAGCTGCCGATCTCCAGGCCCCGGCTCCGCGCATATGCGGCGTATTTCTGGGCGCGCTCCAGCGTGGCGGGCTTCTCGTTTTCCAGGTCAAACCCGCTGCCGAAGGTGAGGATCACCATCTCAAAGCCCAGCTCCGCGCACTGGTTGATGGCGTTGGTCACGGTTTTTTCATCCGCGTAACGGATGTGCATCATCAGGGGATTCTCGGTGGCCCAGGGCGCCATTTTCCGGTAGAGGCGGCGCACGGCCAGGCCCTGCCGTTCCCGGTCCGTGTTGTCATGGGGCAGGATCCAGGCGCGGAAACTCTGGAACTGGCCGCCGGGCGCCACAACCTCGCCGGGCCCCAGGTCCGGCCCCACTTCAAGCAGGCAGGGCGTTTTGCGGAGGTAATTCACCTGCGTCTGGTACTCCGGATCCGGCAGCCACCGATAGGAACGCCGGTTGGCACCCGGCCCGGACATGCCGCCAAAGGCCATGTCGGTTTCCACATGGATGGCGGGTGGGATCAGGCCCGTGGTCAGCTCGTCCACCTCCACGGTGCGCTCCACGGCCGCCAGCAGCTCGGACGCCACCTTATCCACCCGGATCGGCCGCGCGGTGCCGTTGCTGATCACCAGCCATTTGCTGTAAACGGGCAATCCGTCATACAGCTCGTAAAAGACGGAGGCGCGCAGGGGCGCGGCCGCGTTGGTGGCGGGCAGCTCGTAATCCATGCGCAATTGCACCCCGGCGGGTGGCCACTGCGCACCGGGCGCGTGGCGGCGCACGGTCTTCCACTCCAGCCGGGCCTCCGGCCTGCCGACCGCAAAGCCGGTGAATTGGAAGGCGGCGGGACGCGCTTTCAGTTGCCCGATCCAATCCGCGCGCAGGAACGCGTGGTTTGGCTGCCCCCTCAGGCCGCCGATCTCATGGCGCACCCCGTCGATTGAGACCACCGCCTCCGGCTTGATCCCGCGGATGATCGCCTCGCCTGTCACCAGGTGATCCAGCCCCACCGTGGCGGCGTTGGGGGCCAGGCGGAAGGTGCGTGCGAGCAGGCCGTTGGCCAGCACGAGTTCGTCTGGGTGTGCCCCCCGATACACCCCGGCCCGGAAGGGCGCATCGTTGACCAGCCAGTCGGCGGTCGGTCGGCTCCCTGGTCGGCTCCAAAGCGGCAGTGCCTGCCAGGCGGAACGGCTGGGGCCGGGGGCGTTGGTCTGGGCCGGGGTCAATCCGGGCATCAGGCAAAGGCAGGCCAGGGCGAGGCAGCCCAGAAGGCTGGGGTGATTTTTCATGTTCGTTGGCTTTTGGTGTTTTCCCGCATGTGCAGTAAAAATACCCGGCGGCGGCATGCCGCACGCAGACCAGGCGGCTGGCACGACCCCGATGGCCCCGGTTGCTTTCCCTTTTTCAGCCGGTCTTGTCCGGCTCACCGACCCAGGCGGAAACGGTCCAGCAGCTTTTGGTGGATGCCGCCGAATCCGCCGTTGCTGAACACGCAGACCACGTCGCCGGGGGCGACCTGTTTGACCAGGTGGTTGACGATGCTGTCCACGTCCGGCAGGTAGGCCGCCGGTTTGCCATCCGCCTGCAGATCCTTCATCAGCTTGACGGGGTCCAGCCGTTCATTGACGGGCACCTGTTCCAGGCGCGCCACCTCCGCCAGCACCACGGCGTCCGCCTCGGCAAACGACCGGGGCAGCTCCTCCTGGAAGACGTTGCGCCGGGTTGTGTTGGAGCGGGGCTCGAACACCGCCCAGAGCTTGGTGCCCGGGAAGCGCACCCGCAGGGCCCGCAGCGTCTCGCGGATGGCGGTGGGGTGATGGCCGAAGTCGTCCACCACGGTGATGCCGCCCGAGATGCCGCGGATCTCCATGCGGCGGCGGATGCCCTTGAAGGTGTCGAAGGCGGACTGGATCTGCTTGTTGGAAAGCCCGCAGTGCTTGGCGCACGCCACCACCGCCAGGGCGTTGCGCACGTTGATTTCGCCGACGAGGTTCAGGTGGAACTTGAAGCTGGGGATCTCAAACTCGCTGGCGGTGGGACCGTAGCGCAGATTGAAGCCGTTGACGGCGTTTTCCGGTCCCAGCCCGAACCGTTTCACCGGGCAATGCGTGACGTTCAGCAGCGGGGCGGCGTTGCGGTCATCCCCGTTGGCCAGGAGCAAGCCGTTGCGGGGAATGATGTTGATGAGGCGGCGGAACGAGGTCTGGATGGCCGCCAGGTTTTCAAAGATGTCGGCGTGATCAAACTCCAGGTTGTTCAGGATCACCACCTCCGGCAGGTAGTGGAGGAACTTGCTGCGCTTGTCGAAAAAGGCGGTGTCGTACTCGTCGCCCTCGATGATGAACCACTCGCTGTTGGTGAACCGTGCCCCCTGGCCCAGGTTGTTGGGGATGCCGCCGATGAGGTAGCTCGGGTTCAGCCCGTTGTGCTCGAACACCCAGGTGAGCAGGGAGGCAGTGGTGGTCTTGCCGTGCGTGCCGGTCACCACCAGGCTGCGTTTGCCCCGGATGAAGAATTCCTTCAGCAACTCCGGCAGGGAGCAGTAGCGAAGTTTCTTTTCCAGCACCAACTCCGCCTCCGGGTTGCCGCGCGAGATGGCATTGCCGATCACCACCAGGTCCGGCCGGTGCGCCAGGTTCTGCTCCGCGTAGCCGGTGATCACCGGCACCTGGCGCTCCGCCAGGAAGGTGGACATCGGCGGATAGACATTGGCATCCGAGCCGGTCACCTGGACGCCCATTTCCTTCATGGCCACGGCCGCCGAAGCCATCGCTGTGCCGCAAATCCCGACAAAATGTACGCTGCGTATCGCGCTAAACATGGGTGAATGGTGCCTCGGTTAGGGGTTGGGAATCAAGGCAAACGCTTTGTGCATCGCGGCGCTCACCGCCGCGCAAGCCGCCTCGTTGTCCAAGGCGTTGAGCGGTTGGTTGAACGGCTCCGCCCGCACCGGGCCGTCATAGCCGATCTTCACCAGCGCCCCCAGGAATTCCGCCACCGGGATCACCCCCGTGGCGGCCGGCAGCTCCCGCCGTCCGTCCAGTTGCTCGTCCCGCGCCAGGCCCTTGGGGGCATCGTTCAGATCCACGGAGACCACGTCGCTGTTCTTCAGGCTGAGGATGTCCGCCGCCGTCTCCCCGCTGGTCCACCAGTGCCAGGTGTCCAGCACCACCCCGGTGCCCGGCACTCCGATGGCCCCCAGCAATTCCCGCATGCCCTTCAGGTCATGCACGAAAGGATGGGGTGACTTCTCGCGCGATTTCTTGGTGCCCACGTATTCCAGCCCCAGCCGCAGGCCCTGCTCATTCACCGCCTTGCTCACCGCACGGAGCCGCTGCGCATGCCGTTCCAGGTTCTGCTCGTAGGTCAACTGGGAGTGCCCCGGCGAGATCCAGGTGGTGATGCGCGTGATCCCCGCCTGTTTCAGGGCGGCGGCGATCTTGGGCAGGGATTGCAACCCCTGCTGAAAAGCGGCCTCCTCGCCCCGGAAATCCACCGTCAGACCGGCGGCACCCCAGGTCAGGCCGGCCTGGGTCCGTTCCGCGTTGATCTCCCGGACCTGGTCCGGGGTCAGCGGGGTGAAGAAATTGGCGTTGGCATCCACCGCCTCAAACTGATGTTTGCCGGCCAGTCGTAGCGCCTCCCGCTGGTCGGCGTTCACGCCAATGCTCCCCACGCTCAGGGAAAGGCGGAATTTGCGGTTGGACGCGGCTCCGGCTCCGGCCAGGTTGAGGGAGGCGGCCAGAGGCAGGGCGGTCAGGGCGCCCAGGAAGGTTCGGCGGGTGTGGTTCATGGGAATGGGAGGGGTTGTCGGTTATGAAAAAGCGGTTGTGTCAATTGCTGCTGGAGGGTGGAATCCCGAGACCCAGCCACAAAGTCTAATGGCTGGTGGGGCGAGGCTCCTGCCGAGCCGTCCCCCTCTGAAATCGCAAAATGATCCGGTCCGGTTGCCACCGCGTTCCGGACAGGGGTAAGCCCAACGCGGCTCGGCAGGAGCCTCGCCC
>CAIYYI010000516.1 GCA_903930345.1 uncultured Verrucomicrobiota bacterium
CGGCTGCCTTCCACGGCGCTCAGCCGACCGTTGCGCACCTCCTGCTTCTGTTCCCCGTATTGCAGGTAGTCGGGCAGGGAGAGGGTGGCATGCAACTGGCGCAACTGGGGCCGGTGGGTCGGTTCGATCTGCACTTTTCGCCGGATGTCGCCCACGGACAGCTTCAGGATCCCCGGCTTGGTTTGCGCCGGAATCTTGAACAGGATCCGGTCTTTGCGGATGGGGCTGGTGATGACGGGCTGATCGTCAAACTGGCAGCGGCCTTCCGCCGGCTGCCAGGGCGGTTTGGCAGCCACGCCGCAGCCGAGTTCAAAGGGTTCCCCGTGCGGCACCACTAGGCGGTCCGGCAGGTTGGAAAGATTGACGAAGGTGAAGCGCGGCGTGGAGGAGACGGGCCAGATCCAGCGGGCCAGGGCATTGGCACCCGCCTCGGGCGCGAAGATGAAGGGGGCCAGCACCAGCAGCGCCAGCACTACGGTGCCCAGGCAGTAGAGTTTGGGTTTGCGGGTGGCCACCGCCGTCCGGAAGTCGCACTTGACGGCCTCCCGGGTGACCTGCGCGATGGCCGCGCGGCACAGGGCGGCAGAAACATTGGCCGGACGCTGCCGCTCATCGGCCAGTTCCACGATGCCCAGCAGCCGATCCCCCAGGCGCCGGTGGTGCTTTTGCACCAGCGTGGCCAGGGCGCGGCTGTCGCGGCGCTGGAAGACCCACAGCCGCAGCCACCCGTACAAAAACCAGGCGGCCACCCCCAGGCCGGCGGCCATCAGGAGCAGGCGCAGCAGGGTAGGGGTGTCCCAAAACCGGTCGGAAACAAACACGAGGGCGTACGAGAGCAGCACCCCACAACAAGCCCCGGTGGCGGCAATGAGGGTGTCCACCCACCACAGCCGTTGCTCCAGTGTGTCAAACTGCGTCCGCAGCTCGGGCGGCAGTTGTATCAACTGGTCTGCCTGGTATTGCATATTGTTCCATTGGGCGGCCACCGGGACGGCTGGCCGCCTGTGTTTGACCATCAAATCATACCCGCCAATTTCCGGCCCGTCCAATAAATCGCCAGCAGGCCCAGCAAGAGGCCGGCCCAGTACGGGTTGGACCAGAGGCGGATCCGGTCCTCCAGTGGCTTGGCTTCCGGCAGGGCCGCGATCCTGCCAATCAACGCGCTCACGTCCGCCACCCCGCCGGTTGCGCCATCCGTCAATTCCGCAATCTCCCGCAGGCTGGCGGCGTTGGCCGGTTGTCCGGTGCGTTCCCGCAGGATGCGCGCCGCGATGATCTCCTTCTCCAGTGCGCCGGCCCCTTTATCGCTGCTGATTCTGACCTTGTACCGGCCCGCCTCGCGCACTGAGAACCCGGATTTGAACAGACCCCAGCCGCCCGGCACCAGTTCCATGCCCTGGCGCTCGGCCTTGCCGGAGGGGGAGGTGATGGTGGCGTAAACCGGGCCTTTGTCCAACGGCAGGCCGGAGGAATCAGAGACCGTGGCGTTCAAAAACACATTCTCACCCAGGCGCGGGTTTTCCGGGCTGTACACCAGGCGCACGCCCTTGCCTTGGGCCAGGTGGCGTTTGTGGGACATCCATCGCACGACCTGTCCCCAGAACCGGTAGTAGTACTTGTCCTCCACACCGCGCCGCCACCGCCACGCGCTGTCCGTGCCCATGAACAGGGTCTCGCCGCTGCCAAAAGGCCGGGTGACCAGCAGCGGCAGGCGGCCGGATTCGTTGCGCAGGGAGGCATGCACGGCGAGGACTTCCGACCCCGGTCGGCTCTTGAGCACTCCGGCGCACCAGTAAAAGCCCGGCAGGTTTTTCCAGATCTCCTCGTTCACATTCTCCTCGTTGGCGAGCAGCGTGAGGAAATGACCCCGGCCCACCGTGGTCAGGTGCAGGGCGGATTCCGAGGAGAGGCCGATCCCCAGGGGTTTGGCCGGGTCGTATTGCACCGGCAGCAGTTCCGCCAGGGCGGTGTTCAGCAGGGATGATTGGCGTCCGCGCGCCCCGGGCAGGAAGATCAGGCCGCTGCCCTGCTGCTCCACCAAACCCTTGAGCAGGTCGATTTGAGGTCCGGTCAATTCGCCTTCGCCAAGGCCCACGTCCCCCACAAACACCACGTCATACTGGGACAGCTCCTCTTTGCTTTCCGGAAAGGTGGTGAGGTAGTTGGTGCCCCCGCC
>CAIYYI010000517.1 GCA_903930345.1 uncultured Verrucomicrobiota bacterium
ACATTGCTCTTGGTGGCACTGCGCCGAAGTTCCGGGAGATCGTTTGCCCCAGCAGGAGGGAAAACCCAAAACCCGGTGGGGAGAGGCTCCCGCCGAGCCGTCCCCGTCTTGCCTGCCCCTTCTTCGTGTGCAATCCATCGCGGTCCACGACACTTGGCCCGTGTTTGTCCTTGGATTTCAGCCTGTCAGCCTTTCTGCTTTTATCCGTTCTCCCCTCTCCCAGGGACACCAGCCACTGCGTGGATGCGGTCTATATCCTACAATTTCAAATCGGACCGGGTCCGATTTGAATTCAAAAACAGTCCGATTTGAATTTCGACGTAACCACCAGCCCACAAATTGGATGCCTAAAAATGCCATTTCATATCGGTCCGCGAAAAAAATGTTTTATGGTCCGATTTGGTCCGATTTGAAATCACCCTCAAAAAATGAAAATGTAGTCCTGACTACAAAACCGGAAAGCCTGAAAACCGCCATGAAAACAAACGCCAACCCCCATAGCCATTCGGTTGCCATCTCCAATCTGAAATCTCAAATTGTCGTGGTGTCCTGCCTGATACGTGCGCCAATCCCCCCGGTTTTCCGAAACACCGGCGTTCCCGCCCGGTTCGCACCCAACTTCCTACTCGTGTCATTCGAACAATTCGTGGTTGTGCTCATTTTCGGCCTCACGTTTTACGGATCACGTTTCACGCCTCACACCGCTTTTCCACCCAAACTTCAAATTCCGGTCATCAGGAGTCATCAGGAGTCATCAGGAGTCATCAGGAGTCACGCCAAGTCATCTTTGAACCTGCAGATTCCCCGGCCGGGAATTTTTGCAGGCTTGCATACGAATCCGGCAATGGCTAAGCTTCTCCCAGACCCAATTATAAGCCTATGTTGTCCCGCAATTTGTTTCCGGTTTGGTGTGCGACTTTGGTGAGCGGTATATTCGCCTTCCTCGCACCTGCTCAGTTGGTGATCAACGAGATCCACAGCAATCCGGATATCCCGACCGACCGGGCCGAGTTCGTGGAGCTCTACAATGCCGGCACCAACACCCTGAACCTGGCCGGCTGGCGGATTGCCAACGGAGTCGATTACACCTTCCCGCCCAACACCATCGTGACCCAGGGGGGATACGTGGTGGTGGCCGAGAGCCCGACTCTGATCGCCGGCCGATTCGGCCTGGCGAACGTGTATGGACCGTTCACCAACGGTTTGTCCAAGTACGGGGAACGGTTGACCTTGGTGGACAACCAGGGGGTGTTGGTGGATGAGGTGCAGTACGGCATGGGTTTTCCGTGGCCGACCGTGGGGGATCCGCCCGGCTATTCCATCGAGCTGATTCATCCGAGTCTGGACAACAGCCTGGCGGGCAGTTGGCGCGCCTCCACCAATGGCCTGGCCGGAGGGCCGACCCCGGGCCGGATCAATCGCGTGTACGCCACAAACGCACCGCCGCAAATCCGGCAGGTGGAACACTCCCCGCAGACGCCGCAGGCCGGCCAGGTGGTGAGGATCACTGCCAAAATCACCGATCCCCAAGGGGTGGCCTCTGTGCTGCTCAGCTATCAGATGGTGGATCCGGGCAATTACATCGACCTGACCGATGCGGCCTACACCAACACCTGGACGCGCGCGGCGATGAATGATGCCGGGATTGACGGGGATGTGACCGCCGGGGATGGGGTTTACACCGCCGCCATGGCGGCCAGTCTCCAAACCCATCGCCGGTTGATCCGGTATCGCATTCAGGCCACGGACGGGCCTGGTTTGATGGTGCAGGTGCCGTATGCGGATGATCCGCAGCCCAATTTCGCCTACTTCGTCTATAACGGCATCCCGGCTTGGAGCGCCTCCACGCGCCCGGGCGTCAATCCGGTGCTCACCTTTCCGGCGGAGGAAATGAACCGTTTGCCGGCTTATCATCTGATCTCCAAGAAATCCGCCGTGGAAGCGAGCACGTGGACGAACCAATTCCCCTTTGGTGATGTCCGCCGGGAAGGCTACAACTGGCAGGGCGCACTCGTTTATGATGGCCAGGTTTATGACCATATCCGTTATCGCCCCCGGGGCGGCGTCTGGCGCTATGCCATGGGCAAGAACATGTGGAAGATTGACATGAACCGGGGCCACGATTTCCAGGCCCGGGACGACTGGGGCAAGAAGTTTCCCGTCGGTTGGACCAAGGTGAATCTGGGTGCCAGCATCCAACAGGGTGACTACAACCACCGGGGTGAACAGGGCATGTTTGAGTCCGTGGGCATGCGGATGTTCAACTTGGCCGGCATCATGGCGCCCAAAACCAGCTTTATCACATTCCGGGTGATTGATGAGGCGGAGGAGGCTCCGGCTGGCAACCAGTTCGGGGGGGACTTCTGGGGCGTTTACCTGGCCATTGAGGACATTGGCGGACGGATGCTCGAGCAGCGTCAGATGCCCGATGGCAACATCTACAAGATGGAAAGCGGCACCGGATTGTCGGGGGCCAACGGCACCCTGGAAAACCAGGGGCCCACCGGAACGGCCGACAGCAGCGATGTGATCGCCTTCCAGGCCGGGCTGACAACCTCGGCCACCGAGGCGTGGTGGCGGGCCAATTTCAACACGGAGGCATACTACAGCTACCAGAGCATCGTGCAGGGCATCCATCACTACGACATCTGCGGCGGCAAAAACTTCTTCTACTACCTGAATCCCGAGAACCGCCGGTGGCAGGTGGTGCCATGGGATCTCGACCTGAGCTGGGCGCAGAACATGTACAACACCGGCAGCGGCTGCGGCGGCATTGACAAGATTGCCGGACCGCTCTGGGGTGCCACGGCGGTCAATGGCATCGGGGTGTTGGCCGGCAGCTACCAAATGAGCCTGGTGAACGCCAAGCCGGTCTTCGAGCGGGAGTTCCGCAACCGGGTGCGCGAAATCCGCGATCTCTTTTTCAACACAAACCAGGCGTTTCAATTGCTGGACGAATACGCCGCCCTGCTGCAGGGGCCCACCAACCGGCCTTCCATCATCACCGCCGACCAGGCCATGTGGGATTACAACCCCATCATGGTGTCCAGCTATGTCAATTCCTCCAAGTCGGGCCAGGGCAAGTTCTACCTGTTCCCCAACGAGAGTTCGGTCAACCCGGCCTTGAAAGGCAGCTTTGCCGCCGGGGTGCAGATCATGAAGAATTACGTGGTCACCCGGGCCACCCATCTGGACACGCTTTCCACAGATGCCACCATCCCGAATACGCCCGTGGTCAGCTACGGCGGTGGAAGCAACTTCCCGATCAACCGGGTGGTGTTCCGCACCTCCAGCTTCAGCAGCCCCACCAACTACACCTTTGCGGGCATGAAATGGCGCCTGGCCCAGGTGACCACCAACACTCCGGCGTGGCCCCTCGCTGAATCCCTGCCGTACGAGATCGAAAGCCCCTGGGGAGTCACAAACAGCACCTTTGTCACTGAGCTGGCCGTGCCACGCAGCGCCCTCCGTGTCGGGGACCGGTACCGGGTGCGGGTGCAAATGACGGACAGTAAGGGCGGCACCAGCCGGTGGTCCCCGCCCTACGAATTCACCGTGGGCGAACCGGAGATCTACGCGAATCTCATGGCTTATTTGCGGATCACGGAAATCATGTATAACCCGCCGGCGGGTGGGTTTGAATATGTGGAGCTTTACAACGCCAGCCCCGGCGTGGCGCTGGACCTGACCGGGGTGAAGTTCACCCAGGGGATTGACTACACCTTCGCCCCCGGCACGGTGATTCCCCCGGGCGGGTATCTGGTGTTGGCGCGGACGGGTGATTTCGCGGCCTTCCGGAGTTTCTACGGACTGGGGCCGTCCGTGGTGGTCATCGGGCCTTACAGCGGTTCATTGGACAACGCAGGCGAACGGCTCACCTTGCGCACTTCGGTCGGCGGCACGGATATTGTCTCCTTCACCTACAGCGACGGCCGCGGCTGGGCGGCCACGGCCGATGGGGTCGGCCACTCGCTGGTGCTGGATCCCGCCGCACTGGCCACCGAACAGAACGGCACCGCCGAATACGGCGGCAACTGGCTCCCCAGCGTCTATCTGAAAGGCTCGCCGGGCCGCGCTGATCTGCAGCCACTGCCAACAGTGATGCTGAATGAAATCAGCGCCAACACGAGCTACAGCAACCCGGCCAATCCGGGGTATGACTCCAATGACTGGATCGAGCTGTACAACCCGGCCTCCCTCCCGGTCACCCTGGGTCAGGGGTGGTACCTGAGCGATGATCCGGCTGCCCTGACCAAGTGGCAGATCCCGCCGGGCACGGTGATTCCGGCCCATGGTTTTGTGACGTTTGACGAGGTGAGCGGGTTCCACTTCCCCACCAACAGCGGGTTTGGCCTGAGCGGGGCCGGAGAGCAGTTGCTGCTCTCCTACCTGATTGGCACCGCCGAAGACCGCGTGGTTGACTCGGTTTCCTTCAAGGGTCAGGAGTCGGGCTGGTCGCTGGGGCGGTATCCAGATGGCAACAGCTACTGGCAGGCTTTGCCGCTGCCGACGCCGGGCACCAACAACACGCCCGCATCCCCCACCGTTTCCGTGAGCGAGATCCAGTATCACCCGCCGGACATCGGCACCAACGACAACGATGTGGACGAGTTCATCGAAGTGTACAACCCCACCGCGCAGCCGGTCATGCTGGCCACCGAGGCTGGATCCTGGCGGATCAACGGCGCGGTTGATTTCACCTTCCCGGCCAGTTACACCCTGGCGGCGGGACAGTACTGCGTGCTGGTGAACTTTGATCCCACCACCAACGTGACCCAGTTGGCGGCATTCCGATCCAAATACGCCCTGGGTGGCGCCACCAACATCCTGGGCCCGTACCGGGGCGGCAAGCTGCCCAACAGCAGCGGCCGACTGGCCATTGAGCGCGCCCACTTCACCGATGACCCGCTCAACCCGGTGACCTGGGTGGTGGTGGACGAAGTCATTTACGCCGACCTGCCCCCCTGGCCGTGCGGAGCCGATGCCACCGGCAACTCCCTGCACCGGTTCAACTTTGGCAGTGCGGGCTCGAATCCGTTCAATTGGACGGTCGGCCTGCCCACGCCGTTGGCGGTACCCGGAACGATGGTGGCCGCCTCACCGGCGATCACCGCCCAACCGCAGACCCGCACCACGGGGCTGAGCAACGATGTCTGGTTCAGCGTGACCTTGTGCGGCACCCCGCCCTTCACCTACCAGTGGCGGTTCAATGGTCAGCCGATCGCGAACGAGACCAATGCCGTATTGCGAATCCCACGCGTGGGGGCGAATCATGCTGGGGCGTACGATGTGCTGATCACCAACGCCACCAGCGTCGCGATCAGTGCTCCCGCCCAGTTGGTGGTGCAGGATCCCCCCCAGTGGGTGGTGCAACCCGTCGGCCAGTCCCGGTTGCAGGGCCTGGACCACACTTTCACCGCCCAGGTGTCCGGCACGCCCCCCCTGAGCTACCTGTGGCGTTTCAACGGCAGTTTCCTCCCTGACGCCACCAACGCTTTCCTGACCCTCACCAACCTCCAACCGATGGTGGAAGGGGATTACCAAGTGTTGATTTTCAACGCGGCCGGCATGGTGCAAAGCGAGCCTGCCCATCTCACCGTCCTGGTGCCGCCCTATTTTGTCGTGCCGCCCCAGGAGGTGCAGGTGCGGGGCTCCACCAATACGGCGGATTATGGCTGGACGGGATCCAATGTCACCCTGAGCGTCACCGCCTCGGGCACAGCTCCGCTGAGCTACCAGTGGCGTCATGACGGAGCCTTGATGCCGGATGGCACCAACACCTGGATCACCCTCAACAACTTCAGCCTGGCCGAAGACGGCTTTTACGATGTGGTGGTGGCCAATGTGGCCGGGGTGACCTCCTCCGTGCCGGTGCGGGCCAGCGTCCTGCTCACCCCGATGATCGTGGAACCCCCGGTGATCACGAACTGGGTGGTGGTGGGCGGATCGGTGACCTGGGCGGTGGCGGTGAAGGGCAATCCCCCGCCGTTCAATTACCAGTGGCGCAAGTCATCCATTGTCCTGACCAACATCCCCAGCAATGACACGGTCGGCTTCTTCACCCTGCGCAATGTGCTGGCCAACCAGGGCGGCCTGTACCGCGTGGTCATCACCAACCCGGCGCTGACGTTCCAAACCCTGAGCGCCGCCTTTTACCTCAACGTGCTGGCGGATGCCGATGGCGACGGGCTGCCGGATGTTTGGGAGACGGCCAACAGTTTTTCCAGCACCAACGCCAACAGCAAACTGGTGGATTCGGATGGCGATGGGCTGCCAGACTGGCAGGAATACCTGGCCGGTACCGACCCATGGAACCCGGCGAGCAACCTGCGCTCGGAAATGGCGTCCGGCCCCGGAGGCTCGACGCTGGCATTTCAAGCCGTGTCCAACCGCACTTACAGCGTGGAGTACAGCGAGGGCCTGTGGAATTGGCAACCGCTGGCGAACATCGTGGCCCGCCGCACCAACCGGGTGGTCAATCTCCTTGCCCCCGGCGTCGGCACCAACCGGTTCTATCGCATCCGCACCCCCAGCCAATAGGCGTCCAAGTCAGACGATCATCATAAATTCAATGCGGAAGCCCGCGTTTTTTGCGTGTGATGACACTATACAAAGCCAACCTTTTTTGTTACCATAATACCCACATATGACACCTGATGACATTTTATTGGAAGCGGAAGAGAAGATGATCAAGACGGAGCAGGTGGTGGTGAATGAGTTCTCCGGCATCCGCACCGGCAAAGCCTCAACCGGGCTGGTGGAAAATATCATGGTGGAGGTTTACGGATCCCACATGCGGGTGCGCGAATTGGCGGGATTGACCACCCCGGAACCGCGCATGATCCTCATTCAACCATGGGACATGACCACCACGGGGGCCATTGAAAAGGCCATCCAGAAAAGCAACATTGGCATCAATCCGACCGTCCAGGGCAAGGTGATCCGCATGGTGATGCCGGAACTGAGCCAGGAACGGCGCACCGATCTGATCAAGATCATCAAGAAAATGGCTGAGGACGGCCGTATCGCCATCCGCCATGTCCGCCGGGATGCCATTGAACATCTCAAGAAGGATTCCAAGTCCGGAGGCATTCCGGAAGATGATTTGGAACACCTTGAAAAAGAAGTGCAAAAGCTGACCGATGATTACATCAGCAAAATCGACAAGCACGTTGAGCACAAGGAAAAGGAAATCATGACCGTCTGATCCGCCACGTCCGGCCTCTTGCGGCTGGAATTGCGGTGGCGATCTATCAAGGCGCGCTCCTGGTTGTGACCGGGACGCGCCTTTTGTGTGTGTTGGCAGGGGACGCCAGACAACTCGCCCACGCTGGCAACGGGATCGACTCCTGAACCGGGTGATGGGGGAAAACCGGCAGACGGCAGGGGCGGAAAAACCTGCGGCTACTGGCGTGTATTGAGGGGCGGCAGCGGCACGGATTGCACCGCGGAGGACTCTTCAAAACGGATGACGGTCTCACCGGGCCGGGCATAGCCAAGCTTTTCGCGGGCCAGGCGCTCCACTGTTCGGGGGTCGTTGCGCATGGCCTCAATCTGGGCAAGGTACTGCCGCTGGCTGGCTTCCTCCTGGGCGATTTGCGCGTCCAATTGCATCGTGACCTTGCGCATGCGCTCGTTCTGTTGCAGGAGCGGGTAATACAGCACGGCCACGATCATGGCGATCGCTGCCACAATCAGGAAGACCACCACTTTGGTCAGCTTGCCCCAAATGCCTAGGTCCACTTTCATCGTGAAACCAACTTATAGTGCGGTTTTTGAAAAACAAAAGCGAAGAATCGCACTTTTATAAGTTTTTTTCCTGCCGGAAAATCAGATGGGCTCATCCGGCCTCACCGCACCACTTTTTTCCACTCCTTCAGTTTCCCCTCGGCGGTGAAGGTGAGACGCAAAAAGCGGTCCGGCGAGCCGTTATCCGACCAGTATTGCGGATAGAACCCGGGAATGAGGACGGCTCCGCCCTGGTGCCCACCGTGGTAGGTCAGCCATTCACAAACCAGGGTGTTGTCGCTGAGCTTCGCCGATTTGTCCGGCGGCCCCAGCTCCACCACGGCGGCGTCATAGCTGTAAGTGCCAACCCGGGTCTCCCAGTTGATTTTGGGGGTGGTTTGGCAGCCGGAGATCAGGAGACCAAGCAGCGCCAGCCAGCAGATCGCCGCTCCCCAAGCCAAGGGCCAGCCCCCGCCACGGACGGGTGCTTTGGTGAAAGAGATTCGTGCTTGCGTGTTCATTCGTGCTTCCTCATTCTGCGGTCAAAACCATGTTTAGGCAAATCCTCATCACGCTCTTTTTTTCGCCCGTGGTTGCGCTCTGCCTTGCCGCCAACGGCCCGGCTCCCGCACCCCGGTCGGCGGATCGCCAATTGGCGGACTATTTCCGCGCGGAAACCACCCGCCTGACACAGTCCTGCCTCACGAATATCACCTCCGCTCGGCAATGGGAGCAACGCCGCGCCGAATACCGCCAACAGCTCTTCGACATGCTCGGCCTCTGGCCCCTACCGGAGCGGTCCGATCTGCGGGTCACGCTGACCGACCGGGTGGAGCAGGAGGATTTCACGGTGGAGAAGCTCCATTTCCAACCGTTTCCCGGCCTGTACACCGCCGCCAATCTTTACCTCCCCAAGGGCGCGACCAACCGGGTGCCAGCCATCCTCTACGCCTGCGGTCACGCCGCCCCGCCCCGCAAGGATTTCTGGCCCGGCAACAAGACCTTCTACCAGCATCACGGCATCTGGTTTGCCCGCCACGGATACGCCTGCTTGGTGATTGACACCCTCCAACTGGGCGAGATTCCCGGCCATCACCACGGCACCTACCGGGAGGGGCAGTGGTGGTGGAATTCCCTCGGTTACACCCCGGCCGGGATCGAAGCCTGGACCAGCATCCGCGCCCTGGATTACCTCTGCGCCCGGCCCGAGGTGGATGCCACCCGCATCGGCATGACCGGCCGTTCGGGCGGCGGTTCCTACACCTGGACGGCCGCCGCCCTTGATGACCGAATCAAAGTGGCGGCACCGGTGGCTGGCATCACCGACCTCCAAAACCAGGTGGTGGATGGGGTGATTGAGGGGCATTGCGACTGCATGTTTTATCTGAACACCCGGCAATGGGATTTCCCCCAGTTCGCCGCCTTGGTGGCCCCCCGGCCCCTGCTGATCGTCAACACCGATGCCGACACCATCTTCCCATTGGATGGGGTGCTGCGCGTGCATGAACAGGTGCGCCGCATTTACCAGGTCTGCCAGGCGGTCACCAACCTCGGCCTGGTCATCGCCCCCGGTCCCCATAAGGACACCCAGGATTTGCAGGTGCCGGTCTTTCGGTGGTTCAACAAATACCTGAAGGGAACGGATCCGGCACTGGACAAACCAGCCATAAAACTGTTTGAACCGGAGCAGCTTAAGGTGTTTGCCACGATCCCGTCAGACACGGTGAACTCCAATTATCCCGCCGCCCTGCTGGCCGGTCTCCCGCAGCCCGCCCTGCCGACGGATGGCCCGGCCTGGGTTCGGCAACAGACGCAGTGGCTGGCGCAGGTCCGGACGCAATGTTTCGGGGCATGGCCATCGTTCTCCACCACCCCGATTCCCCGCCGGGTGTTCTCCCGGCGACAGGCGGGGGTACAATGGCAAACGTATGATTTTGAAAGCCAGCCCCAGGTCACCCTGCGCCTGATTGTGGCCGTACCCACAAGCGGAAACAAAGTCCGGGGTGCCGTACTCACCGTTGTGGCTGAGAACGATTGGGCACCCTTGGAGCAAGCCCTGGCACCGTTGGTGGACGGCTACACCCGCGATCAGTTCTCCAATGGTTGCGCGGTGGTCCCGGTGCCGCCAGAGACGCCGGCCCTGGTCGCCCGCATCAAAAAGGCCGGGGTCATCCAGGCTTGGGTGACGGTCCGGGGTATCGGGAGCGGGGCCTGGTCCGGGGATGCCCGCAAGCAGGATCATCTCCGGCGCCGGTTCATGCTGCTGGGACAGACTCTGGAGGGCATGCGGGTTTGGGATGTCGGGCAATCCGTGGCCGCGTTGCGCCATGTGCCCGGCCTGGGGATTCGCACACTCACGGTTGAGGCCAACGAAACCATGGCCGTCAACGCCCTCTATGCCTCCCTGTATTTCCCGGGTCTGGATGGCTTGCGCCTGTCTGGTCTGCCGACTTCGCATCTGACCGGTCCGGATTACTTTGGGGTGCTGAAGATTTGGGACATCCCCGCCGCTCTGGCGGTGGCGGCCGGACAACGGCCAGTCCGGGTGGACAACACCGGGGTTGCGGCTGGCTCTCAGCAAACCTGGCAATTTCCACGGGACGTCAGCCGACGACTGAACTGGCCGACCAACCGGTTGGAAATAGTCCCGGCACCTTTGATCAAGTAGGCGTATCCGGTGCTTCCCAAGCGGAATTTCAGAATGGCTGCCCAACCGCCTTGGGGCGTGATCTGGCCGGTATCAACCGACCGAAGCCGTGACCGAGCACAATGATCAGGAAGAACAGTCGTGACAAAAGCAGCCTTGCGCCCCATTCGGCCGGTTTGAGGGCTAGGTACACCAGGTCGGCCGCCAGCGGGTGCCGGATGCGCCGGGCCACCTGCGGGCCCACAATTCCATAAACCCGCCGGAACCGGCGGTGGCTGCGCGGGGCAACCGTTTGCCACCTGGCCTCCAGTTGCCAAAAGGCCAGCAATTGGGTGTTGGCCAAACTGAGACGAGAGCCGTGAGCCACCGGGACCAATGGTCCCACCACGGCCGCATGGCCCCGTGAGGCGGCGGTGACAATGAAGCAACTGGGCGGTTGATCGGGCAGTTTCTCGTAAACCCGACGCGACCACAGGACCGCGCCGATCCACAAAGGCAGCGAACTGCCCGCAGCCACCAGGCAGGCCCGGAGGCTGAAGCCCGCCGCCTTGACGGACTGCCGGGCGCTGACGGTGTACCAAACCGCCGCATAGGTGGGCACCAACATCCAGAGGAAAATGCGCGGGTTTTCGACATGGACAGTCAGCCAGCCAAACACGGCGCAGACCGAAGCGATACCGGCTCCCACCACCAGACCAAGGATGATCCATGGCCGGTGCGGATGCTTCGCCTTGAAGACCTCCACAGCATACCAAGCGGCCATGGCCCAGAGCACCAGCGGGGTGAGCGCCAGTTTGCCCGAATGAAAACAGTCCACCCACCCCCAGCGGCAGGCACCCTTCCAATCGGGCGTCATGAAGCCGCTCAGCAGAAAGGTGAACAACGGCAGCAACACACCGGCCAGGGAGAACAGCAACGCCTTGCCGAACTGCGGCAGCGACCGATGCCGTAAGCCGACGGGCAGCGCCATGCCCACAAGCACCACCGCCAGCATACCCCAGTATAGGACGAACATCATGGCTTGATCCGGTTTGTGAGTTGGGGTGCGCTTTGGTTCACTATGTCACGTGGTGTTGGCGTGGCCATCCAGAGGCCTAGGGCCGACACGATCCATGACGCACAGAATAGGAAGTTTCCCTGATTCTTCAACCTTAATAAACCCGTTGCAACTCTGCCATTGCGAATGGCCGCTCCATGTCCCATTATCCCGCGCCTATGGCGAGTCGCAAACAGTATCCGTTTGATGTCATTGAGCCCAAGTGGCAGCAGCGTTGGAAAGAGCAACAGACATTCAAGGCGTGGAACCCGGGAGAAACCATCCCAGCGGAGCATCCTTTTGGCCAGCGCCATGGCCTGGCCGGTCAGGCACCGGGGGCTGACCGGTTGCCACCCAAGTATTACGTGCTGGATATGTTCCCGTATCCGAGCGGCGCTGGTCTGCATGTCGGGCACCCGGAAGGCTACACGGCAACTGACATCATTTCCCGCTACAAGCGCGCCCGGGGGTTCAACGTGCTGCACCCGATGGGTTGGGATGCCTTTGGACTGCCGGCCGAGCAGCATGCCATCAAGACCGGCCAGCACCCGCGCCTCAACACGGATCAGAACATCGCCAATTTCAAACGCCAGATCCAGGACTTGGGCTTCAGCTACGATTGGACACGCGAGGTGGATACCACGGATCCGGGCTATTTCCGCTGGACCCAGTGGATTTTCCTGCAACTTTACGGCTCTTGGTTCAACCCGCAGACCAACCGCGCCGAACCGCTGGCCACCCTGCCCTGCCCGGCGGAATTGACCACCGAGGCCGAAATCAAGGCCTATCGCGACGGCAAACGCCTGGCCTATGTCTCCGAAATGCCGGTCTGGTGGTGTGAGGGGCTCGGGACCGTGCTGGCCAATGAGGAAGTGATTGATGGCAAGAGCGAGGTGGGCAGTTTTCCGGTTACCCGCAAGCCAATGCGGCAGTGGATGTTAAGAATCACAGCTTACGCGGAAAAATTACTGCGTGACCTGGATGGCATCGACTGGACGGAATCACTCAAAGAGATGCAGCGCAATTGGATCGGCCGCAGCGAGGGGGCGGAAGTCACCTTCCAGGTCGCCGATGCGGCCAAAAGCATGGTGGTGTTCACCACCCGTCCCGACACCCTGTTCGGGGCCACCTATATGGTGCTGGCTCCGGAGCACCGGTTGGTGGATGAGCTGGTGCCAGCCGCCTGGCCGGAGGGAACCCCGGCGGATTGGAAAGGCACCGACACCACCGCCCAGGCTACCCCCGCGCAAGCGGTGGCCAGCTATCGCAAATTTGCGGCCGCCAAGAGCGACCTGGAACGTACGGAGCTGGCCAAGGAGAAATCCGGCGTTTTCACCGGAGCCCACGCCATCAACCCGGTGAACGGGGAGCGCATCCCGATCTGGATCGCGGATTACGTGCTCTCAACCTACGGCACCGGAGCCATAATGGCCGTGCCGGCGCATGACACCCGCGACCATGAGTTTGCGCTCAAGTTCCAACTGCCGATCCGCATCGTGGTGCAGGCTCCGGAGGGGCAGGAATCCCTGGGGTTTGTTGATGACGGCGTGAGCGTCAATTCGGGGTCCATCACCGGTTTGCCGACGCCGGAGGCCAAAGCCAAAATCACGGCCTGGCTGGCGGATCAGGGTCTGGGCAAAAAGACGATCAATTACAAGATCCGCGACTGGCTGTTCAGCCGCCAGCGCTACTGGGGGGAACCGTTCCCGATTGTCTGGACGGCGGGCGGCCATGCGGCCTTGCCCGAGGGCGAACTGCCGTTGTGTCCGCCCGACCTGACTGATTACAAGCCGACCAGTTCCGGTGAACCGCCCCTGACACGGGCAGTGGAGTGGATGAACCGTGCGGATGGCACCCGGCGGGAGACCAACACCATGCCACAATGGGCGGGCAGTTGCTGGTACTACCTGCGCTATGCGGATGCCCGCAACGCGCAGGCCTTCTGCGCCCAGGCCGCCGAACAATATTGGATGGGCACGGCGGGCGGCGGACAAGGGAAGACTCCCGGAGTGGACCTGTACGTGGGCGGCACCGAACACGCCGTTCTCCACCTCCTCTATGCCCGTTTCTGGCACAAGGTGTTGCACGACCTGGGCCACGTCAGCACGCCGGAGCCGTTCTTCAAGCTGGTCAACCAGGGGTTGATCCTTGGTGAAATGGAGTTCACCGCCTTTGCCCTGCCGGATGGCACCCTGTGCAGCGCCGGGGAACTGCGCGACGTCCAGGAGGAAGCGACGCCGCAGGGGCCCAGAATGGCCGGCACACACAAGCAGACCGGAACGATGGTCTTTGGCCACCGCGTGGCGGAGGAGGAAGTGGAAAAGTCAGGGGATGCCTTTGTGCTGAAGGCGCAGCCAAAAATCCGCGTGGATGCCCGCACCTTCAAGATGAGCAAAAGCCGTGGCAACGTGATCAACCCGGACAGCATCCTGTGCGAGTATGGCGCGGATGCCTTCCGGCTTTACGAAATGTTCATGGGGCCGCTGGAGATGGTCAAGCCGTGGAACACCAAGGGGGTGGAGGGGGTGTACCGGTTCCTGGGGCGCGTCTGGCGTCTCTTCATTGATGAGGCGAGCGAGACGGAATTCGAGCAGGCCCTGACAGTCAACCCGGAGCAGGCCGCCCAATTGGTGGGAGCCCTGCGGTTGCATGCCGCCATCACCACCGCCCCCGCCACGGCGGCGCAGCTCAAGGTGCTGCACACCTGCATCAAGAAGGTGACGGAGGATCTGGAGGGGCTGAGGTTCAACACCGCCATCTCGGCGCTGATGGTCTTCATCAACGAGGCCATGGGCTGGGAAACCCGCCCGGCGGCGGTGCTCAGGGAATTCCTGCTCCTGCTGCAACCCTTTGCGCCCCACCTGGCTGAGGAGCTGTTTGACAAGCTGGCGGGGCGGACTGAAACGAGCGGCACACCGCTCGCCCTGGCCTACCAGCCCTGGCCGCAGTTTGATCCCGCGCGGCTGGTAGAGGACACCCTGGAGCTGCCCGTGCAGGTGAACGGCAAACTGCGGGATCGCATCACCGTCAAAACCGGCGCAGCCGCCCCCGAGGTGGAAGCGGCGGCGCTGGCGGCGGAGAAGGTGCAACCCTTTTTGGAGGGCAAGACCATCAAGAAAATCATCCTGGTGCCAAAGAAGTTGGTGAACATTGTGGCGGTTTGAACCGATACAGGGTTGGGGCCACTGGCTTTTCAACCCGTTCCATGGCACGTTGAGCCCCATGAGTCATCTGACCAGACAACAGCAGAAGGTGCTGGCCACAGTCCTGCTGCTCTTGCTGGTGGGGTGGTCGGTGCGGGCGTGGCGGCAGGCCCATCCGCCGCCGCCCGCAAATCCGGCGGCCGCCATACGTTAGTTTTTTTATGCAGCGAGTAAATTTTGACGATGAATTGGAAAAACTCCTGGAGCGCGATCCGCGCTTTACCCGGGACGCCTACCATTTCATGCGGGAAGCCCTGGACCACACCCAGAAGACCATGGGCAAACCGCACAAGGACGAGGTGCGCCATGTCACCGGCCAGCAATTGCTGGGCGGCATCAAGGACTATGCCCTGGCGCAGTATGGGCCGATGACGATGACCGTGCTGGAAGAGTGGGGCATCCACCGGTGCGAGGATTTTGGCGAGATCGTCTTCAACATGGTGGAAGCCAATCTGCTCGCCAAAACCGAAAAAGACACCCGGGATGACTTCAAGGGTGGTTACGAGTTTGCGGCGGCCTTCCGCCACCCCTTCCTGCCGATTAGCCGCCGAATGGCCCGGCAACCCCGCAAGGATGTGGTCTAACCTCGGTGGCACCCTGCTTTTTCAATGA